>JADMIJ010000006.1 GCA_015478655.1 Acidimicrobiales bacterium | reverse complement strand
GATCCTCACAACGCTGGCTGCATATACCCAGCGGATCTCCGACTCAGGACACTAGTTGAGCTTGCGAAATCAGGATTCGTTTTCCGATGCGAATGTGGGGTATCTCGCCTCGCTGCACCGCTTCGTATGCGAGCGTCCGGCTGATACCGAGCGCGTTGGCGGCCTCTTCAACTGTGAGAGTTAGCCGCTTCGTCGGTGGAATCGGAGTTGTCGCCGTTAGGAACCCTGGGAGGATGCGATTGGCCAGAAAGTCGAAGGGTAAGCGGACAGCGTGAACTATCTCATCGTGCCGATTGATTCGACGAGCGATCGATGGCGAATCGATCCCCGTCGCTTCCTTGAGGACTTCAGCGAGTTGATCTGGATGCTCCGCCCAATACGACGCCCCGTAGAGCACGATCTCGGCTTCATCGGGTTCGCTCGGCATTAGGACTCGTTTGGAGGAGTCGGGAGTTGGGCTGGTTTGTCACTCTGTTGCAGGACATTGCCCATGATTGCAGCAGCAGCACGGTCGCGCTCTTCGATGACGTGTGAGTAGACGCGAAGGGTCAGGGAAGGGTCGGAGTGACCAAGTCTTCCTGCAACTGTTCGTACATCTACGCCCGCACCGATCAGTTGGGTTGCCGTGAAGTGGCGCAAATCGTGCAGGCGAATGTTGGGAAGGTCCAGCGAGTCCCTGACTCGGATGAAGAAGTTGGTGACGTTGTCGGGACGGAAGGGCTGTGAGCCATCCTCGTATGGAGAAAACACGAAGGCGGTTTCCGCGACCGCCGTACCAACCTCGCTAGCCCATTTGTCCACCAGCGACCGATGCCGGGTTAGCAAAGCTACGCCCACTTCGTCGAGAGCGACCCTACGGGAGTGGTCGGTCTTCGTAGTCTTCTCAGCGAGTCCGCCGGGCACCACGACTATTGAGCGATGCACCTCCAGCTCGCCCAACTTCAAGTTCACGTCGGTCCAGCGGAGTCCGCACAGCTCTCCTCGGCGCATGCCAGTCAGAGCCGCGAGCATGAGTAGCGGTGCTAGCCGCGGGTCTCGGTCCTCTGCTGCGTCGATGATGGAGCGGACGTCCTCAACCGACGGTGCGTTGACCCGGCGTTGGGCCACACGGGGCGGCTTGGCCATTTCGGCCACGTTCTCCCTGACCCATTGCCAACGGACCGCCTGGTGCAGCGCTGAGGAAATGATGGCGTGATGGTTTCGGATGGTCTTGGCCGAGAGGCCATCCTCCTTCATCTGACCGTACAGATCGTCCAGGTGCTTGGGAGTCAGCCTGGTCAGGCGAAGTTTGCCCAGCGAGGGGCGGATGGTCTGTTCTATCTGCGCCCTATACGTGCGCAGCGTCGTTGGAGAGTGGTCGAGACGCTCGCATTCGGTTAGCCACCGGTCGAGGAGCTGGCCGAATGTGACCCCAAGACCGTCCTGCCGACCCTCGCTGTGTTTTGCGACCAGGTCACGCAGCGCATCGTCCGCCGCTCTTGAACCGCCGTGGAAGGTCTTGGAGATCTGTCGGGGGTTGCCCGACGCTGGGTCGCGGCCGACGTATACCCGCAGCTCCCAGACTCCCTCCCGGAGCTTGCGCTTGGTTCCACGCACGAGCCAAAGCTAGCCAAAGCTAGCCAAAGCTATCCCGTTGTAGGGATTGGAGTAGGGACGTCCGACGGGGCACAGGAGAGCCCTCCCGGCTGGGAGGGCTCTGACCTGCACTTTTCTTGGTGGCGGGGGTTCAGGACCATCACGCACCTTCGGGTTCCAGACCCGACGAACTCGCTGGTCAGGACATTTGCAGTATGCAGCTGCCCGGGGTCTGCCCTACTCAGAACCTGTCGAACGCGCTCCGGGTCCCGAGAAACCGTCTGGCGAGTCGGCTCGGGCGGCCGACGGGAAGCGTCGCAGCGACGATCACCGCCCTCGCATCTCCTCGACGAACTGCTCCGGCGTTACCGGACTGAAGCCGACCCCGGGTGCGAACGCCTCCCAACCACTTGGATCCGGGAGCGTCTGGGCGTGTCGAACCATCTCGGGCAGAACCTCGGCTAGCTCTTCGAGCTTGCCGGTGATCAGGGTCCCGTGGTCCTCTCCTGCCTTTACACGACGCAACGCGTCGGCGACCGCTTTGTCGGCGAGGACGACAGCGCAGTAGGGAACAGCAATCGACATCGCGTCCGTGTCGTAGACGTCATTGTGGTCCCATCCTCGTTGGTTGTTCCGGTGGACGGCGAGCTTCAGGTCGACGGCCACCCGCACGCTCGGCAGCCGATCGAAGAAGCCGCTGATGAACTCCCGGCGCCGTTCTGGATCGTCCTCGCCAAAGCCGCCGGTAAGCCGCCGGATGGGAAACCCATACTCTTTGAATACACGGACCAGAAGCTCGAGGTTCTCATGAACGACCTCACGTGCCTGGATCCATACCCGAAGCTCAACGGGATCCTTCGGTGGGGTGTCGACGAGCAGACCGACGAACTCCCGTTCCCACTCCAGTCGGCTGCGACCCGCCTCAGCGGTCGCCTCGGGCTTGTACCCATATCGCTCGCGCAGCGGCCTGACGTCCTCATCACGCGGCCCCGCCATCACCTGGTACTCGAAGCCCTGCGTCGCCCTGACCCACATCTCGCGAGGGAACTGGTCGAGGTCGATGACCTTGCCGTCGGCGTCGTGGACCTGGAGGATCTTCTCGACCCCCTGGAAGGCCCAATGCACACCTACACCGACCGGGTCCAGCTTCTCGGGACGAAAGGTGGGTCGTCCGAACTGCTCGTGCATCGCGATCAGGAGCTGGTTGCGCAGAAGATCCCTACGCGACCGGATCGTCCGGAAGTGCGAGATCGAGGCCATCACGTTCGCTATGTCGCGCCGCTGGCGAGGGCTCTTGATGGATTCGGTCTCGATGTAGTGGGTGCAGGACAGAGGGAACGCCACGCCCGAGTTCGCCGCGTCGATGAGGGCTTGGAGAAGCTCGGGGTCGCCCGGAGCAGCCGGCTTGCCGGAGGCGGCGCGTGCAAGACGGATCCACACCCACTGATCCAGATAGGCGGTCGGTCGATACGACTGGAAGCCAGCCTCTACAGTCACGCTCCCACTATCCCAGGACGGTGGGGCTGCACTACTCATGGTCATCGCTTCAACGACGAAGTCCCGAGCAACCCGCCGCAGCTGTCGATCCTGGGAGACCTTCGGATTAGTCACCCGAACTTCGATGCTGGCTTACCCGTGCGACCTTCGTGTACCGACCTGAACCCCGACATCTCACCGTCGGGTCAAAGCCAGTGATCAATAGAGCCCATCAACTCGAGGCCCACGGCCTCCTGGGGAACCCAGTGGCCAGAAATGAGAAGTTCGGACACCCCGGCACGCAGATCTTCGGGGAGCCAGGCGACCAATCCTGTGGCCGCCGCGGCGGAGACCGGGGTAGCGGGCCGTCGGTGCGGGGATGCCAAGAGCGCCCGATACAACTCAAGGGCTGGAGTCACCGGAGCGGTGCCAGCCGCTTCCCCGACCATGTGGGCACTCGCGGGGATGGACAGGCCAGCAGTGTCGAGATCGCCGAAGTAGTAGGCCTGTTTCACGTCCGGGTCCAGGTCGGCCAGGTAGGTCACCGACGCGCAGAAGGCCCGGCCAGCGCCGTAGACGACAACGCCAATATCGCGCGGGTCAATCTTGAGGACTCTGCAAGCCGAGTCGTAGGTGTGGTGATTCTCAAGGACGAGGGCGGTTGGTGCGTCTGAGACGCGCAGGTAGACGAAGGGTGGGTGGACCTCGAAGCAGCGGAGTAACTCGTCGCTCAGCACTCCGGTGACATAAAGCCGTTGACTACGAACGGCGTCGAGTCGCTTTTCGTCGCCGAAGATCTCTAGCGAACGCTCCCGGACTGGAACCGGCGGACGCGCCGAGTCGAAATCCCGGAGGAACTCATTCACAGCAACCAGCGTCGCTACTTCGTCAGCTCGAATACGGTCGAGCTTCCCAGCCTCGGCGAGTTCGGGGCGCAGCTCGGCCGGCAGAGCCGGTCGGATAGGGCGCTCCCTGGCCGCCGTTGCGGGAGCCCGTACTACCAACGGAAGCGGAGGAAGAGAGCTGCGTTCGAAGTTCGCACGTCGGGTTGGCCAAGTTCGGAGGCGTCCGGAGGCGGCGAGCCGCTCAAGGGAGGCAAGGAGTCGGCTCCTCCGGTCGACCGATGACGCCAGTTCCGGTTCGATGGCGAAGGCGGCGTGCCATAGGTCCTCGAGTAGGGCACCCTGCCGGCCCGCGGCCGCGACGGCCGCGGCCAATGCGCTGTCGAGCGTCTGTTCGGCGTTGGGTGTCGAGCCGGAGGCGTCAGGCAATGCCATGGTTGGCGGGGCCTCCCTCATTAGGAGAGGCGCCGTCAATGTCCTCCCTGACTAGCACGGGCGTAGGGTCGAGCCGAACCACGCGGGCCGAGGACACCATGCCTTCGAGTGAGGTTCCGTGCGCCTCACCGGCCCGCTCGGCGGCGGTGACATAGCCACGGTCGGTGCTGGCAGCTCGACGGTTACGGCACCGGATGACGTTGGGAAAGGTCCCCACTGCTTTGAGGTCTCGTACGCCGGTCGTGTAGAGGAGCTGGACACCGAGGGCTTCGGCCACCCGGCGTTGCACGGCGAGGAATCCGACGTAGTTCGACTTGCCGAGCGGGTTGTCGAGCATGAGCGCACCGCTCGTGCCGACGGACAGTTCGCGAGAACGGTTGCGGGCTCTGAGGCGGGCAATGATGCAGTACAACACCACGGCAGCAGTGAGCTTCTCGCCGCCGGACCATTTCGACATGGCCGATACTTGGACACGCTCTTCGTGTAGGTCGGCCGTGGGCTTGAGGACTCTGACCTTGAAACCTCCTGGCACGGCAGCGTGTACGGCCTTCTGCAACGTCACCAAGCCATCAGGGGCATCGCCCTTAGCCACTATGACGTCGATCTCTGCACTGACCCTCCGAGCCATCTCGTCGGCTTGGGACGTGACGTCGTCGAAGCTGATGGTAAGGAAGGACTTGTTCGCCCATTCGCCCAGACTGGGATGCATGATCGAGGTCTGAGGCGCCTTCTTCAACAGATCGAGCACTCGGCGCACTTGGTCGGATAGGTCCGTGACGAGGATCTGCTGGTCGGCGGAGATGGCGGCGAGATCGTTGCGGAGCACCGCGGCACGGGTCTCGTGGGCGTCCGTCAGCTCGGCAGCCCGACGGCCCACGTCGGCGATCTCGCCCACGATGACGGGTTCTCGCAAGGACCCGGCCGACTCAAAGTCAGCGCGGGTGGCGAAAGCCCGTAGGTCCGTGACGCCCTTGTTGAGGTGTGCTTCGGTGGTATTGGATCGCTCAGTGGCACTGCGCAGCCTGGCGTTCGACTCCGATTGGGCTGCTCGGGCCTCTTCGTCACTGCCCACGAATGGTTCCTCGGTGATGCGCTGGATCTGTTCGTCTGGGGTGATCAGATTGTCGAGACCGTCAGCGAGCACGCTGAGCAGCTCTTTGCGTGCCTTGGCGGCGTTCGACCTGATTACTGCCTCGGCGATCATTCGCTCGGCTTCGCTGACGATCCCCTGCTGACGGGTGGCCTCGGCTTCTTCTTCGCCTTGGCGATGTTCGGCGTCGGCCCGGTCGGTCGGTAACTCTGATTCGGCCAGCTCCCGGTACACCTGACGATCAGCCGGCGTGTGCTCCCGTAGCCGAGTCTGGGCTGCGGTGAGGTCGACGTTGGCCTCGCCGCCTTCGGTCAATAGAGCCCGATGGCGAGAATCCAACGCTGCCACGCGGGCAGCTCGTGACTCGGAGTCGGAGGCGGCCGGTTCATGGCGCAACTCGTTAGCCCGGGAAATGGCGGAGTCGCCTTGATGGTTCAGCCGAGTCTGCGCGCTGGTGCGGTCGGTGACGGCGCGACTACGTCGATCCTCGAGGACAGGATCGGACACCGCCCCCCGATACTGCTCGTCTCGGGAAGCGAGTTCTCGTTCGAGCTCTTCGGTGGAGGTGCCCGAGTTGGGTCCCTCACCGTCCTCTGTCCCCCACTCACCTGATCCCCGCAGCTCTACCGTCGCCAGCGAGCTATCGAGCTGCGAGATTCGATTGTCGAGGGCCGCAATCTGGGCCCGCGATGCAGTGGCTAGGCGACGGGACTCTGCAGCGGCATCCGTCATCTCGGCGGCCCGCTTCCGAGCTATCGCCTGGTCAGCTGCCGCCTGCTCCCGATCCGCTTCGAGGCCGGGCCGGCGGGTCACTTGGGCTGCTAACGCGCTAAGGACTCCGACCCGACTGTGGGCAGTCAAGCGTTCGGCCGACAGCTCAATGCGGCTGGTCGCAGCTTCAGCGAGGAAGGCGGAGATATCCGCCCCTTCGGCGTCGAACTCGGCCTTGCGCTCATCGAGGTCGTGTAGGGCCCGATCGTGCTCGCCAATTCGGCGAGCGAGGGCATCGAGATGGCCCACCGGGCAGGTCTCGATGAATCGGCGGAGATCGCCACGTAGGTCACGATCCGCGTTTATGCCCGCCGCGAGCACGGCCTTACGGCGATCAAGGCCCCCCAGCCGTTCGTCGAGGGCCTTGCGCTCCTCGTCGGCTTGGGCCGGATCGTAGAGCGCCGGGCTGGGGGGTACTACGAACGCGGTCTCCCCCTCGCCGTCGAGATCCGATTTCCGGGCGACGGTCACCAGCGAGGCGGGGTGCAGGCCAGCATCGATCAAAGCGGTGCGGGACCGTTCGAAGTCTCCGGCGTCAACCAGGATCCCTGACAGGAGTCCCGGGTGGGCATCGATGGTGGCCTCCCAGTGTCGCCGCGACACGCTGGAAGAGAGGTAGGCGAGGCCAGAGATGGCGCTGACCCCGGCGGCAGCGAGGACAGCCAACATGGCCTCGGTGTCGAGCGAAGGCGGAAGCAGGCCGCCTTCCCCCAGCGCGTCGCGGTTACGGCGATCGCGTTCGGCGCCCACCTCCTCGGCGACGAGTGTGTCCTCGGCCCGCTGGAGTTCCTCGCTCAGTCGGGCGTCGAGCATCTGGTGCGCGCCCCATATCGAGACATGGTCGCTCTGGGCTAGCTCCCGGACCCGTTCGTGCGCACCGAAGGCCACCGCCTGGCCGTCGAGACGCTCATGCTCGGCCGCGGCCGCGTCACGAACCGCCGTGAGCTGGGTGATCTTGGCGCCGAGCGCGGTCAGATCGGTGACCAGCTGTTGCTGACGTTGCATCCGTTGGTTGACTCCGGCCTCAAGACGTTCGATGGCGGCCGCTGCCGTGGATTCTCCCTGTTCAGCGCGGGCAACAGCTGCCGGTACGTCTTCTCCCAGCCCAAGATGGCGGGCGTCGATCGCCTCGGTAACGGTTTTGTCGATGGCGGCGATCTCCTTAGCCAGCCCGCCGATCACCCCTTCGAGGCGACCGTTTTCTTGGCGGGCCTGGCGGGCGTCCTCTTCCTGACCCTCGGCGTCCGCATCGTGGCCCCTGGCGCGCTCGTCGGCTTCGGACCGTTCGGCGTTCACCAGCTCGCGCTGGGCGCGGTAGCGCCAGTGCAGCCGTCGAGCGGCAACGTTGCGAGCGAGGCGTAGTGGCTCGCCTTCCTTGGTCTTGTCGGCGAGCTGACGGTCGATGTCCTCGATTACTGACTGGGCTCGTTCGAACTCGAGAAGGTGGACTACGGCGCCCCATCCGGCCCGCTCCTCCTCAACGGTTTGGCGTTCCTCTTTGATCTGTGCGAGGCGCGCGGTGGCGTCTTGAACCCAGAACGCGGCGGCCCGGCGGGTGTACTCGCGCGCACGATCGCGGGCCGTCGTGCGGGCCGTCTCTGCAGCGGTGCGGCGCAGACTAGCTTCCGACTTGGTGGTCTCGGCGCCTTGCTCGGCATTGGCAGCCAGGGCGCTGGCGGCGCGCAGCCCACCTGCCAGCCGTTGGCTGGCGATGGAGGCCTCGTCGACCTCAATTCGTTGACGCCCGAGGTCAGCCCATCGCGAGGCGATGGGTCCGAGCCGCTCGGCGACGCCTTCGCAGTAGGCCAGTTCTTGTTCGGTTCGGGGGCGGGCCGCCAGCTTTCCGGCCAGCTGGGTCATCCGATCCGAGACGGATTCGGAGGCCTCGGCATCGACCGCCATCTCGATCAGGAAGTTGACGAAGGCCTCCCCGGTGGCGAAGCGGAACTGCTCGTCGATGGCTCCTTCGCCTTTGTTCATTTCTTTCTGGTACTTGAAGATCGCTGGGTCGATGCCCCGCCCGAGTAGGGCATGGTTCCACTCGGTACCGGTGTTGGCCACCGCCAGGTTGGTGAGCGGGTGGCTCCGGCCAAGTGAGCGCAACTCCCGGACGTAGGCGTCGAGGGGACGACGGCGTCCCACCTCATCCCGTGCGGGACGCTCATCGAACGTCAACACGCTCGCTTTCGGGTTGAAGGCGTAGAAGCGGGTCTGGAGCTCACCGGCGTGCTTCTCATGCTCCAGCGGTCGGCGGCGATCAGGCCATTCGTAGACGGCGCCGGTGACAAGCGGTCCCGAGGGGGTGTCCCACTCGCAGAGCACGTGCGAGGTGTCGCCGCTGAGTACGTAGTCGCCCAGCGTCCTCCTGTCTTCTCGGTACCCGAGGAAGTCGCGTCGATAGGGCAAGAACAGGGAGAAGAGCAATGACAGAAGGCTGGTCTTGCCGCCGCCGTTGCGGAGCCAGATGATCGTGTCCAGCGGGTTGTGCTCGTCGTCGGTGAAGTCGAGGGTGAGGCCCGAGAAGCGGGCGGCGTCGGAGCCCACTGAGTCGAGATGCATGCGGGCGAGCTTGAACATCAGCGGGCTCCTTCGCTGGCCATCTCGTCGTCGAGGTCATCGTCGTCAACAGTTGGCGTGTCGCCGTCCACCGCGTCGGCGTCGACGGTGGTGTCCTCGTGGTGTTCGGGAGCGACCAAGCTACGCAGGCGTTCGAGGGCGGCATGGCCGGCGAGCTCGCGCACCTGTACTCGGTAGCGGTCGAGCATTTGGAAGGTCCCTCCACCGGCGTCCCGGGCCATGCCCTGGGCCACGAGCCAGTCGAAAGCACGAGTGATGATGCCCATCGTGCAGTCGGCGGCATAGCCACCCTTCTTCATCCGGATCGACGGCGGCATCGTCGCAAAGGCCCGCCAGGCAGCCTTCTCATCGTCTTCGCCCGCCTCCGGGTCGCGGTTGTCGCCCTCCGCCAGGCGGGCGCAGGCGTCGCGCAGGAATCGCTCCACCTGCTCAGCCGTGCGTCGGATGACGACGTCGTCTTCGAGGTCGACCTCCTTCGGGTAGGACACCGCGGCGATGCCAAGGTGGACCAGGCCGATGAGCATGCGCTTCTTGGAGTCGAGGCCGCGCTGGTAGTCGGCCAGACGAAAGATGAACGGCGACTTGTCCATAGGGGCCACGATTAGCCCCTGGTCGGTGGCGTCAATCACCACCAATCCGAGGCCGTTGGCTACTGCCTCGACTACGTCTCGGAAGCTCTCATCGGTGCGATAGTCGCTCCACAGCGACCCGTAGCGTTCGTCGGCACCACGAGCGATCTTCGGTTGGAGGGCGAAACAGATCAACTCGGCGGCCTTGCCGGCCTCCGCGGCGGCGACCGTCACGACACCACCTCCGACTCTTCGGCATCCAGGGGCTCGTCGGCATCGTGGGTGGATTCTTCGTCGTCGACCGTGTTTGCGTTGTCGTCAAAGAGAAGTGTCGCGGGACCGACCAGGAGGTCGTCACCCGTCCAATGCTCGGTTCCGAGGATGTCACCGGTCGCGATGACGACGACGTCGGTGTCGATAAGGTCGACGACGGCTCCGGCTAGTTCGTCGTCGTCGTACTCGGGTGCGAAGGACCACAACACGCTGAGGCGGACCAGCTCTTCGACTTCGGGATCCCAGGCGCGTGCTTGGTCAAGGAGTTCGGAGAGGCGTACGGGTCGCTCCCGGGTGGGAGCGATCACGATGGCCGCGGCGTCGAGGATGGTGGGGTCGTAGGCCTCGACGTCGTCGTCGCAGTCGGAGAAGTCCGGCACATCGTCATCGTCGTCTTCGCGGAGGCCTGGGGTCCGCTGGCGCAGCAGCATCGGAATGAAGTCGCTCAGGCGTGGCAGGCGGGGTGAGCGGGGGCCGAGGACTGTCTCGGTGAAGGTCGTTGCCACTTCTTCGGCGATCGAGGCCCTCAGTTCGAGGACTGGAGCGAGCAGTTGATCGGCGCAGGAGAACAGCCCGAGGCCATGTCCCCGGAAGCGCAGCTCCTGACGCTGCTGTTCAGTCAGGAAGACGGTGCTTGCTCCCATGAGTCGTTCGTGTAGGCGGCGATGTTCCCGCAAGCAGATTTCGAGCAGCGAGGCGACCCGCTGAGCCTTCTCCTTAACTTCGCCTTCGCGGGCCTCGTCGCCCGCGGAGAGGTGGGTCAGGATCTGGCCTTCGACCATGATGCGCTGGCCCACGTGTTCCCTGGCCCGATCCAGTTGGTTGAGCACATCGCCCTTCCAGTCCACGCGACTGACGTCGGAGCGGGTGGCGTCGAGGAGGGCTCGGATCTGGGCGCCCATCTCGTAGGAGAGTCGCTGGTTCTGCTCGGCCGTCACCTCCGCCTCATCGAGGTCACCCCGTTCGAGTTGGGCTTGGAGGACGAGCTCCATGGCCATCTGGGCGTCCTCCACCCGCAGGTTTAGCCCGCCGCGGAAGACGTTGACGGCGTCAGCAGAGGCCTCGAGCACGATCTGGCCGTCGGGTCGGGCCTTTTCGACGAGGAGGAAGAACCGCAGCTCTCGACGGGTGTGGCCTTCGGTGTAGTCGGAGTAGGTGAGGGCGAAC
This sequence comes from Acidimicrobiales bacterium, assembly GCA_015478655.1. Classification (GTDB taxonomy): domain Bacteria; phylum Actinomycetota; class Acidimicrobiia; order Acidimicrobiales; family RAAP-2; genus Bog-756. The sequence goes on along the minus strand of JADMIJ010000006.1, from coordinate 86,710 downwards.
TGCTGGGAGTCGTTGCGGTCGCGGTTGTTTAGGAGGCCGTCGAGGACGTAGGCGGCGACCTTGAGGTGCTCGTCTTCGGGCTGGTCGGGGGCGGCCATGTGGGCTAGTTCCGCCACGACAACTAGGACGTCCTCGTAGTTGAGCTCGGTGGCGAATCCCATCCGGGCGATGACGGCATCGATAGCCGCCAGCGAGAGGACCCGAGGGTCATATGGCGTGGAGTCCCAGTCCTGCCAGCTGGTGGCCTGGGCCAGCCGATGCAGTGGAGCCGTGCGGAGCAATGCCCTGGTGCGTCGGACAAAGCCCTGTTCAGTGACCGATCCGGCCACCATCGGAACGGCCGCAGCACGGCGATCAGCGCCTGGGGCCCCTTCGCTTACAGCGCTTGCGTCCTCGTCGGGCATCGTTCACCTACGGTGTTCGGGTCAGCTCAGGGCATCTCATCGGAATGACATCGGCGCGAACCGATGTCATTCCGATGTGAACCCAAGTCCTGGTCATAAGGTTACGCACGGGATGTGACACTCTGACGCTGGGTCTCGTCAGTCCACACCGAATGCGTAGTCGTTGGTACCTGCTGCCTCCGATCAAAGCCCGAGCCACCTCCGGAGTCGGTTGAGCCGGTGCCGGACGGGTCGGCTCACCGACGCCGCAAGGCCAGCTTTCGTCCCTTCTCGCTGAGCAAAGTAGGCCTCGCGGCCGCGGTCGTCACGCTGGCGGCCAGCGGCAACCTGCTCATCGCTCCAAGCGTCCGACCACCGAACTACATCTCGTTTGATCCAGTAGTGAGACCTACAGGGGAAGCCCCAGTTTCCTATGGAAGGTGCCAGCGAAACTGTGTCTCCGTCGAACAGCAGCTGCCAGTCGGCGGGCGTGATCGGGGTGACCACCTTGTTTCCGCATCCACATGCACATCGGTGTACGGCGGTGGCATATGGAATGGAGACGTAGAGAATGCCTTCGGCAAGCTCGGACGGTACGTATTCCACGAACTCGTGCTCGATCGAGGTGCGCCTCACGATGCCTTGTCCTCGTTCAACAGGTGGCTGCCATCGATCGTGTAGGCCGTGTACAGCTCGCGCTCAAGGTCGGCATAGAAGCCGAACAGCTTCTTCCACTTGAGTACTGCAAGAACGGCATTGAGAGCGTTCAGATCTGCGATTTGGATGTTGCTCTCGTACTCGTCGTCTTCAGCACCGGTGAATGACAGGCGTTGGCCATCCCAGAGGTGTCGTCGGTGTGACGGGGTGCTGGTGGTGACTCGCACGATGCCAGCCAGCGCATCACCGCTCCGGTAGACGCCCAAGCCGGCATCGATGAACGGAAGGTTGTACCCCTCGAGCTTCTCGACGATGAGCTTCTTCGCCGGGCCCGAGTCCATAGCCAAGAAGACGAATGTCATTTCCTTCAGCTCGGCAACGTTGGTCTCGTCGATGTTCACCGAGTGGGCCACGATGCCACGCCGCATTGCGCTGTATTTGCCCTGGTAGTAGTAGACTTTTGATGGGGCGGCTTGCAGCTCTTCGAGGGAGGCGGCACCGGGGGCCCGGAACGCGTTGTGGGTATAAAGCGTGTCGCCGTCGAAGAGGTGGATCTCTTCGATCGGGGTCTTGGCGATGAGGTCGAGGATGTACGAGCCAGTACCGCCGAGCCCCACGATCGCTACCTTGGCCAAGGTCAGCTTGCTCGTGATGAGGCTAATCCCGGCACGACTCGATGCCGTGTCCAGATATCGGAAGACCGACTCTTCTTCGCTAGCGGGGATGACTGGGAAGGTCTTTGCCGTCACCGTTGGGTCAATAGCCTGCGCCCAGCCAGTGACCATGTTCACGTAGGCCGTGATCTTGGCGTGATAGTCGGGGTAACCCTCAGGCGGCTTGCTCGAAAAGATGCAGTCCGCGATCAGCCTTTCGGCGACCGGGGTTCGACCCTTACTGTTGATGATGCTCGTGAGTTCGGACCCGCGGTTGTCGAAGGGGATGCCTCCAGCGAACGACACCACGTGAGTGCTCGGCCTGATCGTGGTAGTACCGCTGGTCGAAAGCTCAGAAATGATTATTCCGTACGCCACCTGCCCGGCCGAGTTCACGTAGGGGACGTGCTTTACCAGAAGGGAGTTCGAGCGGATCTCGATGTCATAGCCCTCGTCCTGAAGGCGTTGGAGGTCGGGGCTATGACTTACCAGTTGGCGTGACATTAAAGGTCGTGCCTTCCTGCTTGACGGTGACGAATTCGCCTTCGACGAGGATCCCTTCGTGCTTGGGAGCTTCGGCGTTGCGGTACGTCACGGTGTAGGTCGTCCCCTGGTCGGGTCGAGTCGGGTAAGCGACAGCGACGACTTCGGTGTACGACACCTCCTGGTGCGGAACGACCGCCAACTCGCCATTGATGACAATGGCGTATTCAGTGTGGCGGGCTTGATCCTCGGGCGCCGAGGTAGCGGCATCGCTCATGGCAAAACTCCCTTCTGTGGTTGCCAGCACGGCTGGAGGGCCGACTGCGTCTGTGCCCTCTTCATACGTCGGACCGATCCCGCTCGTCCTCTCGAGGTGGACTCCCGGGGACGATCAAGCTGAGAAAGTTGGGCCTGAACTACGCGGTCCTCAGCTCACGTGTTCGGTCCGGAGGTACTCGACTCGGACGCGGCCGGGCTGGAACTCTGCCAGGCGGCGGGCGAGAGGTTCCTCGTAGGTCGTGACGAAGATCTGCTCCAGCCCGGACGCTGTACTGAGGTGGGCCAGCATCGAGCCCACAAGATGGCGACTGGGAGGATCGAGATGCTCAAGGGGCTCATCGACCCAGCAGAAAGGCACTTTCGTGGTGACCAGGAGTGTCGTCAACCGCATCATGAGCTTGGCGACCATCTTCTCGCCGGCACTGAACGCGGCAAAGGCGAGGACGGCTCCGCCTGCGTCACGGGACATGGTGCCGTCAGGCAGCACATTGAGATTCGGACGGTCAGGGAACACTGACTGCCAACGACGGTTGACCTCCGACGTCAGCGGGGCGAGCTGCTCACCCAAAACAGAGCTGATCGTGGAGTTGAGGGCCTTCTCGGCAGCGTCGAGAAGCGCCACCTCGCGATAGCGCCGCTTGAGGAGTTCCGCCTCCTCTAGTTCGCCCGCGATCCGTTCGATCTTCTCCTCGGCGCCCTGGGCAGCAATTTCCAGCTCGCGGAGCGCAGCCGCTGCATGTTCAAGATCGGCCAGCGCAGTGGCTGCATCGGTACCGAGAAGTTCAGAGTCGTCGGCAACTTCCAGGCTCGGCCTTTCGCCCAGTGCCGCGACGCGCCGCTCCAGCGTCTCAACGACGTTGAGACGCTCCACGAGGGGGTCGGGGTCGATGGTCTGCAACCGTTGCCGGACATCCGCAAGGTCCTGCGTGTGGAGATGCTCTGCCCTCCCCCGGCTGTCGTCGTCCAGTTCGCGCAAGCAGACGGGGCACTCCCCTCCGGCTTCGTGCAGTCGCGCGAGCGCCGCCTCGGTAGCCTCCAACCGTGCCTTGAGCTGCGCCTGCTCCGCCCTCGCCGACTCCACGCCGTCGCGCACCGACTGCTTGACTTGGCTGAGTACCTCCTCCAGTGGTGCATCGTCGGGTGGCGTCCCAACCGCCTCTTCGATCTCGCGGCGAAACGCTCTGCTCCGATCGTCCCAAGAGACCGCCGCCGCCTGGAGCCGAGCCGCTGCCGAAGCACGTTCCGCGGCCTCTTGGATGCCTGCCTGCCGTTGGCGAGCGGCCGACACCGCCGATCGCGCTGCTTCGAGACGGTCGTCGAGCGCTGCCCGTTCGGCCCGAGCGGTGTCGAGTTGCTCCCTAGTGGTCGTCAGCTCCGCTCGCGCTGTCCTGACGCCACGATTGGCTCGCGTCAGCGCCGGCCCGATCTCCTCCAGTGCTCGCTGCAACTCGTCGAGCGAGTAGACGCTGCAAAGGTGCGCCCTGAGATCGGGTTCGTCCTCTTCGACGCGTAAGTCCTCGGTGAGAAAGGCGGTCCTGGAGACAAAACGCAAATCGGCAGACCATGCATCAGTAAGGATGCGGCGAAACTCCCCTTCCGGCAGCTTTTGGCCGTCGAGGACGGCACTGAACTTCGAAGTAGCACGGGCCCCGTGCAGGCTTATCTCGCGCCGGACTTCTAACTCACCACGCTCGCTGGTCAGGGTCACTGTCGCAGCGGCCTCGTTATGCCCATTGCGTACCACTGTCGGGTCGTCGGCCATTTGTCCCGGCGAAAGCGCCCACCGGACGGCTTCGAGCAGGGAACTCTTTCCAACGCCATTTGGGGCAACCAGGAACGTAACGCCAGGGTCGACGGCCAAATCCAGGTGCCGATACGCTCGCCAGTTGTCGAGACGGACCCGACGGATCATGACTCGTTCCGATCCGCGAGGTCGGCGAGACGCTCTGCGACCGCCTCGCCCGAGAGAGCGCCTCTCAGCACGTCGTTCAACTCGTGGAGAAGGTGCTCAGCCGACTCGTAACCGGCGATCTTCGACGCGATCCTGGCGCGCCGCCCTTGGCGCGCCACTTCTTCTAGCGCTGAGGCCGCGGAGTGCGAAAGGGTGGCAAGGACGTCTGAGGGGGACGCAGAACCACGTGTTGACCATGCGGTTTCAGACCAGGCTGAGTTCTGGTCCAGAAACTTCGAGATCGCATCGGCCGGCGCTAAACCAGAGAGCATCGGGCTCGGCGGACTCGTCTCACCGGATGGCACGCCAATGCCGTAACTAAGAGACGCAGCGTCAAAGACTTCCGCGCTGGGACTCAGTCGGGTCACTAGCACGACGAGTGCCGAAGCGTTGAACCGAGTCAGCACCGACATGGCAGCATTGAAATCGGCATCATTGACGAGTCCAGACAGGGTGTCGAACACAACAAGAATCGTGCCGAACTCATCGACCCTCGCTATGGGTGACCAACCTTTTGAATAAGCGAGGATGAGCTCCTCCCATGAACCGAGCCGGTGGACCTTGCAGGCCTCACCCCGTCGATCGCGAAGCTCCGCTGCGAGCCTCTGTGCCAGATGCTCTGGTCGAGGCGGTGGCGCGTCGGCGCCGGTATCGGGGTCGGGGTTGACCTCTTCCAAAGCAGCGATGCGGTCCGCTAGGAGCTGGCGGAATTCCAGCCGCGGGTCGGTCGGTCCATTGATGGGCTCGCCACGCGAGGTACCAGGTAGGGAGCCCGCCAGCAGACGGTCTACGTCCGCGGCTGCCACCACTTCGGCAAATAGGCCAACAAGAACCGACTGAGGCAACTCCACCGCAAGCATCGGGTAGACGGCGAGTGACACGTCGAACGGTGAGAGCGCCGCATCGACGACGATCGTCTCGTCGTCAGCAGACAGAGCGTCGAACGTGACCGGCACCACGAGAACCCGGTCCTCTGTTTGCCGGACGACGAGCAGAAGGATCCGCTCCTCGTCCCCGGCTGCCCAAAGTTGGCCGGGCTCCGGTCGATCGACAGCCACGGTGGCTGATCTCGACGTCGGAAAAGCGAATCGTGGCCAGGCATCAACCCTCGCGTCCGCTTCCGAATCGCTTCGAACCGACCCGTCCGCGGCAAATTCCTCGCCAACCGCGTCGCGCAGCCGGCGCAGTTTGATCCGGCACAGGAGGCACTCACTGAGGTGCTGCTCCAGCTGCTCCCTTTGCTCAACGTCGACCAGCCCGCCAACGAAGTCAGCGAGGTCTACGTCGAGGGGGTGTTTGAATCCGTACCTCATCGCGCTCCCATTACGTCGGAACTCCGCTGTCTGTCCACTGTTCAGTCCACATCCGCGCGAGTTCAAGAACATGGGCTGCAATGGCTTCCCCATCAGAATCGTCGACAAGCTCGGCCCGCAGGAGCTCCGTCGCCCCCTTTCGGATGACGTGCGCCTGCGATGGCCCAACTCCGAGGAGTGGCGCCAGCTCGCGAACAGGGCATTCCAACCACGCGAGGGCGAGGCGCTCGCGGTCGTTGAGGAGCGCCAAGACCTCCGTGGCTCTTGCTTCCCGCAGCGCCTCGTCGGCCGTCGCGTCAACCGTCGACGAAACTGGCGACCATGCGCCGTCCAACGAGGACGCGTCGAGAGACACTGGGGCTTGACCCAGCCCGAGGCGGACCCCGATTGCGGAAGCCATCATCCTAGACGTGAGGGAGCCCCCGGCCGCCTCGATCAATACCTTGCACAGCGATGCGATCGTCTCCGCGTCAGCGACCGGCGCTTCACGACGCGCATCATGGCCCCACTTCGGCATCATGATCTCGTGCGGGCGGATCGCTTTGGCCAATCGATCCAGATTCGCAAGTCCAGGCCCGGCCGGCCCGTCTACCAGCGCCCAGCGACCATCGGCACGGACAAACTGATCACGTTTGCCGAGCACGTCATTGAGGCGGACGACGAGCTTGCCGATCGGCGTCCGGCGACCCAAGTCAGCAAGGAAGTTCCGTACCGTACCCTCAAGCCTGGCCTTGAGGGCTTGATCGCTGCTGCAGGTCGTGGCTAGGTCCATCAGGCGACGCGGGGTCTGCGGGTCGGCGACGAACTCCGAGACGATGCGGCCGACAGCCTCACTGTCCCACCTCGTGAGGTCATCAGGCGGGGGGAAGTTCCGGGTAATGGCCACGGCTCGGATCGTCTTGCGCAGGAGCGAGACGAACTCTTCGCCGATCGAGCCTCCTCTGAGCTCGTCGAGGGGAGTCACAGGAACCTCGCGCAGACAGCTGCAAAGGTGTCGTCGTCGAGCCGACCGGTCGACGTGACATTCCCGAGGGTCCACAGCGCGCAGAGGACGTTTGCTCGGCGCGAGAACCAGCCCTCCTTGCTCAGCCCGAGGTCCTCGGACCGCGGGTGAGGGATTCCCCAGCGCTCCGTGCTCGAACGTGTGGCTACTCGAACCGTGCCCGCGGTGGTCTCAGGCACCGCCATCACCACGACCGGCCGCTGTTCTTCCGGGTCGTCTGGAAGCAGGATCGTCGTGTCGACCCAGTACACCACCTGTATGTCGGGGACGAACGGAGTCTCCTCGTAGAGCGGGATCACAATCCTGTTCATGAAGCGGAACCGCCTTGGGGCGAACTCCGGGCGACCGCTGCAAAGCCGCGGGGCCGACCATTTGGTTGGTGAGCGACGAGCGATACCTCCATCCTCGTACCTCTACGTCGAATCTCGGCGCGGTGTCCGGTCATAACTTTGGTCGGCAATCGAGCGTCCCCGCGTAGGTCGAGCGCAGCCGCCTCACCCGCCGCAAAGCGGTCCCGCCAGGCCGATAGCTCAGTCGGTCTGCGCTTCTCGCCACAGCCAGTCTGAGGTCATCACCGTCGGCGGCCGTCGATGAATCGAACATACCTTGTCGGCTCACCTCAGGCGTATCGCTCCGTGGACGCCGCAGTTGGAATGGCTCCGGACCGTCCCGCTACCAACACAGCGGCGTATCTAACCGAGTCGTCGGTGAGGGCAGCGTCGAGCTTGTCCTTTGCGATGAGGCCCACGTCGTTGCAGATCAGGATGCCGATGATGTACAGAAGCTTGGCGTCGTCGTCGAGATCCATGAAGCCCTGGGCGTCATCGCTCGCCAGGAAGCGTTTCATGTACCGGACACCGCGATCGATGCGGGCTTGGGAAGGTCTCATTTCTTACGCTCCTCGATAGGTGTGGGGTGCAGCAGGAGGCGATCGCCTGGCTGGGCTCCTCGACGCCCAGTTGCACCAGGCGACAAGTAGCCACGAACTCGGCAAGCGTGGATCCAGTCGCGCACGGTTTCCTCCGGTCGGTCGAACCTTCTCGCCAGGCGGCGAGTCAGCCCGCGACCTCGTTTGGCCTCCTCCAGATACGCCAAGGCGACGCCCTCGAGGAGTTCGTCGGCAAGGGGTGGCCGACCGCGTCGTTGGGCAGGGACCGCCGCCGTTCGTTCCAGAGCCGCTCTCACCTCTAAGGGAAGATCGGAGGTTGAGACGGTCTTGACTCCCGCTAGCCCCACGGTCCTAAGTCCGCGTTCGCGCCATTCGTCGTCGGCCATGGCCTCGTGCGCCCAGGCGATGATGCGGCCGATCGGGATAGAGCGGAGAAGGGCACCCGTGATGCCCGTAAAGACCGGACGGCCGCTCTCCATGCGAGCGGAGACGTCCCAGGTCTCGTCGCCTTTTCCCCGCCACTCACCGTTGGCTCCGACGAACTCGCCGTAGTCGTTGAAGTACCCCCACTGAGCTCGGAAGAGCTCGAGTTCCCCAACCGTTAGTCCCGTAGCGGACCGCAGCAAGACTCCGCAGACCGTGACCGGTAGACGTGGATCGGAATACACGAAGTCGCAGACGTACCCCTCCCCGCGGGGTTGTTCCTTTACATACAGCTCCAACGAAGCGCCGGTAGCTTCCGGGTCGTCTGGGTCATCGACCACGGTGAGGACAGCATCGGAGGCGAGATCCATAATCTGGTCCATCCGGCTTCGATAGAGGCGTTTGCGGATTCGGCGTCGCTGGGGGGTTGCGGTCTCGACCATCGCCTTCGAGTGTGCCGGACGCCCTTCCATTTAGCAACAGTTGGCAAAGCATGCCGGATTACTCGTACGGTTCTGTCGCCGTGAAAGCCAGACAGATCGGAGTATGCCCTGCTAGAGAGGGTTGTGCGTCCGCGTCGGGATCCAGGCCAAAAGGCTCCTCACGGACAGTTGGCGGCAGCGTCGTCCGAGAACCTCTTCCAGAACGCCCGTTCGGACGAGTTCGGCCAGCGCTCCTGTGGTCTGGCCGGTAAAACGCGCCACCTCGGCGATCGGTACCCCGGGCTCCGCGCCCGCTCGTGGGCGGGTTCTCACCTGCCGGTCAAGCCAGCACTCCTGGACCGAGGCGCGAGTGACGAACCGAGCCCCAGAGGAGTCGGTCTCTGGGTCGACGCCCAACTGACCAGTACGAGACATCAGCGCCGCGGTGCTGAGTGCCACCTTGAGCGCTCGGGCGGCGGCAGCGAGCTTCATCGACCGGCGATGGAGGGCTTGGATGCGCTGGTGTTCGACCCGGAGAGCATCCGCGGCCTCGTGGGTCAGCTGGTACTCGTGGTTGCCGGGGCGCTGTTCTGCTTCGACGCCGAGGCGGCGGAGCATGTTGTAGGCCTCGTGGTAGCGGAGGCCAAGGTCCTGGGCCAGGTCGGGAAGGAGGATCTGTCCGGCGAGCCGGTCTCTGACCTGCCAGACGTCAGAGAGGCGGGCGTGGCGACGGGGTACGCCGGTAGCGTCAGGCACGGCGACGGTGGGGATGGTCCCGTCGGTCATCCAGCGTCGAGCGGTGGTCGGGTAGATGTCCAGCTCGGCGGCGACCCGTTGGGCATCGCACATTGGGTCGTCGGCGTTGCCGGGCTCGACGAGCCATCCGGCCGCGGCGAGGGTGGCGTCGATGTGGTCGGCCCGAACGAGGGTGGGGTTGGCGGTGCCCCAGTGGACGCGCCGGACGGTGGGGGTCATGAGTCCGCCGATGGTGATGGCGATGTTGTGGTCGAGGATCTCGGCGACTTTGGCAAGGGGGGCGACGTCGGGGTGGTCGAGGGTGTAAATGCGCCCGAAGACGTCCTCGCCGGCTCGATGTCCCATGAAGCGTCGCCGCACAGCGTCTTCGATGCCGGCAGTCCAGGCCAGGTCGGTGGCGCAGCTCTTTCGGAGCAAGTGGGTGGAGACGCTGAAGCCGAGGTGGTCGCTGGAGATCTGTTCGGCGGTGGCGGCTTCCTCGAAGGCATGGCGGTAGGCGTGCTGGCCCGAGCGGTTGGGGGTCTGGAGGCCGGGGACGAGACGGGCGGTGGTGTCGATGTCGCCGGTGTCGGGGTCGGTGTGGAACGCCTCGATGGCCACGCGGAACAGCTCCATCAACTTGGGCGGCACGACGAGGACCCGGGAGCCGGCCGCGGTCTTGAGAGTGGGCTTATAGGGGACAGCGACGATCTGGCCGTGGTCGTCGCGGACGGTGAAGGTCCGCCCCCCTTGGCCCTGGACGCCAAGCAGGCCGGTGTCACCGAGGTCGACGACATCGCCGACGGCGATCCCGAAGGCCTCGGAGATGCGCAGACCCATGATGCGCTGGATCCAGAGGGCCAGCTGGTGCACCGGGTGCAGGTGGGAAGCAAGGCCAGCGCATTCGCCGAGCGTCAGCGGTCGGGTCTGGCCGCCTCGGGGCGCGTTGCGGGCGACGGCCTTGTCAGCGAGTGGCGCGTCGAGGCCTTCGGTCGGGTCGAAGCCGGGCGGGAAGAGACCGTTGGCCCGAGCGAAGGCGAGGATCCGGCGCAGCACCCACAGGGCGTCGGCGACGTACCCCTGGGAGAGCCCGACAGGTGCTCTCGACTTGGTGGTGATGGCAGCAACCGCAGCGACAGGGACGCGAACTCGTCCGGTGTGGTCGCGGTAAGCGCCCGGGAGCTGACCAGCCCGCCAACGTCGGCGCACGGTCGGCAGACTGACACCGGCCGCTTCGGCGACCTCGGCCAGGCCCAGCTCGCCGTCCCCACCGTTGATGCTCATCGAGGCTGGCCAAACGAGCACCTTCGCGGGGCCGCCGGGCCGATCGCGGCCGACGAGTCGCAGTAGCCATTCGTGGGCCATGAGATAGGAGACGTCGGTGATAGTGGTCGTGCGGGGTGCGAACCACGGAACGAGGTACCCCTCCACGATTCGCCGGACCCGCTCGGCCCGTTCCGGCCCGCCGCGCCGCAGGTCTTCGTAGGCGGCGTTCATCCAGGCGCGGGCGACGGACGCGATGTCGGGTTGGATACGGGACGGCTGGGGTTGTGCGGGGGCTTTGCGCGAGGTGCGCGTCTTGGTTCGGAACCGGTTCGGGTCGGGCAGCGGAGAACCCTGGCGTACGGCGGCGACGGCCTGCGCGAGCCAGGATCGCGCGTCGGCTTCAGCCACGAACGACTCGTGGCGGCGGCGGGAGGAGCCTCGGACCTCGGGGACACTCACCCACCACAGGCCTTGGTAGGAGCGCAGCGACCCGGTGAGAGGGCGACCCATCAGGCGACCCCCCGCTTGGCCAAAGTCTGAATGGTGAGGCGGAGGAATCGCAGCTCGTCGTCTTGGCGGGCGACAACCTCCTCCAGGCCGGCGATGCGGGCCTCGGAGCGGGCGAGCTCGACAGGGGCCGGCTCGGCGGACTCGACCGGTATGGCCGAAGGGGGCGCTGGGGATGCGCCGCCGGTGTGCTCGGGCGGCCGGTACAGGCCGGCGACGACTAAGTCATCGGCGGGGATCGTCCAGCGGCCGTTATCGAGGCGGGCGTTGGGAAACCGGCCCGAGCGCCGGGCCCGAACGATGGTGTCTCGGCTGCAGCCGATTAGCCGGGCCGCCTCCATCTGGCTGAGCGGCCCATTGGTCACTCTTCCCTCGGCCAGCGGGCGTCGGTGGAGACCGATTCTGGCCGGCCGGCCGTAACAGCCGGCTGATCTCCAAGCGTGCCGGTGCCCGTAGCCGATCCCAGTTGCAGGGGACATTGCCTTTCCTCCGTGTCGTAGCGCCAGTCCACGCGCTTCGGGGACTGGCACCTCGGAGGAGGCCTCAACCAGGCGCTGCAAGTCAAGGCCTTGGGCGTGTTTCCCGAGAGAGGTGCTGACAGGGGTCGCTCGGCCGGAGTCACGCTGCCCTCTTGGCTGCGGCCCGTTCATTAGCGGCGGCCAGGCGAAGGACCGCCGGTTCCGTTCCAGCAGCAGGTAGTAGCCGGAAGACGAGAAAGTCCTCGTGAGCGGTGACCAGTCGGGGGATGCCGGCAGTTCGAGCCTTTCGGACCTGTTCGAGGGCGAAGAACGAGGTGCGGGGCACGAGCTGCTCGCCGCGCAGCCCGGCGAGCAGGGCGACGTTGCGTTCGTAGAGGATGAGCCCGGCCTCCTCGCCGACTCTGACCATGGCGCCCGGGAGGTCGATGAGTTGGCCCGCGTGCCACCACGGCCGGACGGTCATGGCCAGGAATCCGCCGGGGCGGAGCAGGCAGGCGCAACCGGTGAGGATGGTGCGCATGGCGTCGAGCAGCCGGGCGAGGCCGACGTGGGCAAGGTTGGCCGGATCGGTGGAATACCGATTGTGGGACTTGGCGATGCCATGACCTGGCCGCGCTGTGACCTGGCCGTGCAGTGACGGCCCGTAGGGCGGGGAGGTGAGCACCAGAGCGACGAGGCCCCGCACCGAGGGGTCGGCGACGGTCGTGACATGCCGGGCGTCGCCGCAGACCACCTCGCCGTGCCCGGTCGCCCCCTGGGAACGGGCGTAGGTGATGTTGGCCCGAGCCAGCTCTGCCCACTGCGGCTCGTACTCGACGCCAATCGCGTCACGGCCGAGGTGGACGGCCTCGACGAGGGTCGAGCCGATGCCGGCCATCGGGTCGAGGACCAAGTCACCCGGACTCGTGTAGGTGGCGATCGCCCGGGTCGCGATGGCGGGGAGCATCTTGGCCGGGTGGTGCCCGGAGATCTCGACGTAGCGGCCGGCGCGTTGGGCGCGGGCGTTGCGTTGGGCGGTGGGCCAAACCGAGAGGGGAAGGTCAGCGGGCATGGGCATCCTCCGAAGGGGTCGTGATGCGGATGAACGAGGTGACGTCCTCGTGGGCGACGAGGTGAGCGGGTTCACCGCGCTGGCGGGCGTGGCGAAGCTGGGTGGCCTGCCAGTAGGAGGGCCGAGGGGCAAGGTCGCCGTCGCGGATCGCAGCGTGCAGCGCGATGACATGGCCGAGGTAGGAGAACCCGGCCTCGGTGGCGAGGGCGACGGTGAGCCCGGCCAGGTCGAGCATCCGGCCCTTGCGCCGGGTGTTCTTGGTGACCACGACGAGTCTCCCGCCGGGACGGAGTACCGCGTGACAAGCGACGAAGATCTCGGCCATTGCCGCGGCATAGGCCGGTCCGCGAGCGTGGCCGATGTTGGCCCGGTCGGTCGAGTAGTTGAGGGTGTCGGCCGGACAGAGCCGGCCGCCTGCCAGCCAGGCGGGCTTGTCGATCACCCCGGCGTCGCACGCGTACGGAGGGGAGGTGACGATCAGGTCGACCCGGCCGGCGAGGTCGCCCAGGATCTCGGCGAGGCGCCGGGCGTCGCCGTGGCGAACCTCGGCCCGGCGGCGCTGCTTGCTGGCCAACATGTGATCGAGGTTCGCCCCGGCCAGGGCGACCCAGCGGTCCTCGAGTTCCACGCCGACCGCACGCCGGTCGAGTAGGGCGGCCTCGGCCACGGTGGTGCCGATCCCGGCGAGGGGATCGACGACGAGGGCGCCCGGGTCGGAGTACTCGGTGACAATGCGTCGTGCGAGTTCGGGGAGCATCTTGCCCGGATGTCGGGTGCAGTCGGGCAGGTAGCGGCCGGCCCGTTGCCACTGGGCCGTGATCTGGGCCACGGGCCAGATGGCCAGCGGCACGGTCGGGGGTTGGGGGGTGGTGGCTGTGGTCATGGGCGGCCCACGACCGGACAAGCGTCACCTATAGAACAAGGGGTCGGCCTTGCTTTTTGGACAATCCCATTAAATGAGGTCGGCCTCATTCACCTTTCGGAGAACGAGACAAAGGCTCGTCTTTGGCCTTGAGGTCCTCGGCGAGGTCGAGGTAGGTCCTTCGAGACCGAAGCACCCTCGACCCGAAAGGACCAACATGGCACGCCCCCAGCACATCTCCGACGACACGATCATCGAGGCACTCGCGGCCGAAGGGGAGGTGACCGCGGCTGATCTGGCGGACCGCCTCGGCATCGGCCAATCCACCGCGGCCAAACGCCTCGCCGCCCTCGAAGGGACCGGTTCAGTCCTGCGCCGACAGGGCGGGCGGGTGAACGGGGTCCGGGTCGCGGACCACTGGACGGTGGCCACGATCGGTGCCGACAACGATGCCGGCAACGCGACCAAGACCGATGCAACCAACCCCGCTGCCCCGAAGTCCGGAGGCAAGCGGCTGGAGCGGGGAGCGCTCGGCACGCTGGTGCGGGACTACCTGGCGGCCCGGCCTGACGAAGACCTCGGCCCGAGCCAGGTGGGCAAGGCGCTAGGCCGGTCCCAGGGGGCAGTGTCCAACGCCCTGGCCCGCCTGGAAACGGCCGGCGAAGCCAGGCTGGTTTCCGTCACACCCCGCCGCTACCGCATCGTCACCAAGCGGTAACGGCCCCCGCCCCGGCCGCTGCCGGCACCGCCTCGCGTCAACGATGGCACGGCGGACGGACTACCCCACTTGTGCGGGAACGACTCCCCCACAAGTGGGGTAGTCGTTTTCATTCGCTCTCCCGGGCCACGCCAAGCGCCTCTTCGAGAAAATCTTGCTGCGCCGGATCGCCCGACTCGCTCGGGCTACCCCACGAGCGAGGGGACCACTGCCCCGATCCGTTGACCTGCATAAACGTCGCGAGGGGGGATCAAGCGTCGGCCAGTACTCCCCCGGACTCGGGGGAGTCCCCCACCCGGCCAGGTGGGGGAAAAACGGGGGACCCGGCGTGGCGCGATCACGGCTCCGAAACGAAAGGAGCCCGCTCATGCCGGCCCGCCGCCGTCCCCTCACCGACTCACCATTCGACACCCTGGAACGCACCTTTGTGCTCCTCACCTCCGGGCCCAACCCGCTGGCCCTCGATGGCACCAGCGTTCCCGGCCTGCCCGGCCGGCTGGTCCCCCTCGGCGAGCTGAAGGCCCGGCTGCTGCACCCCTCCACTCGGTTCGAAGTCCGCGACGCCATCATCGACGAACTCGTCGCCCGGTCCCAATCCGACGGCGGCCGCTGGACCGTCGGTTTGGCCGGGGTGCTGCTCCCGGGGTTGCGCCGGGCCGTCTGGCCGCTCGTGCAGGCCTGCCCGTCCAAGGCCGACGACATCGAGGCCGAGGCCCTGACCGCGTTCCTGGCGGCCGTGGCCCGCTGCCAGCCCGGCCGGCCCCGGCTGGCGTCGCGGCTGTGCTGGCTGGCCCGCACCGGCGCCACCCGGCTGCTGCGCGCCGAACTGGCCGAGCAGGCCCGGCCCGGATCAGAGCCGGTCTCGGCCGCCCCGCCCCGGCCGTGGGGTCACCCGGACCTGGTGCTCGCCAAAGCCGTCCGGGCCGGAGTGATCTGCGCCTCTGACGCCGAGCTGATCAGCGCCACCCGGATAGGCGACACCGACCTGGCCGAGGTCGCCGAGCGGCTCGGGCTCGGCTACTGGGCCTGCCACAAGCGTCGCCTGCGGGCCGAGTCACAGCTCATCGAATGGGTCACCGGGGACGATTATCAGCCGTTCGAGTTTGTCCAAAAGAGGGCCGAAACCCCTTGTTCTTATAGCGGGGGTCGTCCCCGGCAGGAACGGCTAATGGACCGCCGATCGGGCAAGCGTCGCTCGAACCCACCGAGGAGGTGAGAGTGCCCACCCCGGCCCACCCGTCCCCGCCGGGACGACACCCCCACCACCCCGAGCCCTCTGGCCTCAAGTGATCAGGGACCGAACCGAGGAGGACGCCACGACACATCCCACCCCCACCGCACCCACCAGCCACCGGCGGGCTTACCGGCTCCGACAGCTGCTTCGCCGCCTGCCCGTGGCCGTGGCCATCGGTGCCATCCTGCTCGTCGTCGTCGCCTCGCCGGCTTTCGCCGCTGGCGGCGGCGCCCCGACCCTCAGCGGGGTGATCGACAACCTGCGCAACTGGATCGTCGGGATCCTGGCCGGCGTCGCCACCCTGTTCCTTACCATCGGCGGGCTGCGCTACCTGACCGCCGGGGGCGACCCCGGTCAGGTGGAGAAAGCCAAGGTCGCGCTCAAGTCCGCCGCCATCGGTTACGCCCTCGCCATCCTGGCGCCGCTGCTGGTCTCCATCCTGGCCTCGATCGTGGGCGGATGAAGATGACCTGGCTCCGCCGGTCCCTGCCTCGACGCCGGACCCTGCTCGTCGCCGCCCTTGCCCTGGTCGCGGTACTGGCACTCGGCGCCAGCGGACACCACGCCACCGTCCAGGCTCGCCCGTCGGGCACTACGGGCGTGGGTGCATTCGTGCTCACATCGGAGGAGACCGCCACGCCGACGACCACGACACCGTCGAGCTCGGGCGAGGGACCTCCAGGCATCCAGGTCGGCCCCGGCGGCACTACTACGCCCACCACGCCGTCCCCCGGAAGTGGCGGTTCGGTGAGCGGCGGCAGCCAACCGTCCCCCGGTCTGTTCGACATCACCGGCCACATCGAGGCCGCCATCGACTCGTGGTTCCGCGACCTCGTCACCGCCGCGCTCGACCCGATCCTCACCCTCCTGGGCCACACCCTCCTTGCTACCCCCAACGTCACCGCCCAGAGCCGGGTCGGCGAGCTGTGGCGCATGACCGAAGGCATCGCCGATGCCTTCCTGGTTCTCTTCGTCCTTGTTGGCGGGGCCATCGTCATGGGCCACGAGACCCTCCAGACCCGCACCGCCATCAAAGATGTCCTTCCCCGCATCGTCATCGCGGCCATCGCCGTCAACGCCAGCCTCAGCCTGGCCGGGCTAGTGATCTCCACCGCCGACTCGCTCTCCCAAGCGGTCATGGGCCAAGGCGTCGACGCTTCCCAAGCTGCAACCGTGCTCCGCCAGCTGGTTCTCGGCTCCCTGGCCGACGGCGGCATCTTCGTGGTGCTCATCGGCGGTGTCGTCGCCGCTCTCGCCGTCGTCGTGCTCGCCACCTACATCGTCCGCCTCGCCCTCGTGATCTTGCTCGTGGTCGCCGCGCCAATCTGCCTGGTCTGCCACGCCCTTCCCCAAACCGAAGGGCTGGCCAAGCTGTGGTGGCGAGCCTTCTTCGGCGTCCTCGCCGTCCAGGTCGCGCAATCCCTCGTGCTCATCACCGCGCTGCGAGTATTCCTGGCCACCGGCGGGCCGGCCAACCTCGGGATCGCGTCCACCGGCGGACTGGTCGACCTCCTCGTCTCCGCCTCCTTGTGCTGGGTGCTGATCAAGATTCCCGGCTGGGTCAGCCGCTTCGTATTCTCCGGCTCGCGCGGCCACGGCAGCGTCAGCCGGGTCGCGCGCGACGTCATCATCTACAAGGGCGCCAAGGCCCTCGCCGCCGGGATCGGTCTGTGACCCCCCGCCACTACACCGGTCGGGATCGGGGCCGGGTGCGCATCCCCGCCGATGTCGAGCGACCCGACAAACTGTTGGCCGGCCTAACCGCCCGCCAACTCGCCATCCTCGGCGTCGCCGCCGTGGTTCTGTGGGCCGGGTACGCGGCCACCCGCCATTTAGTGCCCACTGTGGCGTTTGCCGTCGTCGCGCTCCCCGTCGGGGCTGCGGCCGCGATGCTGGCCCTCGGACGGTTCGAGGGCGTCGCGGCCGACCGGTGGGTGAGCTTCGCGTGGCGCCACCACCGGGCCCCGCACCGCCTTGTGCCCGCCCCCGACGGCGTGCCATCCGGGCCGGCCTTCCTTGGCGCTCAGCCTGGATCGGCACCGGACACGCTGCGCCTGCCGTTCGCGGGTGTCGGCGGCGACGGGATCGTCGACCTCGGCGTCGACGGGCTAGCCATGATCTGCCGGGCTAGCGCGGTCACCTTCAGCCTGCGCACCCCGGCCGAGCAGGAAGCACTGGTCGCCGGGTTCGCCCGCTGGCTCAACTCACTCGACCAGGCCGCCCAGATCCTCGTCCGAGCAGAGCCGGTCGACCTCACCGGGTCCATCGACGCGCTGCTCGACGCCGCCCCCGCCCTCCCGCACCCCGCCCTGGAGACGGCGGCACGTGGCCACGCCGCCTTCCTCGCCGATCTCGGCGCCCGACGGGACCTGCTGCGCCGCGAGGTCCTCGTCGTGCTCCGCCAACCCTCAGGTACCGACGCCCCGGGCCGACTCCACCGTCGTGCCGCCGAAGCCACGCGCGCCCTCGGCGCGGCCGGGGTCACGCTCGTCGCTCTCGACGGTTCCGACGCGGCGACGTGCCTCGCTCGCGCTCTCGACCCGGCCGGCGAGATGCGCCCGGTCGGGCTCGACGGCACTGCGCTCTCTGGCACCGAGGAGCCCGTCACCGTTGCCCGCCCGATCCGACCCCCGGACAGAAAAGGACCTTCTCGATGAGCAGCCTGCTGTCTCGCATCCCACGACCTGCCACTCGGCCCGCATCGCCGTTCGGTCCCGATGCCATCGAGGTCCGCCCCCGGGCCCTGCGAGTCGGGGACGGCTGGTGCGCCAGCTTCGCCGTCACCGGCTACCCGCGCGAGGTGGCGCGGGGCTGGCTGGAGCCGCTCACCGCTCACCCCAGCCGCCTCGACGTGGCCGTGCACGTCGAGCCCATCCCGGCCAACATCGCCGCCGAGCGCCTCCGCCGCCAGCTCGCCCGTCTCGAATCCGGGCGACGGGCCGACGCAGCCAAGGGACGCCTGGGCGACCCGGACGTCGAGGTCGCCGCCGAGGACGCCCGCGACCTCGCCGCCGGGCTAGCCCGGGGTGAGCAGAAGCTGTTCCGCGTCGGGCTCTACCTCACCGTCCACGCCCGCACCGAGAAGGCGCTCGAGGGCGAGTGTGCCCGGGTCCGCGCAGTGTGCTCGTCGATGCTCCTCGACGCTCAGCCCGCCACCTGGCGCACCCTGCAAGGCTGGACGTCCACCCTGCCGGTGGGGGTCGACGCGCTGGCCCAGCGCCGCAGCTTCGACACCGACGCTCTCGCGGCCAGCTTCCCGTTCGCCTCGGCCGAGCTGTCGGCCACCCAAGGCGTCCTCTACGGCACCACCACCAACGGGTCCGGACTGGTGCTGTGGGACCGCTTCGCCCAGGACAACCACAACTCGGTCATCCTCGCCCGCTCGGGTGCGGGCAAGTCCTATCTGGCCAAGCTCGAGGCGCTGCGGTCGCTGTACCAACGGATTGAGATCGCGATTGTCGACCCCGAGGACGAGTACCGCCGCCTGGCCGAGACGGTCGGAGGCGCCTATGTCCACCTCGGTGCGCCCGGTGCCCGGGTCAACCCCTTCGACCTCGCACCAGGATCCGACGCTCTCACCCGCCGGGCGCTGTTCATCCACACACTCGTCGCCGTGCTGCTCGGTGAGAAGCCAGACCCTGCCGCCACTGCTGCACTCGACCGGGGCATCGTTGCCGCCTACGAGTCCGTCGGGATCACCGCCGACCCGCGCAGCCACGCCCGACCCGCACCGCTGCTCCGCGACCTCGCCGCCGCTCTCGGTGCCGACGGCGACCCCGCAGCCCGGATGTTGGCCGCCCGGCTCGCGCCCTTCACCACTGGCACCCACCGAGGGCTGTTCGACGGGCCGACCACCACCCGCCCCGATGGCCACCTCATCGTCTTCTCGCTACGTGACCTGCCCGATGAGCTGAAGGCAGCCGGCACTCTGCTCACCCTCGACGACGTCTGGCGGCGCGTATCCGACCCCGCGAACCGCAAGCGCCGGCTGGTAATCGTGGACGAGGCGTGGCTGCTCATGTCCGAGCCTTCCGGAGCCGAGTTCCTCTTTCGCATGGCCAAGTCGGCCCGCAAGCACTGGGCCGGGCTCACTGTCGTCACCCAAGATGCCGGCGACCTGTTGGGCTCCCCCCTAGGCCAAGCCGTGGTCGCCAATGCCGCCACCCAGATCCTGCTCCGCCAAGCGCCCCAATCGATCGACACCCTGGCCGACGCCTTCGGGCTCTCCGCCGGTGAACGCGCCTACCTGCTCGGCGCCGCTCGCGGCCAGGGCCTACTGGCCGCCGGAGTCGACCGGGTGGCCTTCACCGCCATCGCTAGCCCCGAAGAAGACGACGTGTGCCGGACGGGGATCGAGCAGACCCTCGACGATACCCCCGACCTTTGAGACCTATGAAAGGAGGCCTCCGCCCCGTGACCGTTGCCACTCCCCAGCCGACCCCGATCCTGCCGCCATCTCCAAACCCGACGGGGCCACTCGCCCGCTACCTCGCCCACCCCGGAGCCGAAACGGCCCGGCTGCTCCACCATCTCGGCGCGCTGGCCGCCCACCTCGGCGTCACCGCCGGCCCGGCCGTTGTCGCCGCATGTGTTGTCGTGGCCGTGACCGTCGCGGTAGTCCGGCGCCGCCAGGCTGGCCGGCTGGCTGACGGCGCTCGCCTGGTGCAGGTGCTGGCTCCACCTGAAGTCGACCCACAGGGAGCGGCCACCTTGTGGACCAACCTGGTGGCGCTGCTGCGCCCGGCCTGGCGGCGGGCGCTCGGCGGCCAGCCGCATCTGGCGTTCGAGCTCACCGCCAGCGACGCCGGCCTGATCATCGCCTGGTGGGTGCCCGGCACGATTCCGCCGGGTCTGGTCGAGCGGGCTGTCGAGGCCGCGTGGCCCGGTGCCCGCACCGAGACCCTCCCCGCCACCCCGCCGCTCGCTGGTGTTGGGGTGGCGACCGGCGGCGAGCTGCGCCTCGCCCTCCCCGAGCAGTATCCGCTGCGCACCGAGCACAAGGTCGACCCCCTCCGCCCCCTCCTCGGCGCCCTCGACGGGATCGGGGAAGCTGAGT
This sequence comes from Acidimicrobiales bacterium, assembly GCA_015478655.1. GTDB lineage: Bacteria > Actinomycetota > Acidimicrobiia > Acidimicrobiales > RAAP-2 > Bog-756. The sequence goes on along the minus strand of JADMIJ010000006.1, from coordinate 66,346 downwards.
CCGCCTGCGTGCAGGTCCTGGCCCGTCCGCTCACCGGCCGGCGCCTCACCCACTTACACAAGGCCGCCGCGGCCCGCCGGGCCGGCCGACCCGCCACCCGCGCCGCCCGCCTCGTCGATCTCGTCACCCCCGGTCCCACTGCCCAGCCCGCCAACACCGACCCGTCACGGTCCGCCGATGTGGCCGACATCTTGGAGAAGGCCGCCCAACCGTGCTGGGCCATCTGCGTCCGCTACGCCGTCGCCACCAGCGCCACGGACAGCCAAGCTCCGGCCCGGCTCCGGGGACGCGCCCACGCCGTCGCCTCGGCCTTCTCGCTCTTCGCCGGCCGGAACCGCCTCGACCGGCGCCGCCTCCGCCACCCCGCCCAGGTCCTCGCCGGCCGCCGCTTCGGTCGGGGCGACCTCGTCTCCGTCGCCGAGTTAGCCGCCCTCGCCCATCTGCCCACCGACCAGACCGTGCCCGGCCTGGCCCGGGCCGGAGCCAAGGCCGTCGCACCGCCGCCCGCCCTCGCCCGTCCGGCGGCGCTGGCCGCAGCGACCGGCACGCAGAGCCCGAAGGTTCTCGGAGACGCCCAGGCCGGCGCCCGCCGACCGGTCGCGCTCGCCGTCCCCGACGCCCGCTACCACCTCCACGTCATGGGAGCTACGGGCAGCGGCAAGTCGACCCTGCTCACCAACCTGGTGCTCGGCGACATCGACGCCGGCCGCGGGGTGGTGGTCATCGACCCCAAGGGCGACCTGATCACCGACCTGTGCGACCGGCTGCCCGCTGGGGCCGAGTCCCGCACGGTGCTCATCGACCCCGAGGACCCTGACGCCGCCCCAATCCTCAACGTCCTTTCGGGGCCCGACCCCGATCTGGTCGTCGACAACCTGGTCGGGATCTTCCGCTCGATCTTCGCTGCCTTCTGGGGACCACGGACCGACGACGTGCTGCGCGCCGCCTGCCTCACGCTGCTCCGCCACAGCGCGGCCACCGGCGCCTCGACCAGCCTGGCCGACGTCCCCCGGCTCCTCGCCGACGACACCTTCCGGGCCCCGATGGTTGCCACCGTGGCCGACGACACAGTCGGCCTCGGCGGTTTCTGGGACTCCTACGAGGCCATGAGCGAGGCCAACCGGGCCCAGGTCATCGGCCCGCTCATGAACAAGCTGCGCGCCTTCCTACTGCGCGACTTCGTCCGCCAGGTCGTCGGCCGCCCCGACTCCAGCTTCGACATGGGCAAGGTCCTCGACGGCGGCGTCTGCTTGGTCCGGGTGCCCAAGGGCATCCTCGGCGAGGACACCGCCCGCCTGCTCGGCAGCTTCGTCGTCGCGCAGGTATGGCAGACCGCCACCCACCGGGCCCGGCTCGGCCAGGCCGCCCGCGTCGATGCCAGCCTGGTCGTCGACGAGTGCCAGAACTTCTTGCACCTGCCCCGCTCCTTCGACGAGATGCTGGCCGAGGCCCGCGGCTACCGGCTCTCGATGGTGCTCGCCCACCAGCACCTCGGTCAGCTCCCCAAAGAGCTACGCGAGACCGTCTCGGCCAACGCCCGCACCAAGGTCTGGTTCACCATGTCTCCCGAGGACGCCCGCGCCCTCGAACGCCACGTCTCCCCCAACCTCACCGAGCACGACCTCTCCCACCTCGGCGCCTACACCGCGGCCGCCCGCCTCGTCGTCGGTGGCGAGGAGACCCCCGCCTTCACCCTCGCCACCCGCCCCGCGCCGCCGGCCATCCCCGGTCGCGCCGACGCGGTGCGGGCCGCCAACCGGGCCGTCCACTCCCGGCCCACCAGTCCCACCGGTCCGCGCTCCCCGCTGGAAGGGCGGAACCTGCCCGCTGCCTCCCCGCCGGCCCTGGAGTATCGAGTGGATGCAGTCCCCCGCGATGTCCGCAATGGGCTCCGTCCAGACGTCCACGGAGGGCTCCGTCATGGCGTCCGACCTGGATTGGAGCCCTCGGGTGCCGCCGAACCGCCACGTCAGGGCGACGCCGAGGGCTCCGTCGCGTCGGCGGACTCAAGGGGTAGGTGGTCGTGAGTCCGCAGGATCAATCCGGCCAAGGGCCGGAGCGTGCTCGACTGCCGGCCGACGGCCGGTCCGCTCCGTCGTCGTCGAATAGGCATTCAGCGCCGGTAGGCGCCGTCTCGGCCTCTGGTGGTCGTCGGGGCTGGCGTGACCTCGACGCTCGGCTGCTGGCGGTGATGGGTCGGCTGACCGAACGGGACCGTCAACTCTGCCGTCTCCTCGACGACCATCGGGTGCTCACCACCGCACAGGTGGCCGACGCTGGCTTCACCGGCGAGCGCCGTGCCCGGATGCGCCTCTCCGAGCTGTACGCCCTCGACGTGCTCGACCGCTTCCGACCCCAAGCCTGGGGCAAGCCGTCTCCATACCACTGGGTCCTCGGGCCGCTCGGCGCGGCTGTCGTCGCCGCCGAGCACGGCACCGACCTGGCCGACCTGTCCTGGCGGCGCAGCCTGGCCCACGACCTCGCCGCCAGCCAACGACTCGCCCACCTGGTCGGCCTCAACGGCTTCTTCACCTCCCTGCTCCGCTCCGCTCGCACCCGGCCATGCTGCGCCCTCGAGGAGTGGTGGTCCGAGCGGCGCTGCGCTCGCGAGTGGGGCGAGGTCGTCCGCCCCGACGGCTACGGCGTCTGGTCCGACAACCGCACCAGCCTCGCGTTCCTCGTCGAGTACGACAACGGCACCGAACGCCTCGATCGCCTCGCCAGCAAGCTCGACGGCTACGCCAAGTTGGCCGCCGCCGCCGGCCACCCCAACTGGGTGCTCTTCACTTTCGCCGGTCCACGCCGTGAAGCCGAAGCCCGCCGCGTCCTTGCCCACCCGACGGTCCCCGTCGCCACCACCGCCCGAGTACCCAGCGCGGCGCCCGACGGCACAGTCTGGCTCCCGGTCACCAGCACCGGGCCGCGACTCCGCCTCGCCCAACTCGCAAGCCTCCCGATCAACGGCCGGTGACGATCGGGCTCGACGCCACCGCGTCGCCCAGTCTCGGCGCCAAGGTCGCCGCAGGGGCTGGCGGACTCGTCCTCCTGGTCGCCGTGCTCGCCGCCGGGGCCGGCGCGGGGATCGCCTCGCTCCTCGGGGGCGGCGACAGCACGCCGTCAGCTACCGCGACCGCCCAGGTCCCGCCGGCCATGCTCATCCTCTACCAGGAGGCCGCCACCACCTGCCCTGGACTGCCATGGACGGTGCTCGCCGCCATCGGTACCGTCGAATCGGGCAACGGCACCTCGAATCTCCCCGGCGTCCACTCCGGTGCCAACTCGGCCGGCGCCGAAGGACCGATGCAGTTCGAGCCCGCCACCTTCTCCGCCTACGACACCCCGGTGCCACCGGGCGGGGCGAACCCGCCCAGCCCGTACGACCCGACCGACGCCGTGTACGCCGCGGCGCGGGATCTCTGCGCCAACGGGGCCGCCAACGGCGCCAACCTCACCGCCGCCGTCTACGCCTACAACCACAGTCAGAGCTACGTCTCCGAGGTCCTCGGCCTCGCCCAGTCCTACGGACAGACCCAAGCCCAGACGGTGGCCGCCGGCACGGCCCCAGGGATCGCCGCCGACTGGGCTCTCGCCCAAGTCGGTACTCCTTATATATGGGGCGGCGAGACGCCCGGTGTCGGATTCGACTGCAGCGGTTTGGTCCAGGCCGCCTACAAGGTGGCCGGCATCACCCTCCCCCGAGTCGCCCAAGACCAGTACGACGCCACCACCAAGCTCGGGCCTGGCGACCCTGTCGAGCCCGGCGACCTGCTGTTCTTCGGGGGCGGCCCGAGCGATGTGACCCACGTCGGCATCTACGTCGGCACCGGCCAGATGGTCGACGCCCCCCACACGGGTGCCAACGTTCGGGTCGAAAGCACGCCCACCACGCCGGGGTCCACGTGGGGCACCGACCTGCTCGTAGGAGTCACGGATCCCGCGACCTCATGAGGACTGACAGCTGTCGACGGCGGACGCTCCCCCTGCTATCTTTCACTGAGCAGCATGTTTCAGTGCGTAGTGAAGGATGCCATATGGTGAAAGCTACATTGCGGTTGGAGCCGTCCGAGCTGGACCGTTACCGAGGTGTGTTCGCCAGCGTCCCTGAGCTCATTGTCACCGAAGGGACCGAAGACCGGGTGGAGGTTGGGGACCAGCACCGTCCCCTCACGATACTGCCGCGTCTACCGGTGGGCTCGGACCCGACCCTCGCCGCGCACCATCTCGCGAGCACCATCCCCGGCGGTGCGGTAGGCCTCGTTGCTGCCCGTTCCATCCCCTACAAGGAGCGAGACGCACTCGAGGTCGCCGGCCTGTCGTGGTGCGACGGACGGGGGGCCTTGCATCTGTCCTGGCCCGGAACGCTCATCCATATTGACCGTGGCGGCCGCCGACGGGTCACCAACGAAACGGCCGGCGAGGACGATTCCCGACTCGGTCCAACCGGCATCCGGGCCGTACAGGTCTTGCTCGATGGCACGGACGACGAGTGGACCGTCAACCGGCTCGCCGAGCAGGCCCGGATCTCGGTCGGCCAGGCGCACAACGTGTTCCGGACCATGGAGCAGAACCGTCTGGTCCACGCGGTCGGCAAGGGCCCCAAGCAGCGACGAGTGATCGACGACCGCGGCGCCGCTTTGGATTGGCTCGCCACAGTGGACGGCGCCCGTCGACGACCACAGGGTGCCGCTACCTACCTCTACGCGCGAACTGACCAGGAAATCGCCCGACGCTTCGCGGAGAAAGCATCCGAGGTGGGGGTGACCTACGCAGTTACTGGCGCGGCGGGAAGCAACCTGCTCGGCGTGCCCGTACTCAACCGGATCATCGTCACCCACATCCGTGTCAGTGGCCTTAAACCCACCGAGGCGCTCGCACGGTTGGGCCTCGAACACTTGGAGGCCGACGATGCCGGACGAGGCATGAACGTGGAGCTGTGGAATGACGTCGGAGAGGTCGGGACGTTCGCGGCGGCACCGATCGACGACATCCGAGTCGCGCCCGCCGTCCGAGTCTGGCTAGACCTGCTCCGCCAAGGCGGACGAAACCGGGACGCCGCCCAGATATTTAGGGAGCAGACACTTGAACGAACCTGACGGACAACACGTCGCCGGCTACGACCCGGACCTCGCCGATCAGTTGGCCGCCGAAGCAGCTGACATCGTCCGCTCCCTCGGGTTCATGGCTGCCCACATTGTGCTCATCGGCGGCCTCGTCCCCGGTCTGCTCGTTCCGGTACTCGACCCAGGAGTCGAGCCGCACGTCGGGACGGCTGACATCGATCTTTGTCTGAGCGTGGCCCTCGTCGAGGGCGACACCGAGGCCTACGAACGTATCGAGACGATCCTCAAGGGTCTCGGCTTTCAAGAAGGCGACGTCTCATTCCGCTGGTTGCGACACGACGGTATCGGGTTGACCGTCGAGTTCTTCTGCCCGGCTGGTGAGCAACGCCCAGCTGGCCGAGTCTTTCGTCCCTCCCATTCGGACAACCCAACCGGCAAGCACAATTTCGGCGGTCGCCTCTCCGCTCTGGCCCTCCAAGCCGGCGAGCTGCTGACCACCGACATCGAGGTCGTCAGTCGAACCTTCGTCCTCCCCCAGAACAAGGGGACCATCGATATGGAGCTTCGGGTCACGGGGCCGCTGGCGTTTTTGATGGCGAAGATCGACGCTCTGCGCGGACGGGACAAACCAAAAGACGCCTACGACATTGTCTGGCTGGTCGAAAGCTGGCCTGGCGGTCCAGCTGCCGCCGCGGCGTCATTCGCTCAACGCCCGGCCTATCACCGACCAGAGGTCACCGTCGCGCTTGATTCGATTAGAGACGCCTTTGCCGCCACCGACCGGATCGGTGCCCGCAGCTACGCCCGCTTCGTGGCAACCGACATTCGCGACGAGCCGCAACTCGAACGCCGAGCTGTCGGCGCCATTGCCGAATTCATCGCCGCGCTTCCCGACTCCAACTGACCCGATCCGATCGTTTCGACGGATCTCGGCTACTTCAGGGTAAGCACCGCGACGAGCGCTCCCGCGGTCATGAACGGCGCCATGGGAAGGACGAACTGGCGACCTCGCCTCGCGCCGCGTGCGCCGAGCACGAACACTGCGGCAGCAGCGAAGGCGACGAGCGTGGCCGTAGATGCCGCTTCCCATCTCACCCAGCCGAGATAGAGCCCGAGGAGGCCGGCCCATTTGATGTCGCCGAGCCCCATCCCGGCGGGGAAGGCCAGACCGAGGGCAAAGTAGAAGGCGCCGAGCACGATGAGTGTGATGCCGCCGCGCTCCAGTGGCCACCACTCGCCGCGCGCAGCGGAGGCGACGGCAAGGAGCGCAGCGCCGACGAGGTAGCCGGGTCCGACGACTGCGTTGGGAATGCGCCGGGCGACAAGATCGGTCATCGTCACGACCGCAGCAACGGCACCAAAGCACAGGAACGCTGGCAGAGGGGCCGACCAGCCGAAGTGCCAAACGAGCAGCGCTTCGATCGGTGCAGCGAGCGCACACGTCGCAACAATCCAGATCGGCGTGTCGACTCCCGGGAGGGCTTTGGTTCGGATCACGACGAGAGGCGGATCGGGCGTTGTGCTGCCGCGCTCGCATCCGATTTGGTGAGGGAGCGGTAGAGGCGGGCGGTCGCTTCATCGACCTCGACGTCGAGATCGGTGAGGCGGCGTTGCAGTGTCTGCCAGGTGGCGGTGACGGCATCGGGGCGGTCGTGACGGGCCTGGATGGTCATAAGCCGTCGGTAGGGCTCCTCGGCGTAGAGGTCGAGGCCGATGACCCGCTCGAGTACATCTGCCGCAGCGTCGGTGCGGCCGGCTTGCTCTTCGAATTCGGCAAGGCGGAGGTGGGCGTCGAGCATCCGGCGGTGGAGGTCTTGGCGAGCGGGCTCAATCCACGCATAGTCGGTGCCGGTCATCAGGTCGCCGGTGTAAGTATCGACGGCGACGCGCAGAGCAGCTCGGGCCTGGTCGTCGTGGTCGGCTCGGGCGGCAGCGGCGAGGGCTGACTGGAAGACCCACAGGTCACAGGTGATCTCGGCCGGATTCGGTCGGTAGTGTTCGCCAACCTTCTCCAGAACGTCGAGGGACTCGTCGGCAGGGCCGTGAAAGAACGAGCGGAGGTCCCCAAGCGCGTACCAGAACTGCTTGAGGACGCGGTCCGGAGAGGTGTCTGGCCATAGGACATCGACAGCCTGATCGGCGGTAGCTCCCTCGGGTCGCAGGAGACACCACGCGAGGAGAGTCTTGGCGCGGTTGCGCAATCCGGTCGTCACAGGTTCGCTGAATGCGGTGATCCGGTAGGGGCCTAGGAGGTTGATATGCAGAGGCCGGTCCGCGTGGGCAGTGTCTTCGGACAATGCGATCTCGGGCCAGGGTTCGTCGCTTGGGATCGACTGGCGTGATGGCTCGATGACGACGCCCTCGGGATGCAATGGGGCGATCGGTTCGGTCGTGGCCGACATGGCATCGTTGTCGTCAACTTGGTGGTTGGCGGCGGTGACTGAGCCGAGCAGCTCCACCACTTCGTCGGCACACAATCCATAAAGCTCGGCGCCGGTCAGGCGCTCGGCCAGATGTACTGGTTCGGCGTCGACGACGGTACGACCGTCGTTGACGGTAAAGCGGGATATGGCGGCGGCGCTGTCGGCGAGGGAGACGATGGCGATGCCGAGCCGTGCCGCGTCCGTGAGCAGCGCCGACCACCGCCCGAGCGAATCCGCCGGGAGAGTATCCAAGAGGACGAGGAGCAGGGGCAGCGGATTCTCGGGGTTATCGCGGCGGAACTGGACTGCGTTTGCCGCGTCGGCGGCGGTCAGGCGGCGGGTGCGGGCGATGCGCTCCGCTTCGACGGCCCGAGCCAGCTCGCTCTCGGTTCCTGCCCGCCGGACGGCGGGGTCGGGTGCGAGGCCGGGGAGGAGCTGCTCAGCGAGGTCGGTTGAAAGAAGGATCTCGGCGGCGCCGGGGCCGGCGCGCACGAGTAGACCGGCCACGACGGCCCGGGCGACGTCGCCGCTACTCGGGCCGCAGATGGCAAGACCGGAGAGCTCGGTTATCTCCACGGTGATCGGGTCCCCGTATCGGGTGCCGATCTCCAGACTGCCTGGCTGGTGGCGTCGTTCGCCGTCATCGAAGGGTCCGGCAGGGAACAGCTCTTTCTCGGGGGTTTCGGCAGGGTCGTGCTGGACAGTTGCCGCGTCGAGCAGGTGGCGCAGCGTCGGGCGAGGCGGCTCGGGGCTGAGGTCCCGTCCGGGACGAGGTGGCCGGTAGTGGTAGCCGTGGCGCCGTCGCAGTCGGCCGATCGCTACTGCGGAGAGAACTCCGGCAGCAAATGATCCCGCCACTATCGAACCCGACGGCAGGCGGACGGGCTGGGTGTGCTCGGTGGGATGTGGAACATGCCCGTTTGCATCGACCGGGGTGCTAGGTCGGGTGCCAGTCGTCGGGACAGTGGTTGTAGGTGGAGCTGTGGTGGGTGCGGTAGTCGTCGGCATGGGCGTAGGCGGGGTCGCGGGCGTAGGCGGGGTCGCGGGCGTAGGCGGGGTCGCGGGCGTCGTCGGGGCCGGTGGCGTCGGGCCCGGGCTTGGTGACACCGGGGCAGGCCCGAGGTCCGCTGGTGAGGGCAGCTCAAGGGTCCAGCCGGGGTAGATCCAGTGGGGGTCGGTGAACGTCTGGCTGGCTGGCTCGGTACGGCCTTCGTTGAGCGCGAAGATGTCCCGCCACCGCAGTGGGTCGCCGAGTTGGCGTTCGGCAATGCCCCAGAGGGTGTCGCCTCGTTGGACGACGTAGGTGTTCGTGGCGGTGCTCGCCGCGGGCGTGGCGCCGGCAGCGGTAGATGGCGCAGGACCTGGCGTGACCTCGCTAACCAACACCATCGCGACAGCCGGTTCCCGTGGTCGACCGTAGGAAAGGTTGGCCGAGAGGCGTGACGGGCTGTTGCCAGTCGGTCGGGGCAGGACAGCGAGAGTGGCGACGAGGATGGCGGCGACGAGGTGTCCGACGAGCGGTTGGAGCGGGCCGATGACGGCGAGGCGTCCTGCGGCGCGGCCGCGCGCTGCAGCGGGGACCTCGACGAGTACCGAGGTGGCGAGGAGCGCCCAACTGATCCATACGACACAGGCCAGGGCCTTGAGCAGCACCTGATCGGGGATGCCGTGTTGGTTGAGGGCGGTGGTGAACTGCGACCAGCTGGGCAGGCCGTGGGGCAGAGGCCAGCCGACGTAATTCCACAGCGCCCAGGGCACGGCGATGAGGAGGACGGCAAGGAGGATGAAGGCGGAGAGTCCCTTGGCAATCTTGATGGTCCGGGTCATGTGCCTGCTCCTGTGACGCCGTGCTCGGGGATGGCGTTGCCGTGGCCGGTGACGCTCAGGCTGCCGATTCCGCCGATGCCCAGGATCTGCATGGGCTGTGTGATCGACACGGTGACCTCGACGTCGTCACCGTTGACCGCGACGGTGCCGGTGTGCCCGGTGGCGGCCAGGTAGGACTCGGCGGCCTGGCGGGCTTGGGACGGGTCGAGGACGACTTGGCCGGTGGAGCGGTACAGCGGGAGGTTGATGGCCTGGGCGCCGGCGCGGGCCGCGGCTTGGGCTTCGTCGATGGCCTGGACCCGGGCGGCGAGGGTGAGCCCGCCATCGATCACGAGGCCGGCGAGGAGGAGCAGGGCGAAGGTGAAGATGACGACGAAGGCGGTGACCATTCCCTCTTCGTCTCGGAGGCGGCTCCGGAGCCGGTGCGCGCTGGTCATCCGTTGACTGCGGTCCGGTAGGTGTCAATGGGCGACACGGCGCGGTTGGCGACCGTCTCGGTGACTGGCAGGTCCAGACCCGTGAGATCGGCGAGGTCGACCGCGCACGAGACGGTCACGGCCACCGAACCACCGGGCGCGAAGTTGGTGGTGTCGACCGAGACGGCCAGGTGGGCGCAGGTGATGTGCTGGGAACTGAGTGCCGACGCCGCGGTCTGTTGCGCGCTCGACGTGGCGGCTTGCGGGCTGCGGGCGATCGACGCAGCCCGGGCGGCCTGCGCCGCGACGCCGTCGACGTCGATGCGCGCCCCCGCCAGTCGGCCGAGGGCGACGACGAACAGCAACAGGAGGATGAGCAGCGGGGTCAAGATGACGAGCTCGACCGTGGCCGAGCCCCGCTCGTTGTCCCGGCGTCGAGGCCCCGGTTTCATGGTCCCTGGCCGCTTGTCGTGAAACGTTCCGACGGCCCGGTCGCTACCGAGCGAACCGGCAGGCTCAAGAACGGCAGGATCCCTTCGGCCTGTCCGGTTACGACGACGGTCGTAGTGGCGGCACCTCGGGTGGCGCTCACATTCGGGTGCACCAGGACGCCGGAGCCGAGCTGGCCGAGCACGCTTTGTGCCTCGGCGGTAGCGGCCTGGTCGGTGCCGCCTTGGACCCGGCCGACGGCGAGTCCTTGCTCGGCGACGGCTTGGGCGACATGGGTGGCGTGCTCCCACAGGGCGAACTGCACGATCCCCAGGATCAAGAGCAACAACAGGGGCGTGGCGATCACGAGCTCGGCGGTGGCCGAGCCGCGCTCGTCTCGCCAACGGCAGATGGAACCCATGGCGCGCCCGTTCAGCCGCCGGAGCCACCGGTCGAGATGTTGTGGGCGGTCGAGATCACCTTGGCGGCGATGATGCCGACAGCGGTGATCGCCATAGCCACGAGGAGGGCGATGACGACGACCGCCTCGGTCGAGTAACCGGCCTCCGGTTCTGCCCGCAGCACCTGGAGCCGGCTGCGGAGCAGGGCGATCAGGTGACGGATGATGCTGAGTTCAAAGAACACGACACTGCTTCTCCTCTCGTTGTTGATGACTCTCTCTTGTCTTGTTGGATCCGGGCTTCGGGATTCGTAAGCTCATGGCTTTCACAGTCCGGCCAAGACGCGCTCAATGGCCGGGTAGCCGATGAAGCAGAGGAATCCGGCGAACAGCAATACGACGGGAAGGCTCATCTTCTCGGTGGCCGTCTGGGCGGTCGTCTCGGCCTCGGCCAGCTGGTGGGAGCGCAAGGATGCTGCCTTGGCGCCCAGCGAGGCGCGAACCTTGGCCCCCTCGGCACCGGCCAGGCCAACGCTGGCGGCAAGCTCACCGAGTTCGGCTACTCCGAGCTCGTTCCCGAGGCGCTCCAACGCTGACCAGGGGGTGTCGCGGGCGAGTCGGGCGGCGTCGAGGCTGTGACGTAACTCGTCGAACGCCCACCCCTCGCCCACGCTCGCCGCGTCGGCAAGGGCGGTCTCGACCCCACCACCACCGGCCAGCGCGATGACCACCAGGTCCAAGAAGCTCCCCAGCGCGTGGCGAAAGTCACGGCGACGGGCTTCGGCTTCGGAGTGGATACCGAGATCGGGGAGCACGAAACCTGCAAGACCGCACACCAGCGATCCCCACAGGGGCAACGCCAAAGGGAGGGTCGTGCCGGCCAAGGCGAGCATCCCGGCGCAAGCGGGTAGGAGCAGAAGTCCGACGATGGCAAGGGTGACCTTCTCAGCCATATGGCGCTCGCTGCTGCGGCCGAGCACGGCCAGGTCGCGTCGCACCCGCGGCCAGATGAGGACCCCGGCTCCGGCCCGAGTAAGAACCTCGGCGAGGGGACGGCCCAGCCGGGCGGCGAAGCCGCCGGGATCCTCGGCGGTGAGCATGGCCGGCGGCTCTGGTGAGCGACGCAGCTGGACGAGCGCCTGCGCTAAGGATGGCCGAGGCGGGGCGACGCCGCGGGCCACCAGGAACAGGCCGCTACCGACTCCGGCGCCGCAGAGCAGGGCGGCGATCACCGTCTCGCCTCCGACGCAGTCAACTGGACGGCGAGGAACCGGGCCGGCTCGGCGGGCCTGGTCATCTTGGCCAGCCAGGCGAAGGCCGCCGCGAACAGCCCGCCCACCAAGAGCAGGACGAGCTGGCCGACGCCGCTGCCGTAGGGGGCCAGGTAGCCGTGGTTCAACACGGCGAGGAACAGGGCGAGACCGAGGGTGATTCCGACGATGAGTTTGACCGAGGTGCGGGTTCGCGCCCGCCCCGCCTCGACCCGAAGGCGCATCGTGGCTTGGTCGCGCGCTGTGGTGGCCAGGGTGCCGAGCAGCTCCCCGAGTCGGCTGGCTTGGTGTTCGGCGGCGAGCAGCAACGCGGCGACCACCAAGTCGCAGGTCGGGTCGGCCACGTCGTCGGCGAAGGCCCGCAGAGCCGGCCCCAGACGCTGGCGTTCGAGCCGAGCGGCCAGTGTCGCCACGTCCCGGCGGATCGGTGGCGGTGCGACGGTGGCGGTGGCGGCGATGGCCTGTTCCAGGCCGGCCGCGCCGGCCATGGTGTCGCGCAGCATCTCGGCCCATCCCGCCACCGCCTCGACCCGGGCGATCGTGGTCGCTTGGGCTTTCGACTCAGTGAACAGCGCCGGGACGCCCCAGCAGGCTGCGGCGGCGAGGAGAGCGGCAACCGGCCAACCGGTGACCGCCCCGACGAGCACCGCCGCGCCGACCGCGATGGCGAGGCGCAGAGTGTGACGTTCGACGCGGGCACGGGTGACCCTGTCTGTTTGGCGCCGCGCCTCGACGCCGCGGAGGCCGAGCGCGATGAGGGCGACGCCGAGGCCGGCACCCGCGCCAAGCAAGACTCCAAGAGCAGTCATCGTTCCCACCATCCGCCAGGGCGTTCCAGGAGCCCTGGGTCGAAGCCGACCTCGACCAGCTCGTCGAGCGTGTCGGTGCGCAGGCTGACACCGGGAACGGCCCGGCCGTCGGGGCCGGGGCGGAAGACTTCGTTGGAGACCACCATCGGCCCGTCGGCGTCGACGACTTCGCGTACCGAGGACACGAACCGCCGCCCGGCCGGGTCCTGGGCCAAAAAAACCACGAAGTGCACGGCGTTGGCCACTAGCAGGTTCGTGGCTTCGAGCGGCAGGCGCTCGGGGGCTTGCACCGCGTAGGTCGCCAGTTTGGAGAACACCCCCTTCGAGCTCGACGCATGGAGAGTGGCCATCGACCCGTCGGTACCCTGGGACATCGCGTTGAGCAGCGCCAAGACCTCTTCACCGCGGGCCTCGCCCACGATGACCCGGTCGGGGTTGAGCCGCAGTGCCCACCGCACCAACTCGGCCAGGCTGATCCCGCCCTCGCCTTCGAGATTCGGCTCGCGGGCTTCGAGGGCGACCGCGTCGGGGTGCAGCTCGGGGTAGCGGTCGAGACCCAGCTCCAGGGAGTCCTCGATGGTGACGAGCCGCTCCCAGGGCGGGATGTCGGCCGCCACGGCGCGGAGCAAGGTCGTCTTGCCCGCCCCGGTACCGCCGCAGATGATGACCGACTTGCGGGCCAACATCAGCGAGCGAAGCAACTCCCGCAACGCCAAGTCCAAGGTACCCATGCCCACGAGATCGTCGGGGGTGATCTTGAGGTAACGGTGGCGGCGGATCGAGAGACAGGGCCGGGCGGCCACTGCCATCACCGCGAACAGGCGGGACCCGTCGGGGAGCTGGAGGGAGAGCCGTGGCGAGCCCAGGTCGAAGCGCCGCTCGCCGATCCCGAGGCGGGCTGCGGCGTTACGCACCAGCTCGGTCAGCTCTTCGTCCGATGCGGCGATGGGATCGGTCCGCTCCCGTCGGCCATCGGCATAGCGAACCCAGACCTGGTCAGCTCCGTTGGCGTTGATGTTCTCGACCGAGGGGTCGTCGAGCAGGCGCTGAAGGCGACCCAAGCGGAACAGAGCGTCGAACACCGCCTGGGTCAGGGCGTCATCCTCTTCGGGCGGGCGAACCGGGCGCCCCGCCGCGAGGGCCTCGCGGGCATCGGCGTCGAGAACGTCGGCGATGAGCTGGCGCCCGAGGGCCTGCTCATCGGCGCCCCGCAATGGCGGCCGGCCCGAGATCTGGTCGGCGCGTTGGCGTTCGGACAACGCGCCCAAAACCTGGGCACGCAACCGATCGACCACCGTGTCTCCAACCACCCTGTTCTCCGTCATCGCCCAACCTCCAACGCCGGCCCGTGACCATTCGCCGCCACGGGATCGCCCGGTAGTTGCGACTGCCCCCCGGCCCGACGACCGACCCGGCGGGCGAGGTCGTCGGCCAGCGTGCGCAGAGCGCGCACCAGCGGCGACCGGGTGAGTTGGCGAGAGCCCACCGGAGTGGTCGCCAGCATCTGCGCTGCATCGGGATCCCAAGGAATGTGTCCGACCACATCGAGGCCGAGCGCATCGCCTACTTCGGCGGGCGGGTAAGGGCCGGGGCCAACGAGCACGAGGGTCGCGCGCGCGAGCGCGTCGTTCCGGCCTTGGACGAACGCGCCAAGGGCGTGCAGGTCGGCCAGCCGAGGGCGGACAACAAGCACGTTGAGGTCCGCCCGCTCGAACAAGACGGCGTTCGATGCCGCGGGCTCGAACCGTCCGCAGTCCACGAATACGTCAGCATCGAGCTCGCCCAGCCGTCCGAGGAGACCCGACAACATGGTGAGGGCTGAGCGAGCCCGCTCCGAAGTCGGGGGGCCGCACAGGATCGGAGTCCCGCCCGGAAGGGACTGGCAATGCTCGAAGGCGACCGTCGGCTCGTCGTGGCGTCGTGCGGCCGCCGCCAGGCTCACCAACCCCGGCTCAGGTGGGAGACCGGACGCGGCGGCAAGCATCCCTCCCGCCGGGTCTGCCTCGATGACCAGGCGTTGGCACTGGCCGGGCCACACCATGGCCAGGCCGGCGGTGAGAGTGGTCACGCCGCACGAACGCACCGAGGCTATGGCGACAACGCTCATTAATCTCTCCTCAACTGCCCGATCCGGACGGAAGTTCCACGAGCGCGATCTGTCCCGCCGCCGCGAGCGCAGCCACCTCGTCCGCGTCGGCCGGATTGACTTGCAAGGACACGACGGCATCCGCGCTCGACCCGGCCAGCGTCGCATTGACGGAAAGCACCACCGCGCCGATCGAGCCGCTTTGCCCCGAGATAGGAGCCGAACCCGACGACGAGCCGCCCACCACAGGAACCACGTCCACCCGACCGCCAGGTCCAAGCGACGGCGGATACGCACCCGCCTTGAGCGCGACCGCCACCACGTCGCCGCTCCCACCCGATGGGGTGCCCAGGTCCGCCGGGGTGAGCAACGTCCCCGCCACCAGGGCGACAGCGGCCGGCCGGCCGACAGTGCTCGACTCACTCACGGCCAGCACGGGATCAAGGCCGGCGGTCGGCGTGACCTTCACGACCCGAAGGTCGCCCGCTTGCACCACGCGCCCTGCAGGAACGGAGCGGGCGAGAGCGAGCACATCCTCGCCGTGCGACGCGCGAACCGACGCCACCCCGAACGCCAAGGCGCACCCGACCACCAACAGCACTCCGGCCACGATCCAGGGCACCTGCCGGTGGCGCTGCACCGCTGAAGGCGCGGCCGGACCCTGGCGGCGAGCACTCAGCGCCCCCTTCCCGTTCGTCGAGGTCGTCTCGGTCATGACCGGCATTGGCTCTTCTCCTTCTCTCTACGCTCCGGAGGCGGTATTCACCGCCTGGGACTCGGCCACTCGAACCTGCACGCGCGCCGCCGGGCCGGGGACCTGGCCGAGGTTCCCGCCGCCCGGCGCGCCTGTTGCCGTCCAGGCCACCTGCCAATAGACGGTGGCCGTCACCTGATAGGCGCCGCCGGGCTGGCCGGCTGAACTTTGGGTCCAGGTGTACGAGCAGTCGGTGGTCGCGTTGGGGTTCGACGAGTCGTACGGGGTGCCCGGCCCAGCGCAGGTGACCTGGTGGCCGTCACCCAGGCTCCACAGCACCGCGACTGGGGTGGCCGTGGCGGTCGCCGACACCGGACCGGCCGCAGCCGTTGCCGTCTGTTGGTGCCACGCGGCGGGATTGAGCCAAAGCCACGTGCTCACGTTGACGAGTTGCTCACTCGTGGTCGGCGGGGCCATCTCGATCGATGGCGAACCGAGCGGCAGCTGTGAGACAGCCTGCTGGGCGAGAGCCGCTGGGTTGACTTGCGCGGCAGCGGCCTGGGCGTTTGTCACCCAGATCGGTGGCATCGGATCGATCACACCAGGACCCGCACAGACCGGGAACACCCACTGACCAGGCGCCTGCCCACCGGTACCGAGCAACTGCTCAGTGGAGGGAGGGGCAAGGTGGTAGGTACAGCCGTAGGGCTGGTTCGGGTTTGGCTGGCCCGGGGGGTCACCCTGGCTTCGCTGCGCCCACGGCGAGTCCGTGGGCGGTGTCCATGTGTTATTGGAGGCGCCCACTGAGATCGTGCCGCCGGACGCCGTCGCGCTTGCGGACGTGACGGTTCCGCTCTGACCTTCACCGTCCGCGGCTGAAGCCGGAGTTTGCCAGACGACGAAGACGACGCCGATGATCGCCGTCAACGTGCTCAGTAGCCGGAGGGACAGCTCCCCTCTGTGACGTTCTGGTCGGACACCTTCCACGTATCTGGTGAGACCTGGACGAGGGTGGCCTTTACGCCGTCGTGCTCTGGGGGAGTTACTGGGGGTACAGGTTTGCCAGTGGCGGAGTACACGAGTTCGATCGAGCTGAATAGACAGTCGTGCACCACCGCCTGATTGCCGTGAATTGACGCGACCTTGGGATTCAACTGAGAGGTCCCGCGTCCGACGATTCCGTTCGTCTGATCGGACACGAGTGCTCGACGTACCGATGTGAGCTGGTTGCCGGTCATCGTCTGGACAAGCGCCGGAAAGGTGGGGTCGGCCTGCTGGAGCGCTCCTTGGAACGCGGCCTGCTCGGCTCGGTAGGCGGCCAGTACGGCACTCGTCTGGGGGCTCGTCGCGGACGTCGTAGGCCGGTCGGAGGTGGTCGTCGATCCCCCGCCCGTGGCCGAGTTTGAACCTCCGCAAGAGGCGCTGAAAGCGGCGAGAACCACCAACACGACTATCGGCAGTGATCGAGACCGAGTCCGAAAGCGGGCCATACCCCAGGTTACGGCTCCTCCTGACCTGGTCATCAACGGCGACCTCCTCGCTTCGGTTGGCACCGGCTCCGCCCGGGTAGAGAATTAGGCACGGATACCATCTACCCTGCGGCGAAGCGTTGACCCGAGCACCTGGCCGGCTGCCCGGAGCGACGTAGCAGGGCGCGCCGGGGAGCACGGGCGACGTCGTCGACTCGGCCCCGGGAACAGCGTGCCGTATCACTTCCATCACTACTTGAAAGATCCAGCGGCCCTTCGGTAACAGGATTTCTTGGTTCCGACCAAGATTCGCCTCTGGACTGGGACGACGCGTGGCCAAGGGTCGCCGAGCGGGTCACTCGAGTCTTGAGGAATCGGGGTGCCCCTGCCTCCACGGTCGAGGACGCGTTGCAGACAGCGGCCCTACGAGCACTGTCTCGACCCGAGGGCTTCGACACCATTGACGGACTAGCGAAATGGATGGTGGTCGTGGCGTGGCACGAAGTGCAGGCTGAGTGGCGCCACCAGGCCCGGGCGGAGTTCGGTGAGGTTCCAGACGTTCCGGGCGGACCCGATCCTGCTTCCGTTGTCGAGGGCCGCCTGGTGTTGGACGCAGTAGTCGATGGCCTGGCATCAATGGATGACGGCGAGCGAGAGGCCATTGCGTCCGCGTTCGATGACGACTGTGGCGTTCCACAGGATGCCCGCCTCAAGATGCGTCGGTATCGAGCCCGTCAGCGCCTGTCGCTGCTGGTTGACGACCGCTAGCCCGTGTCATTCCTTGCTGTCCAGCAAAGAATCGAGTAGACACGCATGATGGCCAACAACCTGGTGACGACTGGCCAGCTCGGGGAGAGCTTGGGCGTTACTCACACCAGGGTCGCCGACATCATCCGGAACGCCGAGGATTTTCCCGAGCCGGAGGTCATCCTGCCCAACGGGACTCGACTGTGGCGTGACGAGGTAGCGCTCAAATGGTTCGAGGAGCATCCCCGGCGAAAGTACGAAAGACGCACAGACACGCTGCTGGCCCTTGAGCCCAACGAGCCATGAGAGTCGTTCCGCTGCTCTGCCACCCGACTTCAAAGCGAATGAAACACCCCTGCCGTACGCTGGGGATACTCGCGAACATGCACGCGCAGGCCGGGCCGACTGGCCAGGTCCTTATGTGCATTCGGACGGGAGGCAACCAGGAAGAAGATCCAGTAGCAAGGGAGAGCACATGAGCGGCTTGGCGAGCATCACTGAGACCTGTCAGCCACGCGAAGACGTCCTGAGTGGGCAGCTCTCCGACCAGATGTTCGCCGCGAACCTCGACACCATCGTGCGGGACCGTGCCAGCTACCCGATCTACGGCGACCCCGAGCAGTTTTTCGCCCTGACCCACCCCACCCGAGGAGTGCGGCGCCTGCTGGAACGGACTTTCGGCCGACTTTCAGGGGCCAAGGTGCCTGGTGCGGAACACGGGGTCATCCGGTTGCAGACGACATTCGGCGGCGGGAAAACCCATGGGCTGATCGTCACCTTCTACCTCGCCGAGGGCGCCCGGCCCTCGAATCTGGACCAGTTCATCGACCCCGAGCTGCTGCCAGATTCTTGCCAAGTGGCGGCGGTCGTCGGCGACGCCCTCGACCCGGTGGCGGGTGTGGCACACGATGGCTTCCAAACCTTCACTATGTGGGGGGAGATCGCCGCCCAATTAGGCAGTTACGGCGACATGCGCTTGAACGACGAGCAGCGGTCGGCTCCGGGGACGGGCACCTGGGACAACGTCATCGGCACAATGCCGACAGTCATCATCATCGACGAGATAGCCGGGCATCTCCGCCAGTTGCTGTCCTCCGGGAGCGAGGACGCCCGCCGTCAAGCCACGGCCGTCCCTGTCTTCCTCAAAAACCTGTTCGAGTATTCGGGTTCCCACCCCAACGTGGTGGTCATCCTCACGCTCGCCACGCGATCGGACGCCTTTGGCAAAGAGACTTCGGAGATCGAGGACCTTCTGACGGAGGCCGAGGAGGTCTTCCAGAGCACCCTGGCCGACACCAAATCAGCTCTCGCCCGTTCGGAATCGATCATCCGCCCGGCTGAAGATAACGAGATCGCCCAGATCCTCAAGACCCGGCTGTTCAAGCACATCGACCAGGGAGCCGCCGCAGCCGCCGCCGCTGCATTCCGTCCCTTTTACGAGAACCTCGCAGAGAAGGGCCAGGCCCTCGAAGGGGGAGCGGACCAGCCGACCAGTTACGCCGAGCTGATCGAGGCTTCTTACCCGTTCCATCCAGAGCTGGTTCGGGTCCTCGACAAGCGCCTCGGTGCGATCCCCAACTTCCAGCGAGCCCGGGGTGCGTTGAAGCTTCTCGCCGAAGTGATTGCGGGCATGTGGGCATCAGGGAAGACGACCGGGGTCATCAACGTGGCCGACATCGACTTGAATATTGACCCGGTGCTCACTCACCTCACCGTGGGCCTTGGCAGGGACGAGTACGAGCAGGTGGCCAGGGTGGACATCTGTGGGGAGTCGTCACACGCAGCGGCAATCGACAACGAGAGATTCTCGACTCGCCGCCCCTTCGCTACCCGTGCTGCCACCACCGTCTTTCTTCACTCACTCGAACAGACGGCTACTTCCGGCGCACCGCGGGGCGCGTACCTGCTCGGCACATTGGAGACCGGGGACGACCCGGCGGTCGTCGAGGAGGCGTTGGCGCTTCTCCAGGATAGGGCCTGGCATCTTGATTACGACGGGTCGCGGTACAGGTTCCTCACTGAGCCCAACGCCAACGCCATCGTGGCCGAAGAGGCTCGGAACATCCCGAACAGCCAGGTCTCCCAGGAGTTGGAAGAGCGCATCGCCAGCGCCTTCGGCGACGACGGACCAGTCAAGACCCGGATCAACCCCTCCGGGCCGGTGGACGTGCCGAACGAGACCCGCCTCCAACTCGTCGTAATCCACCACGACGATGTATCGGTAACTTCTCGCTCAGCCACGCCGCCACCGGAACGGGTCATCGACATCCGAGAGCACGCTGGCGCCGCTGGCGGATTCCGAACGAACCGCAACGGGGTGGTATTTCTCGTAGCCGACACCGACCAGGTACAGAACGTGAAAAGCCGGGTGCGAACGACCATGGCGACAGACCGCATCTGCAACTCGCCCGACCGCCTCAACCAGTTCCCCCCGCAAGTTCGCAAGAAGATCGAGGCGATCGCCGACACGGCTGCCCTGGAGATGAAGGTCGCAATCGCCCGGTGCTACTCGCACCTCTACTACCCGGTCGCGGACGCTCACAACGCGCATCTCCGCCACTACGAGATGCCTCCGAAGGACAAGGGATCTATCCCGCCGAAGCTCACCAAGTCGATTCCCGAGGCGCTACGTGACGAGCAGAAGATCCGGGACACCAAGTTCCCGACCGACTACCTGAAGCAGAAGGCGTGGCCGAAGGACGCCGCGGAGATCACGGCGTCGGCAATTGCCGACTACTTCTGGCAGGACCATTCGGTGGCCATCATCCTCGACTCGAATCTCTTGAAGGAGACCATTCGGGACGGGGTGAAGAACGGTACCTGGGTCTACTTCGACGCGGACCAGGGGAGGGCATGGACCGCCAACGACCCGCCACCTCCGGTGGCGCTGGAGAGTTCAACAATCCTCTACACCCTTGCGAGGGCTGAAGAACTCGGACTCCTTCGTCGGCCGTTGCGGATCGACGATGTGACCGCCGTATTGACCGGCCCTCTCACAGGGCCCGAGTTGCGAGAAGCTCTGGAAACCCAAATGGGCTACGAGCCGCCTAAGGGTGAGATCGCTGCTGCGCTCGCCCGTGGGGCGGGTGGCGGCGCCGCTGCCAAGGTCGTCGTGGTCATCGGCGAGGTGTTCGAGGGAGCAAAGGCAGCCACCCAAGCCCAGATCGAGAAGGCTGGTTTCGACGCCCTCACGATCCTGACCCCGATTGAGGCACAGACCCAAGGCGTTGAACTCGGAATGACCTCGAAGGGACCGCGTCCGGTTGAGGGGCGTGGACTCGCGGGAGTTGCAATGGGTCAGGTCGCCGAAAAGGCACTCGACGTGGCTCAGAGCAACGGGATAGTGGCGCTGTACGTGACAGCCACCGCAGACCCGGGTGAAGGCGTCAAGGACATCCGGTCTCTCGGACAGGTCATCCCACGGCTTCCCAAGTTCGATGTCGAGGTACAGCTGGACCTCGTCATTCAGTTCGATGGACTCGCTCCCGGCGCGACCGCCAGGCTCTCCGGCAAGGCGGTCGCCTACCTCGCCGTGGAGGACCAGATCCTTGCTCTCGGCAAGGCCGCTGCTCAGGTGGCCGGAAGTATGACCCTAACCACTAGACCTCAGAGCCCAATGGACCCGGATGGAGCGGAGTTCACACAGATCAAGAAGGCGCTGGTTGATCTTGACCCGGGCGAACTCACCATCAAGGCGGAACTGGCATGAGCGCCATCCAGCAGTCCAAGATCCGGGGCTTTCGGATCATCGTGGAGCCCGTTTCAAGTGACGAGTACGGTCTCCGGCTCGAAGAGACCAATGGCAGCGCCGCAATACCTCCCAAACGCCTCGCCCACCTCCGGTCCGATGAGGTTCCTGGCGTTTCAGACATACTCCAACAAGCTCTGAGAGAATCCCACCAGCCGCGCACGAAACTCTCACCGGGTCGTCGCAAGCCCATTCCTCTTGAAGAGCCGGCCGGGGTGCGGCTTGCGCTCGCCTTGATAGCCATCGAGCCGATCACGAAGTCCAGTCGGCGACACGCCATCCTCGCTGGCATCTCCGCCATGAGCGCTGAGGAGGCGTACTACTGGTTCGCTCGGATCACCGGCCCAATCGCGCAGCGGGCAAGGCGCGCTCTCAGAATCCTATTGGCGGACGACGGCCGCACAGGTATCACTTCGTGAAGGAGTCGTCGTGACGCGGCCTCGCGTCCTCATCGAAGACTGGTTCCCGATTGAGGAGCTGGGGATCGAGTCTCGGCGGGAGTCCGCTCCGATTCCAGGACAGTTCCCGAAGCTCAAGACGCTCCATGTGTGGTGGGCTAGAAGACCGCTCGCTGCGTCCGCCGGAACGGTGCTAGCAAGCCTCTTGCCCACTTGGACGCCAGAGCTGGCCACCACGTTCAGCGATCGACCTGAGTTGTCTGACGCAGACAAGTATCGACGTTGGGCTATGAAGCTAATGGGCATTTGGGGCGATCCTGTCGCAGCGAAGGCGCGGATCGCTGAAGCCACTGCCAGCGGAATCACTCTTGGAGCGAAGGCGTACGGGTATAAGCAGGCGTTCAAGAATTCGCCGTCAACGAGCGATCTTGCCCTTTGGCAGGCCATTTTGATTTGGACCTGGGGCGAACTTCCCGATGTCATTGACCCCACCGCCGGTGGTGGTTCCATCCCGTACGAAGCTGCCCGGTATGGACTGTCCACCACCGCGAATGACTTAAATTCCGTAGCCGCCTGCGTTCTTCGCGCTGGACTCGAAGTAACCACGAGACTTGGGCTGTCACTCCAAGACGACCTTCGACAATGGGGAGAGGCACTTGTCGGCCGGGTGCGTACGCGTCTAGTTCCTTATTTCGCTCTACCGGACAACAGCAACAACAATTCGTACCTTTTTGCTCGAACGATCAAATGTCCACGCAGTGAGAAGATCGTTCCGCTGGCACCCAACTGGTGGCTGTCAAAGGAAGCAGGGAAGAAAGCGGCTGTCCGGCTGCTCACCCACCATATCGACGCCGAGCTAGATCATCCGGTGTTTGAGATTCTGTTTGGCGAGGATGCGGTCAACTCGAATCCCGACAAGGGAACAGTTGCCGGCGGCGCCGCAATCTCTCCATGGGATGGGCTTACCATCAATGGAGAGTACATAAAGGCAGAGGCGCAAGCCGGTCGGATGGGTAGCATCCTCTATGCGGTTTCTGTTCGATACCCCGGAAACGGCCGCGCCAAGTGGATTCGGACGTTCAGACCTCCGAATGAAACCGACTTGCATGCAATAGAGGCGGCCGAGACAGCGTTCTCCGCTTGTAAGGCGGAATGGCTGGCCGATGGGATCATTCCTTCAGAGGCGATTCCAGAGGGTAACAAGACCAGGGAACCACTCAACTACGGGATGATCCACTGGCATGACATGTTCTCGCCGAGGCAACTTCTTGTCCACGGAACCTTCGTTGAAGAGTTCAGGCGGCTGATACCGGAGGTTCGGGAAGTCCTCCCGCCTGAGCGCGCCGATGCCGTTCTCGGTTTACTCGCTCTGATGCAAGGCAAAGCTCTCAATTTCGACGCGATTCTGGCTTCCTGGCACGCAAGCCGAACGACCATGCGCTCGGTGTTCGAGCGTCACGACTTGGCCTTCAAGTGGACCTATGCGGAGTTCGAAGGCGCTCGGGAGTTGTATCCCTGGTGTCTTGAACAGCTGGTCGGTGCATATGAGGGGATTGCGGACCTCCTCGTCCCTTCGGATGCCCATTTTGCCGACAGGGTCGAGTTGGACTTTCCGGTACCCGGCAGTGTGACAGTCACACGCGGCAATGCCGGGAATCTGGCTGGAGTGGAGTCGAGCTCGCAAACGTTGGTATGTATCGACCCCCCGTACTACGACAACGTAATGTACGCGGAACTGTCGGACTTCTTTGGAGTGTGGGAGCAGCACACTGTGGGAGCGATCTGGCCAGACCTCATGCCGGGTGGTCTGGCCGACGCCAAGAACGAGGCAGTCGCAAACGTCGCCCGCTTCGCTGACTCAGGGCGCAAGAAGAAGTCCCTTGCTGTCGCCGACTATCAAGCCAAAATGCAGTCCATCTTCGCCGAGTGCAACCGGGTGCTGCGCGACGATGGCGTGATGACGGTCATGTTCACACACAAACGTGCCGAGGCTTGGGACACCCTTGGCATGGCACTGATGGAGGCTGGGTTCACCATCGAATCATCGTGGCCCGTCAATACAGAGTCGGAGCAATCGCTCCACCAAGCCAAGATGAACGCCGCGGCCTCGACCATCATGCTCGTCTGCCGCAAACGAGAAGACCATTCGGGAGGAACTCCATATTTCGAGGACCTTGAGGGCGAAGTCCGTCAAGCTGCCAAGGACGCCGTAAGTCGCTTTTCTGCCGCTGGAATATCAGGGGTAGATCTTCTGCTCTCGACCTACGGGCCAGCCCTCTCGGTTATTTCGGCCCACTGGCCGGTTTACTCCTCGGAGGCTGATGAATTCGGCAAATCCCGGCTCCTTCGCCCCGAAGAGGCTCTTGACGCAGCTCGCGAAGAGGTTGTTCGCATGCAGCGGCTGGCCCTAATCGGAAGGCCGGTGGAGCTAGACCCGCTGACGGACTTCGTTCTTCTGGCGTGGTCGACTTTCCGGGCAGTGAGCTTCCCCTTCGATGAGGCCCGCAGGCTGGCCTTGGCCGTCGGTGGTCTCGACGTGAGCGAGCTGGAAGCTGACAAGATCCTCACCACGAGATCGGGCACCGTCACGCTATGTGGGCCGGACGAGCGCCTCCGCCGCCGAGGGGACGATAAGCCGGGGGTCCGGCCTGCCGCCGAGTCGTTTGGCGGACCCGTCATAGATGCTGTCCACACCGTTCTCTATGTCGCAGAACAGGATGGTCTTGCGGACGCAAAAGTGTTGATTGACCGGGCCGGTCTGGCTGGTGATAACCGCTTCACTGCGTGTGTCCAGGGTCTTGTGCACGCCATCCCACGGACCAAGACAAAGGGAAATTGGGTACGTCCAGAGGCTGGATTGCTTGACGGGCTCGTCACTGCATACTTCCCGGACATCGAGGTACCAGAAGAGTGGTCCGGCCGCCTCGATCTTGAGGTCTAGGTCATGACGCCCATACCCGAGGGCTTCTACGACTACTGGCACCGGGTCGGTTGGAAGGGAACCTGGTCGGCTGAGGACGATCGTGTCACCGGTTTCTATGTGCCACTTTTGGAGCGGTCCAGCGCCTACGACCGAATGGCGGGCTACTTCACCTCGTCCGCGCTCAGCCTTGCTGCGGCGGGCCTGTCGAGTTTTGTCGCGAACGGTGGGGTGATGCGGCTCATCGTCGGCGCACAACTCGATCCAGATGACGTCGAAGCGATTGACCGGGGAGAGCCCCTTTCGGACGCCGTGGCGCGGGTGTTGCTTCGGTCTGACGCAATGGGCGAGGCCAAGCACGTGATCGCCGAACATCGGCGGAACGTGCTGGGTTGGCTTGTCAAGGAGGGCCGTCTTGAAATTCGAGTCGGCGTCCCAGTTGATCCGGCCACGGGCAGGCCGTATCGGTTAGCTGAGGCGACGAAGTACTTTCATTCAAAATACGGGATCTTCACAGACTGCACGGACCCGGCCGACCGGGTCGCATTCATCGGGTCGGACAATGAAACCTGGCAGGGTTGGGTCGGCAACCATGAGACGTTCGCCGCAGCGCCGACCTGGCGGACCGAGACCTGGGATGACATCGGCGCCGGTCTTGTGGCCCTGTTTGATGCGCACTGGCGTGACCGGCCCGACGAGGGTTGGAAAGTCCTAAGTCTGCACGATGCCGTTCGAGACGAACTCATCAAGTGGGCCAAGGGCGACTTTCCACCAATTGGACCTGACCCGGAGGAACATCGAATTGTTGCCTCGCTGCCGGCTTTTCCGGTTGAGCTAGATCCTCGGCTGGTCGAGCTTGCCGAGGCTCCCCGAGTCGGTGGCGGCTCGTACGTGGGGATGGCGACCGCCGGGGTCGAGCCGCTCCCTCACCAGACCTCTCTCGTCCGCAGGGCAGTGGAGACATG
Source organism: Acidimicrobiales bacterium (assembly GCA_015478655.1). Lineage (GTDB taxonomy): Bacteria > Actinomycetota > Acidimicrobiia > Acidimicrobiales > RAAP-2 > Bog-756. Next base: position 40,684 of record JADMIJ010000006.1, on the reverse strand, counting down.
GCCGCGTGGATACTTCCTCGCTGACGAGGTGGGCTTGGGGAAGACCATCGAGGCCGGTTTCATCATCCGGGAGCTTCTCTTGTCCGGGAAAGCTGAGCGGTTCCTTCTCCTCGTTCCTGCCGCCGTGCTCCGCCAGTGGCAGGAGGAGTTGAGCGAGAAGCTAAACCTGCGGGTCAATCGGTACGAGGGTGGAGAGTTCATCGACCCCGACAACAAGGTCGTGTCATCGTCTGGCACCCCATGGGCGGCGTTTCCGATCGTGCTCGCCTCGTCACATCTGGCACGGCGGCGCGACAGGATCCGAGAAGTCCTTGCTGCGGGTCCGTGGGACGTCGTATTGGTCGACGAGGCCCATCACGCACGACGCAGTGGAGGCAAGACGAACGGCACACCCAACCAGCTTCTGAGACTGCTCCAAGCACTGAGGGACAACAACGCGTACAGGGCTCTGTTCCTCGCCTCGGCCACGCCGATGCAGATGCACCCTCATGAGGCATGGGATTTGGTTGAGCTGCTCGGCCTCCCTGGTCACTGGGGAGAGTCCTCGAAGGAGTTCATTCGCTACTTCGATGAACTGCGGGAGGACTTCGAGCGACGCCACTGGGGCTTCCTGACAGTCATGGCGCACGACAGCCTGTCGGACTCCGCTGCTCGGACCGACCGGGTTCTTGACGAGAAGATCGATTCTGAGCTTGGCATTGCCGAAGCCCTTTGGGTACGGCAAGTCGCAGAGACCGGCCTCACACAGTCGAAAGCGAAGGGCCTCGGCCCTGAGCTTCAACCGTGGGTCACGACTTGGTTGCTGACGAACAACCCAATGCGGGAGCGGGTCTTCCGAAACACCCGTGTGACGCTCCGCGCGTACGAGGACGCCGGGCTGCTGCCGCCAGGTACCGTCATCCCCGAGCGGAGGGTCGAGGACAAATTCATCCGCATGACCGACGAGGAATGGGAGCTGTACGAGCGGATTCGGTCCTACATCAAGCGCTCGTACAACCGGTACATGCATGGGAGCCAGGCCCAAAAGGCGCTCGGGTTCATTATGACCGTCTACCGCCGCCGCCTCACTTCGTCCTTCCAGTCGATCCGCCTGTCGCTTGAGCGCCGGCGGGACGTCCTCGAAGGAAAGCTCACCGCCTCAAACCTGCTGGATGACGACGACGTAATGGCCAACCCGACCCTCCCTCTCGACCTGGAGGATCTGGAGCAAACCCCTATCCAGGAGCTTGAGAACGAGATTTGGGAACTGAACCAATTCATCAAAGACCTGACCGATCTGCCCGCGGACGAGTCGAAGATGGACCGTCTCCACAAGTACATCGACGCATCTTTCAAGTCCGGCCACGACACCGTGCTCATCTTCACCCAATACGCGGACACGATGAACTACGTCGTCGATCAGCTGTCTACCGCCTACGGATCCCGGGTGATGTCGTACTCCGGCTCCGGTGGGCGGAGGCGTCACCCTGAGACCGGCGAATGGATCGATGTCACGAAGAAGGAGACCAAGCGGCTGTTCCAGGAGGGAAACGAGATCAAGATCCTGGTCGGCACGGATGCCCTCTCCGAGGGGCTCAACCTCCAGACCTGTGGGCGGCTCATCAACTACGACATGCCGTGGAACTTCATGCGGGTCGAACAGCGCATCGGTCGGCTCGACCGCATCAACGGCAAGCCGATTGTCGAGGTCACCAACCTGTTTTACCAGAACACCATCGAGGAGCAGATCTATAAGGGCATCGCCGCCGGGCACGACGGCTTCTCCTGGGTAGTGGGGCCGGCCCAGCCGGTCCTCGCCAGCGTTGAGGACGCCATCGTTCAATACGAAATGGGACCAGAGGAGAGCAGCGGGGACGCACCGCAACTCCTACCCGATCAATCCGTGGAACAAATCGTCCAGCAGTTGCTGAACGAGATCCATAAAGCGGAGGCGCAGGCTGTCACGGTGACCATCTTCAATAACGACGACGTGGACCCAGCGGCGGGAATCCTTTCGCCCGTCGTGACGCTCGAAGACGTTCAGCGAATCCTTCTGGACTCCCCTGCGACCAGGGAGCAGCTTTCCGAGCACCCCATGATCGATGGAGCGTGGCTCGTGGAGGACGAGAGCGGGAACAAGATAGCCGTCACGTTCGACCGGATTGTTCTGGACGAAAACTCCCCCGAGGTGCGACTCCTTAGTTACGGCGATCCGCTATTCGACCTTGTGCTCATGCGTGCCGGGGTTGGCAGCAACCTCGCAGGCAACGGGACGGTCGTGACGATTGCTGAACAAATCGGCGAGTTTTCACTTGGAGACAAGCTGTAGAAAGCCAGGGGCGAAGTCGCAAACCGGTCGAAGAGAATTGGAATTCCTATCCCCAGTGCTCAGCCCTCGTTGCGTTGGGAGCGCTTGCCAAAGGTCTCGCATGCCGGCCTGACTATTCGCACATCGAGGTAGTCCAGGTAACGGCGCCCGAGGTATTCGATGCTGCGGTCCTCGAGAAGCTGGCCCTGATGATGGGCAGGTGGGTCTGGCAATCGCACGTCGCGAAGCCGATGGTGGGTGGCAGCCCTCGCTGCCGCAACTTCGGCCGACCTTCGCTGCGGGCCCTTGTCTAGGACGCCATGAATCCACAGCCCAAACTGGTCTTCCCCCACACCCACCTCTGCCGTCGCGACGACACCGTTGGCGGGTTCGAGAAACTCCACCGTGGCAATAATTGGCTGGGGCATGCCCTCCTTTTCAATTACGGTGCGCAATCGGTGGAAGTAACGCAACAACTCGTCGGCGGCCATCTCATCCTGAATTGGTGCGTACCAAGCGTCAAAAGTAGATTCCCGAGAGGAGAGCTTCTGCAAGATCCAAGTCGTCGTGCGGGCAGCTGTGATCATCGACTTGAGGCCATTCCATTGGCGAAGTGAATCCTCACCGCCACATAGGTCGTTCCAACCCTGTTCGGATTGCGACAGCGCAGCGCAGGAGCTGCCTAGCACTTGATCCGTCGTCAGCTTGGCCCACTTACTCACGGACTGGCCTCTTGCCAGCACTCAGGTTGGATCACCTCCGCGAGCTCGATGAATCGACAAAGGCCGTTGGCGAGTCGAAGCTGTTGCACGGTTCGGCACGCGACACTGAGCAGCGCGGGTGATCCAACAAGAATAGTGAGGGCCTGAGCGCGAGACACGGCCACGTTGAGGCGTTCTTGGCTGTATAGGAAGTCGAACCCGCGGGGGATCTGATCACTGCTGGAGGTCGTCAGCGACACGATCACCACAGGAGCTTCCTGGCCTTGGAACCGGTCCACGGTGCCGACGCGAACTCCGTTCGGAAGAGTTCTGCCGAGGAGAGCCACCTGCGCGTTGTACGGCGCCACCACGAGGACATCCGATAGTCGAAGCGGTCGGATGTTTTCCATCTTGTCGGTCCAGGATCGGACTAGGAGATCCTCAACGAGCCCACGGATAACCTCGGCCTCTTCTGGGGCCGAGGTCCGGTTGGCCTGATGGTCGACCGGAACCCAACGAAGTCCGGAGCCACCGAGTGGTCCAGCTCCCCCGATTGCCTGGTGCTCGCAGCCCGGCAGAGACTGGAGCCGGTCCTCGTAGACGATCTCGGAGATGAAGGTGCAGATCGCTGGGTGGAGCCGGTGGGTGTGGTCGAGGAAGATTCCGATGTCCGGGGGGATCGTGGCGGCATCGCCGAGGAGGTGGTCGAGTCCCGAGGTTCCGGCCCCTGGAGGGTGCGTGCCTTCGGAGGGCTGGGAAAGCTGGCGTGGGTCGCCGACGAGCACGAGGTTCTTGGCGGCCGTCCCGACCGCGCAGACGTTTGCCAGAGACAGCTGACCCGCCTCATCGACGACCAGATAGTCGAGTCGCTGGTCGAACTCGGGACGCGAGAACAACCACGCCGTGCCGGCGATGACGTTGGTGCCTTGGTCGAGGTCCGACGCCATGTCGGCGTTGTCAGTCCGTCGGGTGACGCCAGGGTGATTGAGCGCTTGACCGTCTTCTGCTTTCTGCGAGGCCCGAAGAGGTACGCCCTGCTCCTTGGCGCAGCGCATCACTGTTTCGAGCAGGTGGGTGATGACCGCGTGGCTGTTTGCAGTGAGTCCGACCGTGCGTCCAGCACGGACGAGCTCAACCACAAGCTGAGCAGCGGTGCTCGTCTTTCCGGAGCCCGGGGGACCTTGGATGGCGAGACATCCTCCATCGAGGTGACCAGCGATCCTCAAGCTTGCACTGACGGTGTCTTCACCGGACTCCTGGAGGGCGCCTCCGGCCAGGTCTGAGCGCCGCGGTGGGCGGCGCAGCAGTAGGTCGCGAACCGCCCGATAGGCACCCGGGCCGTCGATACCACCTTCGAGCACAGCGCGCGCAAGGCGCCTGAGGGCCTCGCGCTGCTGCACGGTACGGAGCGGACCTCCGGGGACGAGGTGCTCAGGGTGGGGCGCCGCCGAGCGCTCGCCCCGGCGAAGGTCGAGTACACCCTCGATCGGGTCGAGGAATACGAGTTCGCCTGGTCTTGGTGGACCCGAACCCTCATCAATTCTCTGTCGCTCCGTCGACGGGTCGAGGACCTCCTGGCCCACGCTGAGTTTGTAGGGCTGGTCGGGATCGAAGCGGTAACGGTGGAGGATCGAACGCGCCACTCGCCCCGCCTCGCCCACATACTCAAGGCCCGAGATCGCCTCAGGGTCGAGGAGCAGGTCGTCGGCGTCACAGCGCAGTACGCGATCGAAGAAGCGCCACCATTTGGGCTTGTCCTCCCTGCGGTACCAGTCGAGCAACTCACCCAAGAGCCGAACCGCACGCGCGGACGTCACATCAGATGCGTCGGCCAACTCTCCGAGGCGGACCTTGAGCTCCGCGTTCTCGGAGATCTCCGCAGTCACACCTTCGGAGGCATGGCTGTCAGCGGCCAGTGGGCGGGAAGGCGCCAGGCCAAAGGTCGCTTCGTACTCCGGCCTCCGTTCTTCGAGCCAATCCCGAAGGAGTCGGGTCGAATCGCAGTCCACCCGGTTGTACGCTTCGAGGTCAGCGAGGATGGCATCGTCGCTCGTATCGAGCCATCGCTCGTACTCCACAATGGAGGAACCGGCGTCGGTGATGGCATCAGTGCGCGCAGACATGTAGAGCGCCTCGAGCTTCTTCAACGAATACGACGGCGTGCCGACGCACAAACCCTGCCTGGCCACTCGGTAGAGATCAACCAGAACGCCGCCACGCAGCAGATCGTCAACCTCCTGCTCGCGCGTCGCGTGGCGCCCCATGAGGCGCCCGAGAGCGGTCGGTTCGTAGGAGGCATAGTGATAGACGTGGAGGTGCGGAGCTACGGCAAGCCGCTCGGTCACAAAGTCGATAAAGGCCTCGAAGGCCGCCTTCTCTCCGGCTTCATCGTGGCCCCAGAACGCTTGGTACGCGAACTGGCCATCCGAAGCGATCCATCCCACCCCGAGGAGGTACTCGATGCCGCCCTCACCCACATAGGGATCGCCCTCGATATCGAAGAACAGGTCGCCTGGATCGGGGTCGGGTAGTGCGCCGAGGCCGATGCCGGGTTCCGCTGTCTGAAGCAACTCATAGGGAGGGATCGCGGCCGAGGACGTACGTGCAGTAACCAGCAGTCGTGCCTGGCGGGAGAGCTTCTCCATCGTGGTTCCCGCCATACCTGGCACCGCGCCACCCGAGAAGGCTGCCAGCTCTGCAACGGTCGTGATTCCACTGTGTTCGGAGAGCTTGCGCGCCTGTTCGCTCGATAGCCCGGGCACCAGTGACAGATGATCGTCTCCACTGCGCTGTTCGTCGCACCTCGGCCGCCAGACGCAGACAGAGCAGTGCTCAACGGGAGTCGGGTAGGTGGCCGCGCCATTCGACAGCACTTGCTCGAATCGCGCCTTGACCGTCCGAAAATAGGCACCGAACTCCGCCAGTCGGAGCGACACACGCCGCTGTCCGCCAAGAACGACGTGGATCAACTCAGGCACGCAGCCCTGGACTCGGGCAAGCTGCTCGGCATACGCGCACAGTTGCAGCACGGCTGAGGGTCGAACACGGCGGGCGAGCTTCGTATCCTCGGGTTCGTACGAGTAGCCACCGAGGCGGCTTGGCAGAGCCACCTTGGTGAGAAAGTCGGCGTAGCCAACCCACGCTTGACCCGACCCGTCGTTGTCGAAGAATGCCGCCTGATAGACCACCTCGACACCGGCAGCGAGGGCGTCGATCGTTTGATTGACGCGGATCCGGAGATCCGCGTCAACATTGATGGACTCGATGAAGAGTCCCCTTGTCTCAAGCTCAGTAAGGTACGCGGCCTCGTGTTCGAGGCCACGGCGCTGGACGATGGCCAAATCGGGGTCTTCTGCGTGCGGCCTCGCGAGATCGCCTTGTGCCACCACCATAGAAAGTTCGGTCAAGTGGGGGCACGAGAGGTAGCCGACAAGATCGCTCGGGCTAACGACGAGCTGACCATCTTGGAAGTACATTCAGCTCCCCTTCGAGCTCACATTGGGTGTTTGCATCCTCGCACGGAGCTGTAGCGGACTCGCGTGTGCGTCAGACTCCGCCGGAGGCGCCGTCACTGCCGAACCAACATGACGGCAGCTACGGTTGGCTGGCGTCGACTCAGTTCCGTCGGCTATGGCGGCTGAAAGTGCTGGTCATTGAGTACGACGTCACAACAGAGGGGATGGTCGAGCTGGTGGCCCTCATCAATGCCGTGGAGGAAGACGGGGCGGATCCGGGTGGCGAGGCGTGGCTGGCTTGGCGCCGGGGCCACGAGGATGCCGGCATGGGCTGTGCCCCGGTGCCGCCTGAGGTGTTGACGCGCATGGAGGCCACAGAGGATCCGGACGAGCTCCGGGCGATCGTGGAGACCGTGATCCTGGCCGACCGCCGGGCCAAGGAAGAGTTGCCCTCATGAGTACGACCAGGTCACAGCTCTATCGCTTCGCCCGGGACCTCGGGAACGTCGAGTCCTTCGAGCACGGTTATAGACGCGCCGGGCTTTCAGGTGGCGCCGAAGGCGAGGTGGAACGCCAAGCTCGTCGGGTCATCTACCGCGCCGGAAACCGCCAGATCAACACGTTCGTCCGCGCCATCGGGCTCGGTCCCCGGCGCCGCTGAAGCGACCTCCCACTCCCCATGTGAGCGTCGGATCGGTTACCCAACGTGTTGTGCCACGACGGTGCCGGCAACCTGAATCGCAACGTCGCGTAACGCCCCCCCCGAGCCAGAGCGCCGTCTGTTGGAGCTTCGAGCGGCGCTCGGGATCCTGCTCTCGCTCGGCAGCGCCAGCGAGCGCGTGTATGAGCTGATCCACCAGAGACTCTGCCGTTGGCCATGCTCCGGTGGCCTGTCGAGCATGCGCGGTGACACCAGTGATGATCGCCGGACCCCGTTCTTCGCCCACAGTGATGCACTCGAGGTAAGCGGGGCGGGCCTCGCAGAGTGCGGTGAGTGCACGTAGTACCGCAGCATCATCCAGTCCCGTAAGAACTCCCACCTCTGGCGGCCTCACTTGGTCGACCGCTGGGTCGTCGAACCGCTCGACGAGAGCCGTGAGGACTGGAAGATCTCTCTTCATCCAGGTGTCGTCCATAACCACAGCCTAGAGCGGTCGTTGTAGTGATTGACTCCGTCTTGAACCGGCGACTGTGCTCTGTCCTACTCCGCCTTCCTCGTCGCCCCTGGCTATCACTGCTCCACAGTGCACGCTAACCGCGGCGTGGTGGGAGCTCGCCTTGGCCGGCGTCCTCGGATCTGCCGTCTACAACGCCACGGCCACGTTGGGAGTTGCCGCGTTTGGTGCGTCTCATCCACGCCACGGGGATCGATTGGCAGGCGTGGCTGGGAGCGAGCTGGTCGCCGCCTACGGGGCATACCTCGGGTTCACCTTCCGGTGACTGCCTGACCGAACGGTTCGGTGCCTTCTGGCTGAAGGGCAGGCAAGAGCTATGGATACAGCCCGTGTGTACCGTGGGGCGAGGACAAGGCAAAGGACGAGCTCAAATGTGGCTATTTACGCCGGACGGTTTCTACAGCGTCGTGACGGCCGAAGAGTTCGGTCATCCGCTCCAGGTTCGTGCCCGATGCGATGACGATCTCGATCGGCTCCGGTCTTCGTATTTCCCGACGCTCGACGAGAACGTCCACATTCCCGGACGTGATTACCCGGTGCGGGCGTTTACCACGCACAAGGAATTTGCCGATTGCCTGACGAAGATCGCCATGGCCATCGATTACGACAACTTCAAGAGCGCCGTGGCGGTCCGGCACAGTAGCGAGCGAGCCCACGTTTACGGCAACGTCTGGAGCGACTGCCGCAAGATCAAACAGAACTCGGTACGCAAGCCGCCGCAGAGAGTCCTCGAAACGGAGAAACCCTTTGTCGTCGACGACTACCGCACACGGCCGGTCAGCAGGACCGATGAGTACCGAGGCCGGGATCTCCAGCGCGACGGGGTCTGGGAGGAAGACAAGAACTCCCGGTACGGCCTTGTGGTATTCAACGACGAGGGCCAGGTGCTGCTCCGAGAGCCGGCCAACCACTTCGGAGGGTATGTCTGGACCTTCTCCAAAGGCCGGCCCAACAAAGGTGAGCACCCTGTCGACACCGCGCTCCGAGAGACGCTGGAGGAAACCGGCTACAAACCCGAGATAATCGGGCACATCCCACAGACCTTCCGGGGAGGTTCCGTGGGGTCGGCCAACAAGTTCTATTTGGCCTACGACACCGAGCGTCAGGTCGACTCCACTGCTGTGGAGCGCAACAAGGAAACGTGGAACATTACCTGGGCGTCCCACGAGGAAGCGGTGGAACTGATTTCGCAGACAACCGACGCCGGCCGAGAGCGGGACTTCAAGACCCTCCACGCCGCCTACGACGAGTACGCCAAGATCATGTCGGACAACGGCTGAGCGCCCAGGAGAGAACATGGGTGGCTACGACGTAATCGGCGATGTCCACGGCTGCGCCGACAAGCTCGAAGGCCTCCTCAAGAAGCTCGGCTACGAGAAGCGAGATGGTGTCTACCGGCACCCGGGGCGTCAGGCGATCTTCGTCGGCGATCTCATCGACCGAGGCGGCCAGCAGATCGAAACTCTCGTACTCGTCCGAGCGATGATCGAGTCGGGCAGCGCTCAGACCGTGATGGGGAATCACGAATTCAACGCCATCTCGTTTGCCACGCCCAATCCCGAGATCCCCGGCGAGTTCATGCGGTCGCATAACGACAAGAACCGGAAGCAGCACAAAGAGTTCATGGACCAGGTGCAGCTCTTCGCTGGTGACTACGCACAATGGATCGAGTGGTTCAAGACCATGCCGATCCATCTCGATCTAGGCGGGTTCCGGGTCGTCCACGCCTGCTGGAACGACAAACAGATCGAGAAGGTCGATCAGTGGATTGCCTCTGGCACGCCGATGCCGGTTGAGTTCGTCATCAGGGCAAACCAGAAGGGGACTGCCGAGCATGAGGCGATTGAGGTGCTGCTCAAGGGTCCCGAGCTGAGTCTCACCAAGTACAAGCAACCAAACTTCAAGGACAAGGACGATCACGTCAGAAGCCAGGCACGGATTCGATGGTGGAACGCCAACGGGACGACTCTGCAGGAGCTGGCCGAGATCCCGCCGGGTGCCAAGACATCAGGAGGTTCTCCCTACCCGCCGCTTCCCAGCATCGATTGCCAAGGCGAGGCTGATTACGACTACAAGGATCCGAAGCCCGCCTTCTACGGTCACTACTGGCGAAGGTGGGAGCCCGAAGAGGGACAAGACTGGACGTCCAACACCGTCTGCGTCGATTTCAGCGCCGTGAAGGGTGGTCCCCTCGTTGCATACCGATGGGACGGGGAGGCGAAAATCTCCGGTGAGAACTACGTCGAGTTTCCCGAGACAAGCACCTCACCCCCATCGTAGTGTCATCATCCGTGACAGACGAAGACGACGAGCAGGCCGAGGACTATCTCACCTGGCTCGAACGGTTCAGCGGCGAAGGTCAACTCCTCGAACACTTGGCGGGCGCTGAGCCCGGCCAAACCTGGTGTTCCTACGGCGATCCCATCGAGGTGCTTGTCGCTTACACCGAAGACAGCCGGCTGCTCGTCGGAAGGCCCGGCGTCCAGTGGAACGGTCCGGCGTGGCCAAAGCTGCACGTCTCCAAAATCGTGGAGGCGAAGACCCGAGCAGATGCGTTACCCGCCGTCAAACGCATCCGCCGAAATCGCCTGAGAACGTTTCGCCGTTGCTACTACTGCAACGAACTCAATCCGCCCGAGTGGTTCGAGCGAACCGCTGTGCCGGGAGGCGGGACCGAGGTCGTTTGCCATTCGTGCTGTGGGTCAAAGCTGGGGATGGTCTTTTAGCAGGGCCTACGCAGAGCCGGCCGAGCGAGGCGGGTTGATCGGTGACGGCATCAGCGCCGTTCGGGCAGCGTCTGTTCGATCTAGGTACGAGTGGCGTGATGCTTCGGTGGTCGCAGGTCGATGCGCAGGTGGGCGAGGCGCTCGTCATCGTCGGCGTATCCCTGCAGGTCGAGGATGCTGACCAGGTCCTCTTGGCGAGGCTGGCCGAAGGCGAGACGATAAAGAGCTCGCTGTACCTTGAGGCGGAATTCCCGCTGCTGATCCTTGCTGAGCGGGAATGACGGGATCCACCGTTCGATCTTGGAGTCGCCCGGATAGGTCCACCACGGCCACAGGTCATTCATCTCGGGTTGGCGACGCAGTTCGGCAGCAGCAAAAGCGGCAATCCACGGATCAGCGGCTGGGGAGCGCAGCGCTTCCTCGCGGTGCGCGGCACCGACGTTCTTGCGGACGGCGTGGCCCTTGAAGCGATGGACCCGGCCTTCGCGCTGTTCGAAGTCAGCGGGGTTGGCGGGCAGGTTCCAGTGGACAAGGGAATGACACCACCAGTGCAAATCGATTCCTTCTTGCCCGATGGACGTTGACGCAAGGACCAGGGGCCAGAACGGCGAGTTGAAGGCGGCTTGAACGACGGACATGCGCTCGACCGACTTCTCGTCGGTCTTTGGGGTGCCCTTGGCGGACCCGTAGCGAAGCGCGAAGCGGGCGTTGAAGCGCAGAGGTGTTTCGGGGCGGGAGGGGTCGAATCCCTGGAGTACAGCGCCACGTAGGGCAATCGCCGATCGCACGTCGGCGGCCAAAGCGAGAAGGGCATCGTCGTTGAGGGGATTCTGGTTGCCAACGAGATGGTGGAGGTACTCATCGAGGACAGCTTGCAGGTTGCCCCCATGGCAGTACTCCAACACGACCTGCCAGTACGCAAGTTCCGAGCCCTGGCTGTCTAGCAACGCCATGACTTCCGGTCGATTGAAGAGCGACCGGAAGCCGGCCCCAATGACCGCTGCGGACCGTCGAATGCCATCGTCGGTGAGGGCAGGGATGCCGGCCGTAACGCGGCGCAATGCGCGCCATGCGACGTTGGCGGGTCCGGCGACGCCCACCATGGCAACCCAACGATCGAGATCTGGCGGGTGCGCGCCGAGGTCGACCTCATCTAGCGCCGCTTGGTCTGCTGCGTCGAGGTGGGTCGCGAGGCCACGGTCCTCAGAAGTCTCGCTCTCGCGTATGTCGTCGAAGAGGTCGGAGTGCTGGCCGTTGGCATCGATGGCGAATGGGGCGGCCCAGAACCAGGTATCGCGGCTCAGTGAGGAACTTGCGCGACGGGCGACCCCGACGTGCGAAGCGACCCGCGCCTCGGCGTACGCGAGGGCGCTCTCGGCAGGGAGGACCTCGCCGGGCGTCTCGCGTGCGAACTCCAATGGGTCGGTGAGTTCCGCGAGCCCTGGCGTGGGCAGGAACAGGGCGAGTGCGGTCATACCCGCAGGCCGGCCGTCCTCCATACGGTATGCGAGGCGGGGTCGGGTGGGGCCATCCCCTTCGACGGCGGCTTGCATGCGGTGGGTGGCGGTCCAACTCAGGAGGGAGGCGATGGCGGTTGGCGCAGCGGCCCAGCTGGAGAAGATGAGGCGCTTGGTCGCTGTGGCGGGGTCGATCTCGGCGTAGGGACCGGCGGGCTCGTGGTATGGCATCGAAGGCGGGAGCCAGAGCAGTCGCCACAGTCCACGGTCGACGGTCTCGGTCATGAGCTGGCGAAGGCGGGCGTTGCCGGGTTCAATCTCGCCGCTGCCACGAAGGTCGGAGCGACGAATGACCTGGGCATTAGTCAGGAGCGCCCGGCGGCTCCAGGGGTCCAGGTCGTGCTGACGGAACTTCTCCGACAGCTGATAGCCGTCCATGAAGTTCAAGAAGTACGGAGCCGACTTCCAGTATTCGACGGACAATGCCCCGCCGACCTCGTCTGCGATGCTCTTCAAGGCGACGAAGCCGAGCAGGTCGTCGGCGGTCGGTGGTGCAGGCTGATCGGTTCGTTCGATGAGCATGTCGGCCGTTCCCGACACCGGGCGCTCAGTCCGGCACATGACCTTGCGCAGCAGCTTCTCGACCTCGTTCTTGGCTGTCTGCGGGTCTCCGCCGGTCACGACCAGGCGCCGGAAGTCGGCGAGCGCGGCCTTGAGACGCCGCGTAGTTCCCTCGTCGCGTGGTTGTTCGAGGAAGTCGACGGTGCCGATGAAGTCGGAGTAGTGATCGTCACCGGTTAGCTCTCGCTCTTCTGCGAGGGTGAACATCTTGTACGGCGTCGCCGAAAGCAGAAGGACCTTGACCTGCTCGGCAGTGAAGAGGTCGTGGGCCAGCTCGCTGACCTCGCGCTCAGCATCGGCCTCCGGCCGTTCGAGGAGATGCTTGAACCGTTGGAACTCGTCGAGGATGACGAGGTCAGGTTCGAGGCAGTCGACGCTGACCTTGGCGAGTTCGCGACGAAGGGCACCGACGATTGCGAGCCGCCGCCGATTCTGCTCGGCGTTGAGCTGCGAGCGCCCGTACAGCTCATCGATCAGTTCGCGGAGGTCTGCGATGACCCGCGACCGGCGGATAGCGGTCCGGAACTTCCTCGTCACCATTGCGTCGGGGAGAGCTTCAGGGTCGTCGAGACCGGTGCAGATCGCCTCCCATCGCCGCTCGTTGACTTCCATTCGGAGGATGCGCTGTAGGGCGTTCCGCTGGGCACGAGTGCCCTCCATTACTGGCTCAAGGAGCCAGTTGAGGAGGGCGCGCTCTTCGACGCGTCCGCTGCGATGGCCCTTGTCGAACGAGGTACCGGGCGTGAACGCGACGAGATTCACCGTCTTACTGCCATCGGGCATTGTCCGATTGAGGTCGCGTAGTTGGGTTGCGAGCATGGTGATGCGCGTTGACAGCGGTTTCGCGCCGTCGCCGCGCACATCGAGCTTGGCGATGTTCTGGCGAGCGATGTAGGCGTTCGAGCAGATGTAGATAATGTCGATGCGGTCGACACTGTCGTCATGCTGCAGCCGTGCGATGGCACCAGCGATGACGTGACGGGCCACCAGGGTCTTACCCATGCCGACCTCGTCGGCGACCAAGAACCGGTCGGTGGCTTCGTTGTCGTCGTACAGGCGGCGGAGAACGTACTCGGCGGTGTCGACCTGGAAGTCTTTCAGCGTCGCGAATGCGGTGTCGGCGGAGTGGTTGTTCATTGCTGGAACCGGAGTCTTGATCGAGCATCGACGACCGATGGCCAGAATGCGTCCCAGCCGTCGGGCAGAACCTTCCTGCCCTGTTCGGTGGCAGTCAGGCGCTTGACGAGTCGATCGATGTCGTCGATCGTGCCGGGCGATGTGGCCAGTGCAGTGAGAACGGCCTCCAGGACGCCAGCACCTCCGTCACCCATCCCGAAGGCATCGAAGGTTCCGGTGCCCTGGCCTTCAGGGAACCAGCCCTCACGGCCGGCGAGCTGGAGCAGGAGCAGGATGAAACGAAGGAACTCGCTGGTAGTGCCAATGCGGCGGGCGAGGACTCGATCGAGTCGGTCTGCTGGATCGCCGACGAGGCGCGCGAGCACGACCGAACTGACCTCGACTCGGCCCGACCCCGTGCCTGAGGCAAGGCGCATGACGAGGAAGGGTGTGATCTCCTCGACCTCAGAGAGCTGCCAGCGATGGTCGAGGCGCACCCCAAACGACGGTCGGTGAGGCTGGCCTGTGATGGTCAGAAGCTCGACCGTCAGTTCGGTGTCCGGGGGGAGGCCGTCCGCGGCACGCAGCGACTCGTCAGAGCGAACCCAGAGCATCGGGTGCTCGCGTTCTCCTTCAACGGTGGCGGTGTATGTGAGGGCGCTAAGCTCTCGCAGCGCGTTCTCGAATGTGCGACGAAGCTCGTCGTCGGAAGCTTCCTCGAGGACGTCGCCGAGCGTGTGAGGTAACAGGATACGACCGAATCCGGTCGACTCGCCGATGGTGGCTTCGACGCCATAGGTGCCGACCCTGCCGACGATTTCGACGAGCAGCTCATCGTTCCCGCCCCAGGCCGCATCGGTTGTGTTCGCTGAACCGAGGAAAACGTGGGCTTCCTTGTTGCGTTCGACGATATAGAGCTTGGCGTGGAGACCGGAAAGGGACCACCGGAGTCCGGCCTCGTCGGAGTCCGGATCGGGGATGGCGGCGGTCTCGTCGAGCACTCGGAGGTCGGCGTGTTGTTCGAGCCAGTCCCGCCACTCGTCTCCGAGCGCGTTGAGTTCCTCGGCCCGTGAGAGCAGGACGCACTCGCCGGCTCCGTCCGGCCATGTGGCATCGAGGCCTGCGTTGTTCAGGAAGGGCGACACGACGAAGCGGCGGTACCCGTCCATGTTCGGTGCGGTTGCACGACCAGGCCCGAAGACGTGGAAGGCGAGCCAGTCCTTGCTGACGACGTTGTCGGGGCGCTCCCATTCGACGAAACGCACACCTTGGGCCAGTTCATCGATGGCAGCCCGGCGATCTGCTGGCACACCGGCGGGCACACGCCCAGCCAGTGACGTCAAGAGGTCTGCGATGGGTCGATTCACAGCGTGACGCTGGAGGGTTCGGCGGCCCTCCAGGCTGACCACCACATCCCATGCCCGATCGTGGGTGAGGTTGCGGGAGCCGCAGACGAGGCGATAACGCTCCTCGGTGTCGTTATTAGCGAACCGAAGCACCCAGAGCTTGGGGTGGAAGAGGTGACCAGGGCGCGGTGCCTTCACCTGGTGGACCATGGGTTCGAGGAAGGCCAGGAGATCGTTGCGCTGGGAGGGCACCGACACGTGCCCGGCCTGGCAGAAGACGTCGATGCGGTCGGAGTAGTTGCGGATCGCCTGCAGGATGCTGAGGGGGTCGGTCGACGAGCTGAGGTCGGCGCCAGCAAGTCCCAGCGGCACGGGTAGGAGTGCCGTGAGGTGCAGAGTGAATGTGGTGGCAACGGCACGTTCGAGCCGGAACCCAGCATCCGGCGGCGCCAGGAGGTCGACCAAAAGGGTGCGGTCGTCAGGCGACAGCATGTTCGCCTTCGGATTGGGGTTCATTGAGCCCGACGTCGATGTCGGTCAGCATCCGCTGGACCTGCGGCCAGCGGAACGCGAGCGGCCGGGTTCCTGCGTCGCCTCTCCACTCGCGGAGGCGCTTCTTGTTCGCAAGACGAGCCTGGCCGCGTTTGTGCTCAATTTCTCTGTTCCGGATGAGGTCACGAGCATCCGGAGAAGTGTCGAGCTGGCGGAGATCCTCCACGATCAGGTTCGCCCACCCGTCGAGGAAGATGCGCGTGTCACGCGGTATGCGCACTCTGTGGTCGAGGACGCAGTCCCAGAAGTCACTGATTCGGGCGGCCCAATCGGCAAGTCGGTGGCAGTAGCTGTCCACTCGTCGAGGCGGAGGCGGTAGTTGTCGACCGAGGTGCCGTCGGTCGGTTCGAGGTCCGTATTCAGCCGCTCCTCGGCGAGCATCAGGTTGTAGAGGAGAGCGGCGCCCTGTGTGGCGCAGGAGAACTGCTGGGCGTGTCTGACCAGCTCGGCGATGGGCGGCGGCGTGTCGGATGGCAGTGCCGCATCCCACATAGCGTCGGCGACAACGAGGGGTTCGCCACGACGGAGGTCACGGATGTAGGCCGTGAGCAGGCTGGCGGGCTGGTCCGGTCGGTCGGACGAGATGATCCGCTCGCACAGCCATTCGGCCTCGTCGCGGGTCAGGTCGAAGGTGGCGACCTTGAACCGGAGGAGGTCGGTTGGAGGATCGGGGATGTCACGCTGCCAGAACGAGGGGATGCGGTCGCCGATCTCGTCTTCCCTGTCCAGGGCGGCGAGACCCCGTGCGACGTGGCGACCGTATTGGCGGATGGTCAGCGACGGCGACAGGAAGATGCCGTAGCGGATCAGTCCGCCCCAGAAGATGGCCGATGGGAGGGTCCGGACGTCCTTCCCGCGCTGGACGCCGATCAGCCCCTCGGTGTCCCCGCCGGCCCGTAAGGCCTCGATGAGGCTGCGCTCCATGTCCGTGGCCTTGGCGACGAGCTGTTGGGGGTGCCTCTGCTCTGCCCGGCGGAAGAGCCATGGCACGAAGAGGAAGTAGCGAGCGCGGGTCTGGATGACCGAAGTGCCCGGGAACAGGGAGTTGCTGATCGAGTCCCGGACGGTGCCGATGCCCAGGTCGTCGACGGTGTCCGTGTCCTCGAAGAGCCGGAGCATTTCCCGGACCCTTCGCTGGTCTTCCTCTGAGTGATCCAACCAGCTGATCGTCGATCCCACGCCGCGGCCTTCCATGTCCGAGCGGGCCGTTCTGGCGCTCCTCTACGGCCAAGCTACCTCCCGGCTGGACACATGGGACTGGGTCGCTCATGTCAAACCCTCAATCAGAGCGATCAAGCGACCGAGGTCCTGAACCTGGACCGTCGCATAAGTAACCCAAGATCGATGTCTGGGCCTACGACGATCGGGCCGCGGTTCGTATTGTTGGAACCATGGACCATGCGACAGGACACAAACCCGCCTCCACGGGCGTCAGGCAACTCCATTCAAGAGGCCGACGGCGGAGAGACTTTGAGTAGTGCACCTGCATAGGGCATGCCCCCTGCAGCCCCATGCGCCGCCATGTCGACCGGAGGCTCGATCGCGAAACCGCAGCGTACGTGGCGCGTGCGCGGCACCACCCTGCATAGGGCTGCATAGGGCACGGCTGAGTAGGTCCCGATAAAAAGCCCCGAGAAACGGCAATTCCACACACTCGCCCGAACGCGAAAACGCTGGTCAGGCGCCTGTGCCCTATGCACGAGACGCGCCGACCAGCGGTTCGATGGTGGCGGGGGCGGGATTTGAACCCGCGACCTTCGGGTTATGAGCCCGACGAGCTACCAGACTGCTCCACCCCGCGTCGTCGCCACACAACTTATCACCTTGCCGATCGAACCCGTTCGGCGCCCCGTCCTGGCTGCCCCTCAGCGGTTGCGGCCCCGCCGACCACTTCGCCGCACCGTGGGTGCGGTCAACTCCCGGGCGTGGTGGTGGAGGTGGACGTGGGGTTGGCCGTGCCGCCGAGGGGTGAGGTCGTCGTGGTGGTGGTCGACGTGGTCGGGACGGTGCCGCCGGTCAGGCGCTGGACCTGCTGGAGGAAGCTCTCGAGATTGTTGATATCGGTCTGATAGGCGCCCAGATTGCCCGCCTTCAGGTCGCTCTGCGACTGCTGGTAGGCGGTCTGGGCCTGGTCCAGCAGGGATCGCACCTGCGGGGAGAGCGTCCCGGTCGAGCCGCCTGCCCCCGGCGTGGTTGACACCGGGGCGGCGAACAGCTTCGTCAGCGCTTCGCTCAGGGACGACCCGATGGCCGCTGGCTGATTCCCGTACACGGCGATCACCCGCTGGAGTTCGGGGAAGGCGTTGCGGGATGACGCCACATACAGGGGCTGGATGTAGAGCAGCGAGTTGGCCACCGGGATCATCAGCACGTTCCCGAGCAGAGCGGAGGACCCGTTGGAGTTCAGCAGGGTGATCGCTGACGAGACCTCTGGCGTGGCATCGATCTTGGAGGCCACGATGGCCGGACCGTTGACAGGGTTGTTCCTCGGTGTGACGAACATGTCGAGCTGTCCGTAGTGGCCCGGGTCAGAGCCGGCGATCATGAAGCCTGACAACGTCTGGATCTGGCTCTGGTTCGAGATGGGGACGAAGGCGTCGAGCAGCGTGAACGACTGTTGCGCCTGGTTCGGGACCCGCATCTCCTGGTAGATCGGCGCCATCCGCACCAGCTGGCCGGTGGAGACCTGCTGGCCCTGGGCATTGGTGGTCAGCGTGGTGGCCAGGGCCTGCGACGGGGAGCCCGAGCCCGGTGAAGGTGACAGCGCCCAGGCGTCGGCGGCACTGTAGAAGCTGGCGGCGTTGGTGATGTGGTACTTCCCGAAGGTGGTGGCCTGCACGGTGAAGATGTCCTCGGGATACCGGAGGTGCGCCCTCAACTCGGCGCTCATCTTCGATGCCGGTGTGAACATTCCGTGGAAGGCCTTCTCATAGGTCTGGATGATGGGGTCGTTCGGCGTCATGACGTAGAACGTCATCTGTCCGGTGTAGGCGTCGATCACCACCTTGACCGAGTTGCGGACGTAGTTGAAGGTGCCGGAGAGCCCGCTCCCCTGGGGCACCGCACCGGTGTCGGCGTTCTGTGCGTAGGGATAGTTGCCGGTGGTGGTGTAGGCGTCCTGGACCCAGTCGATGCGCCCGCCGACCAGCACTGGATAGGGATCGGCATCGAGGTTGAGGAACGGGGCCGCCTTCGATACCCGGGCCTGCACCCCGCGGTCGAACATGAGACGGGACTTGTTGGTGATCTGATTGGAGATGATGAGGTTGAAATCGCTGAAGCGGAGGGCGAACATGGCCTGGTCGAAGAACGACGAGAGTTGCACACCACCGGTCCCGGAGTAGTGGGTCTCCACGTTGGCCCCGTTGGTCAGCTGGTAGTTGATCTCGGGCTGATTGGTGTTGGCCACCACGTAGCCGGCGTTGTTGAGCCCGAAGTAGACCGACGGCTGGGTGACATCGGGCAGTCCACTGGTGGAGGCCGGGGGCACTTCACTCACCGCGAACTGCGGGTCGCCGTTGGCGGTCACACCGTTGGAGGGTGAGACGATCATCCCGTAACCATGGGTGTACTGCAGCGTGCGGTTCACCCACGAGCTCGCCGGGAGGCCCGCATCGTTGATCTCGCGAACGCCGACGATGGTCGGAGACTCCGACCCGTTGACCTTGTAACGGTCCACGGCCAGGGTGTTGAACTGGTAGTACGAGCGGATGTCCTGCAGCTTGTCGTAGGTGGTCTGGGTCTGGGTCGGATCCCACAACCGCACGTTGCCCAGCGTGTCACCGTTGGCTGACAGCTGAGAGGCGGTGAGGGTGGCCGAGGCGGGATACGACGCTGTCTTCACGCCGCCGATGTCCATGGCGGCCCGGGTGGCGTCGATATTGCGCTGGATGTAGGGGCGCTCAAGCGTGTTCTGCGCCGGATTCACCTTCAGCGCCTGGACGGCGGCGGGGTAGATGGTGCCCGCGGTCAGCGCCACCAGAAACCAGAGCCCGACACCTAGGATGGGAAGGGCCCAACCCTGGCGTCGGATGTTGTAGATCAGCAGGCCTGCCGCGGCCAGCGACACCAGGATGAGGAGCTGGAGGGCGGGCAGCCGGGCGTGGACGTCGGTGTAGCCGGCCCCCTGGGTGTAGCCGTTGCTCGACAGGTCGAGATTGAAGCGCGCCAGGTAGTAGCCGACCGCCTTGACCAGGGCCAGAAGTCCCAGGATGACCGAGATGTGGGCCTTCACCGCCGGCCGCACCCGAGGGCGCGAGCCCTGCATGCGGATGCCGCCGTTCAGATAGTGGCTGAGGAGGGTGATGAGCAGCACCACGAACAGCGCCACCAGGAACCAGTGGACCAGGAACTGCTGGAAGGGCAGGGTGAAGACGAAGTAGCCGACGTTGCGGTGGAACTGTGGATCGGTCACGCCGAACTGGCTGCTGTTGCTGAAGAGGATCCAATTCTGCCACTGCCCGATGGCCTGGGATCCAACGATGAGCGAGAGCACCACCACCACGCCGATCCGCAGCCATCGGGCGTATGGGCCGATCACCTCTTGGTACCGCTTGACGAACTCGTCCTCCGCGTCGAGCGTCGGGCCCTTGGGGGCCAGCCGCTCGGCCACCAACAAGCTGGCCATCAGGAGGGCGGCGAAGAGGACCGCGAACGTCACCATCAGCCCGACTTTGATCTCGAACAGCTTGACCCAGACCGAATGGAGGGAGACCGATGAGAACCAGAGCGCATCGGTGTAGAAGATGGCGAAGGTCCTCAGTGACGCGATCACGATGATCAGGATGATCACGCCGATGATGATGCCTCGGCGCCGCCGAAGTGAGGCGGGGCGCGGGGTTTGAGGCATGTCGGTGGGGGGACGCACGGCTGCAGCCTAGGTGGCAGAGAGAGCGAGCAGGCATCGACACCCGGGATGAGCAGGAGGATGCCGATGCCCGGTAGGGAAGTCGGCACCGGGCTGCTGGGCCCCGTTCAGTCCATTGTCCTCGCAGTCAGGACAAGGGTCGCTCCCGGAGCCCGAGTCGGCAATCCACTCCACGTGAGCGGCATCCCCACGTTCGGCGGCGGCGATGGTCCCGGCTGAGAAGGCGGCCACGATGTGGTCCCCGGCCAGCCGCTCGATCCGCTCACCTTTCCACTCCCTGAACGCAGAGCCCACGTGCTCGGCCACCACAGACTCCTCGGCATCGACCAAGCCCTCGCCGTCGCAGAGGCGGCGCCGGAGCGGTCCCACGATTTCCTGGGCCAGGTCGTGGGCGATCCCCACGACGATTTCGGTGGGGGGGCCGCCGGATGATCCGGTCCCCGCGAAGGACACACCGGCCTCCGACGCTTGTTCCAAGGCCGGCAAGGCCGCGGTGGAATAGGAATCGACCTGCTCGGTGTCGGCCGGCAGGAGATCAGGGGACCACTGGAACCCCTTGGAGCGAAGGCTGTCGAGCAGCTCGTTCTGGCTGTCCTGAAGGGTTCGCTTCAAGCGCCGACTCAATGTGGTCACGATGGGGCGGATCATTTCGTCCCGGCGGATGGCGAACGGGCTGCGGTCCTCTGGAGGTTGGTCCCCTTCCTCGTCGCTCGAACTGGCGTCGGCAGACGCTTGATCGCCAGCCTCCATGTCGTCGGCGGCGACGACAGGCTCGGCGGCCTCGGCGGCCTCGGCCCCCTCCTCGGAGGCCTCTCCCGCGTGCTCGCCGGGCGGCGGCGGCTCGGAAGGCCCCTCATCGACTGCGGCATCCTCTCGGGCGGCGCGAATCTTGGCAAACAGCGCGTCGACGGGGGATTCGTCGGCCTCACGTGATGGCGCCTCGATGGCTTCGGAGGTATCGGCGGTTCCCACAACCTCCGGGACCCCTTCGGCCCCGACTTCCATCTCTGCGCCGCCTCCATCCCCGTCAGGAGACCGTGCCTCCGTCTCCTCGGCCAGCAACAGGGTCGCCATCTCTTCGGGGGTGCCCACCTCGGGGCGATCCAGGGCTTCCCGGCCCGCGGCCTCGGCCGCCAAGCGGGCCCTGTCCTCGGCCGCGAACAAGTCGTCGGCAATGACATCGACCGAACGGCGCACGTCCTGCACGGTCTCGGCCAGTCGCTCGCGGCCGGCGCGGAGCTGCTCGATCTGGGCGTGGAGCACCTTCCGGCGCTTCGACAGGTCGGCCAGCACCCGGGCCCGCAGCCCCTGCGCCTCGTCCACCATCGACCGACACTGCTCGCGCGCCTGCACCAGCAGTTCCTCTGCCTCCTGGCGCGCCGTCTCCAACCGAGTCACGGCCTGGTTGTCGGTCCGGTCGCGGAGCTGTTGGGCCGCCGCTTCCGATTCCGCGGTCTGTTCGGCCAGTCGGGCCTCCGTCTGGGCCCGGCTGTGCTGGATCTCCTCGCGGGCCTCGGTCAGGAGGCGGTTGGCCTCCGCCTCCGATTTGGCCACCATCTCCGCCGCCACTTCGTGCGCGCTGTGGAGAACCCTGGCCGTCTCCGTGCCCAGCGCCGCCGTGAGCGTCGGCTCGTCCAGCACGGGGTGGGCGGCCCGGTGCTCAGCATCGGACAGTTCCTGGAGGAGCTGGCGCTCGCGCTCGGCGAGACCCCTCAGGCCGGCGGCGATCGACTCGAGGTAGGCACGGACCTCGTTGGGATCGAAGCCTCGCCGCACCGAGCCGAACGAGTGTCGGGCTACGTCGTCGGGAGCCAGGTGCGACGAGGAGGAGATGGACATCAGTCGTTCCTCTGGCATGGTCGAGAGCCTACGACCGTCGGCCCCCGAAAGAGCTCATCCTGAAGTGGTGGTGTGTGAGGAGGAATTGGCCGGCGGTCACGACACCTTCCCACCATGGGCGACCAGCACGGCCAGGGCTTGATCGAGCGTCGACACGGCATAGATCTTGAGGCCGGGCCGGTCCTTGGACAGGGCCTCGTGGTACTCCTGTGGCGGGACCAGAAAGATGGAGGCGCCGGCATTCTCCACCGCCACGGTCTTCTGGGGCACACCGCCGACGACACCGACATTGCCGCGGCTGTCGATGGTCCCCGTGGCCGCCACCGTGTGCCCGCCGGTCGCTGATCCGCTGGTCAGCGCATCGATGACGCCGAGGGTCATGGCCAGTCCGGCCGAGGGCCCGCCGATATTGGTCACGTTGATGCTCACGGGGAACGGGTAGGCGTAGTCGATCTGGTCTTCGGGCTGAATTCCCAGGTCGAGGGCAGCTTTTTGACCGCCACCGACATCGACGACCGTTCGCTTGAGGGTGACCGGCTCCGGTGCCGGAGGCGCAGTGCCACCCTTGCGCACGGTCAGAGAGATCGTCTGCCCCGAGTGGTAGTGGGCCAGGGAGGCGGTCAGGTCGCGAGCTGTCGGAGTCGCCACCCCGTCAACGGCGGTTACGACGTCCCCCACGTTGAGCACCGAGTACGCCGGGGTGCCGGGGTAGGTGCCGAAGATGACGGCCCCGGCCGGGGTGGCGGTCACCGTGTACCCGAGGCGCTTCAGAGCAGACGTTTTGGCGTCGGACTCCGCCTGGGACATCTCGAGCTTTCCCTGGGCATCCAGCTGCGAGGGGGGTGTCCCGCCGGTCACCGCCTCCACCGGCTCGAGCGTGGTGTCGCCCTGGAGCTTGTAGAACAGGTAGGAGAGGGCGGTCACCCTTCCGATCTGGACATCGGTGAGCAGCACCGGGTGACTGACGGGATGGCTCTTGTCGGGCGGAACCGTGATGAACTGCTGCACCGACTGCGCCGAGCCGGGCTGGATCCCGTAGTAGTCGAGGTTCCAGCGAGAGGCGACGGCCACCGCCACCGCGATCAGGATGATGAGGATCCAGGGCCAGCGGCGCCGCCTCTTGACCGGCGGGAGCGGGGGGCCTCCCTCCGTTCCGGTCGGCGCCACCAGCCCGGGCACCGTCATGGAACCTGCAGGCAGGGAGCCGGGCCCGAACGCCTGTGTGCCCCGGGCATCGGCGGCACGAGGCCCGTTCAGCGGATGGTTTTCGTCCTCGGTCATAGTGGTGGGGTGATTGCTCCTCGTTCGTCGGACCCGCCGGCGTCGCGTGGCCGAAGCGAGGACGATGCCATGAAGCCTGCCATGGAACACCTCCGTCCGAGCGTCACCGAGCGCCGCCGGGCAGCGGCTCTTGCCGGACACGTGGGGGACGAGCACGCGGCGCGGGTTGCGCTGTCCGACGACGCTCCCTCGATCCGGGTGACCGCGTTGGGTGCGCTCGAGCGGCTCGGCGTCCTCTCCGACGCAGACCTGCGCTCCGCCCTGACAGACCCTGCTCCGACGGTGCGCCGCCGGGCGTGCGAACTGGCCGGGACCCGTCCCTCGGTCGACATCTCCTCGGCATTGGGCGACCGCGATTCGTCCGTGGTGGAGATGGCCGCATGGTCGATGGGTGAGCGGGGGGAACGCTCGGCCGTCCCGACCCTGGCCGCGCTGGCCACGGCCGGGTCAGGTCACTCCGAACCGTTGTGCCGGGAGTCGGCGGTGGCCGCCCTGGGGGCCATCGGCGACCCGACGGGTTTGCCGGCCATCCTTGCCGCCCTGGAGGACAAGCCCGCGGTGCGCCGTCGGGCCGCGGTGGCCCTGGCCGCCTTCGCCGGTCCCTCGGTCGAGGCCGCCCTCCGTCGCTGCCTGGACGATCGGGACTGGCAGGTCCGCCAGGTGGCCGAGGACCTGTTGGCCGTGGATTGATACCGGAGGCGGCGCCGGTCGGCGCTTCCGGGTCGGCTCAGGACTCGGCCGCGGCAAAGATGGGCCGCAGGCTGTCGAACGAGTCGAGGCACAGTCCCGCACCCTGCACCACGCATTCGAGGGGGGTCGCCACCAGGTGGACCGGCACCTCGGTCTCGTCGGCCAGCCGGTTGGCCAGTCCGCGGAGCAGGGCCCCACCCCCGACCAGGTGGATGCCCTCATAGATGATGTCCTGGGCCAGCTCTGGAGGTGATTCGGCCAGGCACCCGACCACGGTGGTGACGATGAGCTCGACCTGCTCCCGGAGCGCATACCGGACCTCCTCGGGGGACAGCACCACCGTCTTGGGCAGACCGGTGGTGATCTCCCGGCCCCGCACCTCCGCCTTCACCTCGTCGGCATAGGGGAGCGCGGAGCCGATGGCCAGCTTGATCTCCTCACCGGTCCGTTCCCCGATGGCGATTCCGTGTTCGTGGCGCACGTAGTGCTGGATGGCCGCGTCCATGTCGAACCCGCCGCACCGGATGGCCTGGGATGCCACCACCCCGCCTAACGAGATGACCGCCGTCTCCGTGGTGCCTCCGCCCACGTCGACCACCATGTTGCCCACCGGCTCGTGGATGTCGAGCCCCGCTCCGATGGCCGCCGCCATCGGCTGCTCGATGAGATGGGCCGCGGAAGCGCCGGCCCGGCGCGCCGCCTCCTTCACCGCCCTGCGCTCGACCGAGGTGATGGCTGACGGTACGCAGATGAGCACCCGGGGCCGAGTCAGCTTGGTGATGCCCGCCCGCCGCAGAAGGAGCCGGATCATTCGTTCCGTGATGTCGAAGTCGGTGATGGCCCCCTCGCGCAGGGGTCGGACGGCCACGATGTAGCCCGGCGTTCTCCCGATCATCTTCCAGGCTTCGTTCCCCACGGCCAGGACGTCGTGGGTCCTGGTGTTGAGGGCGATGACGGTCGGTTGATTCAACACGATCCCCCGGCCCTTGGCATAGACGAGGGTATTGGCCGTCCCGAGATCGATCGCGAGGTCTCGAGCCACGGGCCTCATCGTAGGGCCACGGTGTCGCTGTGCGGCGGGAGGACGCTGATCGTTGCCCGCTGAGCGGATCCGGCGGTGGGAGGCGACGTCCCAAATGGTGCCGTCATCACTATCCTCGCACCGTGGACGGAGAGGACCAGTGGACCCCGGGGGGAGATCCCGGCGACGACTCGGGGGAGGACGTGGAACCGGACCGGATGCTCGGGTGGATCTCACCCGACGACCGTCTGTGGCGACACCCCTCCGAATCAGGCGGACCGCCCACGGGGTCGTCAACCGTCGTCATGGGGCAGCCCAGACGTCCGAGCCGGACCCGCTCAGGACCCTGGATCATGGGCGGTACCGCCTGCATCGTCCTGGCGTTGGTGGTCACCGGCGTGGTCATGGTGACCACGAGCACGGCCGAGCACGACCCGGGCGGTCCGACGACCACGGTTTCCCTCACGGCGGCGCCGACCACCGAGCCGGGTGGCGGCCACCCGGTCGCAATGGCCTCCCTGGCGGCCATGATGTCCTCCATTCGACCCTCCACGGTCGTGATGACCATCGGGCGGTCGTCCGGCACCACCGTCACCACCGGCCTGGTGGCCGAGTCGGGAGGCATCATCGTCACGACGTGGGCAGCGCTGTCCGGGGCGAAGTCCATCATCGTCATCGAACCGGGTGGGTCCCGCCAGGTGGCGACACTGGTCGGCGTCGACCACCCTTCCGGGCTGGCCGTCGTGCGCATCAGCGACGACCTACCCGCCGCCACCTTCGACAACGGGGATCCAACGGCTGGCACCGGAGCCATCGCCATGGCCCTCGAACTCGGGCACCCGACCCACGAGAGCCCGACGCCGGTGGTCTATTCCGGCACGGTGGTCTCGGCCGGGCAGGCGGTTGCCGCCGACGCCGTCACCAGCACCTTCGCCGCCACGGCCGTCCGCGCCCCCCTCTCCCATGACGACCTCGGGTGTCCCCTCGTCAACGGCGCCGGCCACGTGTCGGGGATGCTGGAGAAGACCGTCCAGGACGGCGCGTCGACCATCTCGGTGTTCCTGCCCGCCGGGCTCGTCCTCGGCGTCGCCCAGCAGCTTGTCTCATCGGGATCGGTGATCCACGGTTGGCTCGGGGTGGACACGAGCGATACCGATCCCACCACCCCGACATCCACCTACGTCGGCGCCGCCTCGACCCCGGCGACGGGGGCCCGGCTCGACTCCGTCAACCCGGGCGGTCCGGCCGCCCTCAACGCCATGCAGCCCGGCGACATCATCACCGCCATCGACGACTACCCGGTGCGTTCGAGCGCCGAGCTGACGACCAGGCTCTATCCCGATCGGCCGGGGACGCCGGTGCAGGTGACCCTGAACCGGGGAGGGGCCCCGATGACCATGACGGTGACGCTGGCCGCCGCCGACCCCGATGCACAGGGGAGCAACGCATCGCCGTAGCATGAAGCTATGGCACCGCCTGGACCCGGGGACTCGGGAGATCCGTTCCAATCCCTCCTGGGCGACCTCATGAACATGCTCGGGACCAACGGCCCGAACCAGTGGGAGATGACCCGGTCCTTCGCCCTCAACGTGGCCACCGGTGGCAACGCCGAGCCCAACGTCGAGCCCATCCAGCGGATCCGGCTCGAGCAGCTGGCCCGGGTGGCCGAGCTCAACGTGATCGAGGCCACCGGCATGCCCGTCTCACCGGACGGACGCCGGCTGACCTGCGTCCCGGTCGGTCGGGGCGACTGGACGGTGCGGGCGCTCGAGTCGTGGCGCGACGTGCTGACCTCGATGGCCCCGCCCGCCGGACCCAATCCGGCGATGCCGCCCGCGGGCGAGGACCCTGCAGACCACCCCCGGGGGGAGGACCCGGCGGGGGGCCTCGGAGGCCTGCTCGGCCAATGGGCGACGGCGATCGGGCCGATGTTCTTCGGTCTCCAGGTCGGCTCCGTGGTCGGCCACCTGTCGCATCGGGCCCTGGGCCAGTACCCGCTGGCCATTCCTTGGGCGCCGTCGGACGAGCTCCTTCTGGTCACGACCAACATCACCTCGTTCGCCGAGGACTGGAGCCTCCCTGAGGAAGAGGCGCTGCTGTGGGTGTGCGCCCGGGAACTGGCCTCCAACTCCGTCCTCACCCGTCCGAGCGTGCTGGGGCGGATGGAGGAGTTGCTGGTGGACCTGGCCGAGTCGGCCGCCGCCGCCCAACAGGCCCTGACCGGGCGGCTCGGTGCCCTGGGCGCCTCCGAAGGGGTCGACGGCCCGGGGATGGACCTCGAGTCGCTGCAGGGGATGTTCGGGGACCCCGAGGCCCTGCTCGGCGATCTCCTGACTCCCGAGTCGCGGCGGTCGTCCGACCAGTTGACCGCCTTGGCCGTGGTCGTCGACGGCTATGCCGATCACGTGGCCAACGTGGTGGGGACCAAGCTGGTCGGATCGCACACCCAGTTGGCCGAGGCGTGGTACCGGCGACGCATCGAACGCGGCAAGGGCGAGGAGGCAGCCGGGGCGCTCTTCGGGCTCGACCTCGATCAGACGGAGGTCGATCGCGGCCGGGCGTTCATCAGCGGGGTGTTGGAACGGGCGGGGGACGACGGTCTGTCGCGTCTGTGGTCGTCGACCCGCAGTCTTCCGACGCCGTCGGAGGTCGACGCGCCCGGGCTGTGGCTCGAGCGGATCGACCTCCCTGAGCTCGGGGAGGCGCAGGAGGGCTGACGGTCAGGGCCCGGCGGGGGTGACGGTTCCGGTGTCGGGGCCTGCCGCCTCCTCGGCCGTGGGCACCTCGACTGCCTGTTCCTCCGGCACCCCGAGGTCCCAATCGAGCAGTATGTTCTCGCGCTCGGCATCGCGGATGACCCGCTCGCGGTTTCGCCGGTACTGCGGGTCATGCGGCGGCAGCAGCACCAGTCGCGCCATGGTCCGGCGGCGGAACTCCTCGATGAGCGCAGGGTCCCCGAAGTCGGACCGGACCTCCCAGTGGGGGGCCACCGGCCCCAGATACACGACCCGGACGTGACCGACCGGGGGCAGCGGCTCCTCGTTCTCGTCGGGGAGCGTCGGTTCATCGGCGACCGGCGTCATTGCAGTGGGTCCTCCTGGGATGGCAGCACCGCGGAATGCTACCCGCCGCTGGGGCGGGCCCCGAGCGTGACGCCCACGGTCCGACGGCTGCTCCCCCGATAGATACCCAGAGTGACGTGGTCGCCGGCCTTGAGCGGATGGAGGGCCGCGGTGAGGTTGGCGGGACTCTGGATGGCAACCCCGTTCAGCGCCACGATGACATCGTTGACCTGCAGTGCCGCCTGTTCAGCCGGACTCCCGGGTTGCACCGAGAGGACCAGCGCCCCGGACGACGGCGTCAGGTGGTCCTGTTGTTGGAGCGTCGGCGTCACCGGCCCCACCGTCACCCCGATGTAGGCCGAGTTGGTCACCGGACTGGGCTGGGGAGCGGTGCCGGGCGTCGCACCCCCACCCGTACCGCCCAGCCGCAGCTGGGCCAGACGGGGCTTCACCGAGTCGACGGTGATGGCAAACCCGATGTTCTGGGTCGGAGCGTTGCCCGTGCTACTGGACGCCACTGCCGTGTTCATCCCCACCACCTGGGCCTGGGCGTTGACCAGCGGTCCGCCCGAGTTGCCCGGATTGATGGCGGCATTGGTCTGGAGCAGTCCGGTCAGGTTCTCGGTCTGTCCGCTGTCGTTCTGCGCCGAGAGCGAGCGGTTCTCCGCCGACACGATGCCGTCGGTCACCGTCGGGCCGCCCGCCAGGGCCAGGGCATTGCCGATGGCCAACACCGAGTCGCCCACCCTGGTCTGTGCCGAATCGCCCAGCGAAACCGTCGGCAGGTTGGAGGCGCGGTCGATCTGCACGAGGGCCAGGTCGTTGCCCGGATCGTTGCCGAGCACGTGGGCCGGCAGTGCCCTGGTCTGACCGAACAGCGTCACGGTGACCGATGAGGCACCCGAGACGACGTGGTTGTTGGTCAGGACCTCACCGTCGGGGGTGAGGATCATGCCACTGCCCGCCGCCTGGACGAAGTCACCCCCGGCCGAGCCGGTGGCGCCGGACTGACTGTCGATCGACACGACGGCCGGCTCCACCTTGGCCAGTACCGATTGGATGTCCTGCGGTTTGGACAGCGCGCTCTGGTTCGGGAAGAACTTCTCGACGAAGGTATGCTGGGTCCCGGACCCCACCAGCCCGCCCACCAGCCCGCCCACCAGTGCGGCGAGCACCGCCGTGATCAGCACGACCCACATCCATGTCCGTCGTTGCAGGGTTTGTCGCACCACCCGCGGGGACGGCAGCGGCTGATACGCGTACGGATACGGCGTGGTCCCGGGAGGCCCGTACCCACCGACGTAGCCCGGATAGGCCGGTGGGGCTGGGTACGGATACGCGCCCGGGTACGGCATGCCGGCAGGTAGCACGCCGGTGCCCGCGCCCGGAGCAGGAGGTCCCCATGCCGGAAGAACTGGAGGAGCGGATGGTGGGGCGCCGGAGTCGGGAGAAGGACGGGGCGGTGGCGGCACCGACGGCACGCTCTGCGGGGGGCCGGAACCACCCTCCGGAGGGTTCGGCGGATTGATCGGTGCCGGTGCGGAAGGGCCCCCCTGGGGCGTCGGAGGGCCGGGAGGGGGAGCGCTGGGAGGCCGCGTGGCTTCGCCGTCGTCCGGCCCATCATAAGAAGTCCCTGGTGCCTCATAAGAAAATCGTGAGGATTCCATCAATACCGGCTCATTTCCCACTGCAGAACAGTTCGAAATGCGACACTAGTAGTGCAACGGATGACGGCGGCACCAGGGTGGATCCATCACATCCGAAACCCACCGCAGCGTCCTCGAGATCGATGGAGGGACCATGGACACGGAATGGATGAGCGTCGGAAAGTGCAAAGACCTCTCGCCTTCCATCTTCTTCCCCAGCGACGGCGTCGGAGTTCAGGCAGCCCAACGGATCTGCGCCGAGTGCCCGGTGGCCGATGCCTGCCTCGAATATGCCCTCGACGAGCGGGTCGATCACGGCGTGTGGGGCGGTAAGTCCGAGCGCGAACGCCGGAGGATGCTCCGCCGACGCCGGGTGAGTCGCACCGTCTCGGTCTGAAGCCTGATCCCTCGGCGGCGGACATGCCCGACCACGGGCTGCTGGCCGAATGTGTCATCAACATCAGCGACGGTCGGAGCCGATCGACCATCGAGGCCCTCCGCGGCGCCGCGGGGACGGCGTTGCTCGACGTCCACTCCGATGCGGAGCACAACCGAACGGTTCTGACCCTCGGCGGGCCACTGGCCATCGTGGAGGACGCGGCGCGCCTTGTGGTGGCCACCGCCGTTGCCCGTATTGATCTCCGCTCCCACGCCGGCATCCATCCGCGGCTCGGCGCCGCCGATGTGGTGCCTTTCGTGCCGCTGGTCGAATCCGGGACGACGGAGGAGGATTGGGCCCGAGTGATCGAGGCCAGAGATTCATGTGCCCGATGGGCCGGATCCGACCTCGAACTACCTTGCTTCCTCTACGGGCCCGAGCGATCGCTTCCCGAGGTGCGCCGTTCGGCCTTCCGGCCGCTCACGCCGGACACCGGGCCCCGACGACCGCACCCGACGGCGGGCGCCACCGCGGTGGGAGCCCGGCCGATTCTCGTCGCCTACAACGTGTGGATCGCCGACGGCTCCAGCCCCGACGATCCGGATGCGCACCCATCGGCACCGGCGGTGGCACGCTCGCTGGCAGGCAGGCTGCGAAGCCCGGCCGTCCGCACCCTGGGCCTCGAAGTGGAGGCGGGAGCGCAGGTGAGCTTCAATCTGATCGACCTGGGCGCCGTGTCGGTGGTCGACGTCTACGACGCCGTGGCCGCCGGTGCCGAATCGCACGGTTGCTCGGTGCTTCGCGCCGAACTGGTGGGCCTCATCCCGGAGGTCGCCCTCCGGGCGGTGCCCCGAAACCGCTGGGCACAGCTCAACCTCGGTGAGGACAGGACCATCGAGAGCCGCTTGGCCGCCCGGGGCTACCCGATCGGATAGGACCGCGGCCGCCGGGGAACCGGTGGTGAGCCCGTGAGGTCAGGCGCTGACGTTGGCCCGCCGTTGCATGGCCCGCTGACGACGCAGGCGGCGGCGCTCGCGCTCGGACAGACCACCCCAGATCCCGAACTTCTCACCGTTGGCCAACGCATACTCCAGGCAGTCGTCGCGGACGACGCACCCCCGGCACACCTCCTTGGCCTCGCGGGTGGATGCACCCCGCTCGGGAAAGAACAGATCGGGGTCGACCCCCATGCAGTTCGCCCGAGTCTGCCAACTGCGCTCTTGGGGTCCGTACATCAATGACACCATGTCCATTGACGGGTCTCCCTCCCACTCATCCACACGGTTTCAGGTGAAACCGCATAGCACGGATGTAACTACAGATATGTCATCTTTCACCATCGGCGTGGGAAACGCAAGAAAATTCTGCTTGTGAACAGGAGTTCAATGCTCTGGACCTCTCGTGCCCGCTCACCCGGCAACCCAATTCCGAGGTCCGGCACCGCCCCGCGGGCTCGTGGCCGGCGACCAGGTGGGGACCAGGGGCGGTGAACCCAAATAGGGGCCCCACTAGGTCGGATGCCGCTGGAAGGGGTCAGCCGTAGTGGCCTCCGCTTCCCGCCTCAGCCGGCGCGGCGGCCCCGCGCTCGGAGGGCGGACTTGTGGGCCAGGAAGTCGACCAGCACGTAGTCGCCCAATTCGTCCGGCGAGGTGGCAAACGTCCGTCCCCGGTTGATCCGGGCCAGCTGCTCGATGAAGCCCTGGAGGCCCCGATCCGGGTCGAGCAGGAAGGTGTTGATGGTGATGCCGGTCCGGGTGCAGCGCAGCACCTCGGCCAGGGTCAGCTCGAGCGTCTCGGGGATGGGCGGGTATTCGAACCGGACGTCGTAGCCGACCCCGTCGGCGTAGGGGACGATATGAGCGGTGGGCTCGCCGTCGGTGACCAGGATGATCTGCTTGGTTCCCTGCTGGTGGGCGAGCATCTTGCGGGCCAGCATGAGGCCGTGCTGCAAGTTGGTGCCGTAGACGTAGTCCCAGCTCACAGTGGGCAGGTCCTCGGGCTCGATCACCCGGGCCACTTCGGAGAAGCCGACGAGACCGAGGTAGTCCCTGGGGAACCGCGAGGTGATCAGGGTGTGCAGGGCCAGGGCCATCTTTTTGGCCGGCACGAAGTTGTCGCGCATGGGCATCGACAACGAGAGGTCGAGGAGGAGCACGGTGGCCGATCTGGTCAGGGCCTCCGTCTCGATGACTTCGAAGTCGTCGGGTGACAGGCGGACGGGCACGCCGCTCCCCGACCGCCTCACCGCGTTGTGCACGGTCCGGGAGAGGTCGAGGTTGAAGGGGTCACCGAACTCATAGGCCTTGGTCGTCTCCTCCCGATCGTGGCCGGTCCCAGACCAGGTGGTCCGGTGGTTGCCCACCCGGTCCTTGGTCAACTGGCCGAACAGGTCGGAGAGTGCCTGCTGGCCGATCCGGCGGATGCCCTTGGGCGTCAGCTCGAAGCGCCCTTCACGCTGGTCGATGAGCCCGGCGTCGGCCAGCTGCTTGGCCAGCTTGGACAGGCGGTCGAGCGACTTGGCGGCGTCGTCGCCCAGGTGCTTCCTCACCTTGTCGAGGTCGACCTCGGCCAGGGAGGCCGGCGAGGTGGCCGAGCGCAGGAAGCTCTCGAGCTCATCGAGGTCCCGCAGCCTCCCGGCGGCATCGGTGCCCTCCCCCATGCCCATCGGCTCGTCGCCGCTGAATCGGAACCGCTGGTCCCAGCCGGCGCCGGGGAAGGCCCGTTGCAGGTTGCCGGCCAACCTGTCCACCTGCCACCGCAGGTCGAGGTCCTCGAGGAGGGACTCGGCCAGGCCTTTTAGCTGGGCGCGCTGCTCGGGGGACATCGAGTTCCACATGGCCTGCGCCGCCGCCATCCGCGCCGCCAACTGCTCCAAGAGCTCGTCGAGGGTCGACGGGTTGCCGGGGAACAGGTCGCCGTACCGCTCCATGAAGGACTCGAACGTCGGATCGATGGCCTCGCCGGCCTCGCGTTGCTCGATCATCCGGTTCAGCGCGTCGAACCCATCCCGCATGTGAGCCAGCTGTTCGGGGTCGGGGTTGGACAGTGCATCGGACATCTGGTCGAAGTAGGTCTTCGCCACCTCCTCGCGCAGCCGTTCCATCAGCTCCTCGAAGTGCTGGCGTGCCTCGGAGGACACGAACTCATAGTTCTGGAGCCCGCGCACCGTGCCGGCCAGATCGCTCGGGAGCAGGTCGAGCTGCATGCGCCGCTCGGTGGCCACCTCGTCGGTGACCTCCTGACGGCGCTGGTCCCCGGACTCCCGGGCGTCGGCCTCGAGCTGGTCGATGCCGGATCGCTCCTCGTCCAGGACCTGCTGCAGCTCTTCGGCGATCTCCCGGTAGGCGCCGCCGAGGTCACCCCGGTCCAGCTGTTCCTCCCGTTCGAGGCGGAGCTGGTCCAACAGGTCGCGCAGCCCCTGGACCTGCTGACCGTCGGGGGTGCGCCAACCCCGGTTGAGCATCCGCTGCAGCGCCTCGTGGAGGTCGCCGTTGGCCAGCACGTCGTCGGTCAACTGCGACAGCACCGAGTCGGTGTCGTCGACGAGGGAGTCCTGGGTACCGTCCCAGCGCCGGTAGTCGAACCGCCAGGTCATCCGCGACCCCGGTAGGTGGCCCGGGATCCGGCCGCTTCCTTGTTGAGGCGCTTGGTCAGGTGCAGGCCCTCCAACAGGAACTCCACCGCGCTGGCCACCACGCCGGGGTCCTCTGACCCGCCGGTCAGCTTCAAGACGGGGGCGGACAACGGGGGCATCTGGGCCAGGGTGCCGGCATAGGCGGTCGCCGGGAGATCGTCCCCGGCGTGCACCACGGTGTCGGCGTCGAAGGCACCGATAACGGCCTGGGGTTCATCGAGTTGGACCCGTCGGCGGAAGACCAGCAGCACCGCGGCCGACACCAATTGCGACAGGAGGATCTCTTCGCGCCCCTCCTCCAGCGACTCGATCTCGACTTTCCCCTGGGTGGAGGAGACCAGGGCCTGGAGGTCGGAGATCCGGGGCACGGCCTCGGTCTCGCCGTTGCGGAGTGCTCGACGGGTGGCGTTGGCCACCAAGGTCTCGTAGTTGGCGATGGTCAGGCGCACCGACACCCCGGAGCGTTGGTTGAGGTGCGGGCTCTGGCGGGCCAGCTGGCTGAGCTCGGCCACCACCTCCGCCATGAAGTCGGGCACTTCCACCCTTACGGTGCCGGGACGGTCCTCGCCATGGCCCTCACCGGAATCCACCCGACCGGGGAGGTCGGCCTCCAGCACGGCGATGCTGAGCTCAGTGGCTGCATCCGGCGGATAGTGGGTGCGGATCTGGGCGCCGAAGCGGTCCTTCAGCGGCGTGATGATCCGCCCCCGATTGGTGTAGTCCTCGGGGTTGGCCGTGGCCACCAGCACGATGTCGAGCGGAAGCCGGACCCGGTGGCCCCGGATCTGCACGTCCCGCTCCTCGAGGACGTTGAGCAGGCCGACCTGGATTCGCTCGGCCAGGTCGGGAAGCTCGTTGACGGCGAAGATGCCCCGATTCAGCCGGGGCACCAGACCGTAGTGAATGGTCAGCTCGTCGGAGAGGTAGCGGCCCTCCGCCACCCGGATCGGGTCCACTTCACCGATGAGGTCGGCGATGGACGTGTCAGGGGTGGCCAGCTTCTCCCCGTAGCGCTCGCTCCGGTGCACCCATGACACCGGGAGGTCCTCCCCGGCCTCGGCCAGGAGGTCCCGGGCGAATCGGGAGATGGGATGGTAGGGGTCGTCGTTCACCTCGGAGTGGGCCACGATGGGCAACCACTCGTCGAGCAGGCCGACCAGGGAGCGGATGATCCGCGTCTTCGCCTGGCCCCGCTCGCCCAGCAGGATCACGTCGTGGCCAGCCAGCACGGCGTTCTCGAGCTGGGGCAACACGCTGTGGTCGAAGCCCAGCACGCCGCTGACCAGGGGCTGGCCGGCGGCGATGCGGGCCGAGGCGTTGCGCCTGATCTCCTCGGCGACCGGGATCGACTTCCACCCGGCGTCACGCAGCCGGCCGACCGTGGTGCTGTCGGGAGGAGGGGTCAGCCTGGTGCTCAGGTCCAGGGCTGATGGGGGGGCGTCGGCGTGGGCGGAGGGCTCCGGCGGGGTCATGGGGTCAGCCTACGCGTGACGATCCGCCACCGTTGCGTCGGCCCCGGCCGGGCGGGTGTGGTGTCGACCCGGTGGCCGGGCGGCGCACGGCTCGCCGTCTCGGCCCAGGGCGCCACCGGCGCGGGCTGAAGCCCGATAGTTTCGCAACCAGGGCGCCGGGATGGAAAGATGATGGTCGATCAGCGATCCAGGCCCCTGGGCCTGCGCGCAAACCGGCCCTTCGGCCGTGTCGACAAGCGGCCTGAAGGGGCCAGTGAGGGAGAGACGACTTGACCACGTTGGAGGACGCCAAGGTTACCCCGGTGGTGCTGGGAGGGGCTCGGGGCGGCCCTTCCGTCCCCACCCTCCGCAAGGACCGTTATTGGGTCCAGCCGGTGGTGACGGTGACCGTCTTGACCGCATTCGTCGCCTATTCCAGCTGGGCGGCCTTCGTCAACAAGAACTACTACGTGGGCGCGGACATGCACCGCAATCTGATCTCGCCCTTCTATTCGCCGTGCCTGACCCAGAGTTGCGTGCCCGGCAGCCACCCGGGCACGGTCATCACCTGGTGGACCATCTCCCCGGCCCTGTTGATCCTCATCTTCCCCCTCGGCTTCCGCTTGACCTGCTACTACTACCGCAAGGCCTACTACCGCTCCTTCTGGCTGGCCCCGCCGGCCTGCGCGGTGTCCGACGCCCACGGCTCCTACACCGGGGAGACGCGCTTCCCCCTGCTGCTGCAGAACATCCACCGGTACTTCTTCTACATCCTCCTGATCTTCAACACCATCCTGACCATCGACGCGGTGGTGGCGTTCCAGCAACCTGGCGTCGGCATCGGGATCAGCGTGGGCACCGTGGTGCTGCTCATCAACGCCTCCCTGTTGTGGCTGTACTCGATCAGCTGCCACGCCTGCCGCCACCTGTGCGGGGGCGGCGTCAAGCAGTTCTCCAAGTCGCCCATTCGCCACCGGGTGTGGACGGCCCTCACCCCGCTCAATGCCCGGCATATGCTTTTCGCCTGGATGAGCCTCGTTTTCGTGGCCTTCACCGATCTCTACATCCGGCTGGTGGCCAGCGGGACCATCAGCGACTACGGATTCCATTTCTAAGGGGTATCGGACACATGCCTGAGTACGAGACCTACGACTTCGACGTCATCGTCGTTGGAGCAGGAGGAGCGGGACTGCGGGCGGCGATCGAGGCCCGTTCGCGGGGCCTGCGCACGGCGCTGGTGTGCAAGTCGTTGCTGGGCAAGGCCCACACCGTGATGGCCGAAGGCGGCGTGGCCGCGGCGTTGGGAAACGTCCACCCCGAGGACAACTGGAAGGTCC
This sequence comes from Acidimicrobiales bacterium, assembly GCA_015478655.1. Lineage (GTDB taxonomy): Bacteria > Actinomycetota > Acidimicrobiia > Acidimicrobiales > RAAP-2 > Bog-756. Next base: position 4,041 of record JADMIJ010000006.1, on the reverse strand, counting down.
ACTTCCGGGACACCATGCGGGGCGGCAAGATGCTGAACAACTGGCGCATGGCCCAACTCCACGCCCAAGAGGCGCCGGACCGCGTGCGCGAGCTCGAAGAGTGGGGCGCCCTCTTCGACCGGACCGGGGACGGGCTGATCCTCCAGCGCGACTTCGGCGGGCACCGTTTCGCCCGGCTGGCCCACATCGGCGACCGCACCGGCCTCGAACTGATCCGGACCCTGCAGCAGAAGGCGGTGGCCGACGGCATCGAGGTCTTCATGGAAGTCAAGGTCCTCCGTCTCCTCCAGGACGCCGACGGCGTGGTCTCCGGGGTGATCGGGTACTGGCGCCCGTCAGGAGAGTTCGTGGTGTTCAAGGCCAAGGCGGTGGTGATGGCGGCCGGCGGTGTGGGGAAGAGTTGGATGTACACCTCCAACTCGTGGGAGTCGACCGGCGACGGGCACGCCATGTCCCTGTGGGCCGGCGCCGACCTCATCGACATGGAATTCGTGCAGTTCCACCCGACCGGGATGGTCTGGCCCCTGTCAGTACGCGGGCTCCTGGTGACCGAAGGTGTGCGCGGCGACGGCGGGATCCTCCGCAATTCGGACGGCGACCGGTTCATGTTCGACTACATCCCCTCGATGTTCGCGGCGGAGACCGCCGACTCGGAGGACGAGGCCGACAAGTGGTACGACGACCATTCGGCCGGGCGCAGGCCGCCGGAGCTGCTCCCCCGGGACGAGGTGGCCCGGTCGATCAACAGCGAGGTGAAGGCGGGCCGGGGCAGCCCCCACGGCGGCGTGTTCCTCGACATCGCCTCGCGGCGGACGGCCGAGGACATCCGCCGCCGGCTCCCCTCGATGTACCACCAGTTCAAGGAGCTGGCCGGGGTGGACATCACGGCCAAGCCCATGGAAGTGGGGCCCACCTGCCACTACATCATGGGGGGCGTCAGAGTGGACGCCGACTCGACGGCCACCACCGCGGCCGGGCTGTTCGCCGCCGGCGAGGTGGCCGGTGGGCTGCACGGAGCCAACCGCCTGGGAGGCAACTCGCTGTCGGATCTCCTGGTCTTCGGTCGGAGGGCGGGCGTCGGGGCGGCCGAGTTCGCCTCGGACCGATCCGGCCCCGGCAGCCTCGACGAGGGCCAGATCGGCGCCACCATCGACGCCGCCGTGGCTCCGTTCTCCCGCGAGAAGGGCGAGAACCCCTACGACATCCAGCACGATCTGCAGGACACCATGCAGCGATTGGTCGGCATCATCCGCACCGGTTCCGAGCTCGATGAGGCGGTGGGTCAGCTCGATGCGCTCGAGGATCGGGCCAACCGGGTGGCGCTGAGCGGTGGCCGTCGCTACAACCCGGGCTGGAACCTGGCCACAGACCTGGCCGCCATGCTGACCGTCTCCCGGTGCACGACTCTCGGTGCAATCAACCGCAAGGAGAGCCGGGGCGGACACACCCGCGACGACTTTCCGAAGGCGGTCGGCGAAATGGGTGGGCTGCATTTCGTCGAACGGATCTCGGCGCAAGGTGCCGGGGCAGAAGGAGTCGGCGGCACCCCGTCGATCCGATCCGTCACCGTCGATCCGGAACCGGTCCCGGCCCTGCCCGACGACCTCAACGAGCTGCTCGAGGAGGCAAACTGATGGCCGAGGACCCGGTCGGCACTGGAGGCACCGACGAGGTGACCATGCGTCTGTGGCGCGGCGATGAGACGGGCGGTTCGTTCACCGACTACGTGATGCCGTCCCAGGAGGGCGAGGTGGTGCTGGACGTCATCCACCGGGTGCAGGCCACCCAGGCCCCGGACCTGGCCTGCCGGTGGAACTGCAAGGCCGGCAAGTGCGGCTCGTGCTCGGCGGAGATCAACGGTCGTCCCGCCCTCATGTGTATGACCCGGATGGACTCGCTTCCTGTCGGTGAGGCGGTCACCGTGGCCCCCATGAGGGCGTTCCCCATCCTGAGGGATCTGGTCACCGATGTCTCGTACAACTACGAGGTGGCCAAGCGGATCCCCCCGTTCGCACCGCGGGCGAAGACGGCCGACGAGGAGAAGGTGGGCGGCTATCGCATGCAGCAGATCGACGTCGAGCGGAGCCAGGAGTTCCGCAAGTGCATCGAGTGCTTCCTGTGCCAGGACGTCTGCCACGTCATCCGTGACCACGAAGAGAACAAGACGGCCTTCGCCGGCCCTCGGTTCTTCGCCCGGGCGGCCGAGCTGGAGATGCATCCCCTGGACGTCAACGACCGGCGGCAGCTCCTCCAACAGGAGCAGGGCCTGGGGAAGTGCAACATCACCAAATGCTGCACCGAGGTCTGTCCCGAGCACATCAAGATCACCGACAACGCCATCATCCCCCTGAAGGAGCGGGTGGTGGACGCCTCCTACGATCCGGTGGCGTGGCTCGGCCGGAAGATCCTCAAGCGCAACAAGCGCTCACCGGCCGAAGCGGCCGCCACGTCGCCCGCCACCGGTCCTGCCGCCGTGCAGCCCCGGACGGAGACCAACGGCATCCCTGCGCCGGAGCCAGCCACGGCGGCCGCCGCCGCGCCTGGTGCCGGCGATCCGTCCCCAGGGTGACCCGGCCGGCCGGGAGGGAATCGTGGCCCGGTTCCTGAGCCCTGCGTGGGCTGAGGAGTTCAACGCCGCGCTGCAGGGGGTCAAGGTGCCCGGACCCGACCCCGATGCCGGGCTGGGGGCCAGCGGGGGCACGTTCACCGTGGTGCAGGAGGTCCACGGCACGCCCGACGGGGACGTCCGACTCATGCTGCGAGTCGACCAGGGTTCGCTGCACCTTCATCTGGAGCCGCGGCATGGCGACGACGGCGTCAGCGCGGGGCCGCCCCGGTCGGACCCCGTCCGGACCGACGTCACCATCGTCCTGTCCTACGAGGATGCGGCGGCCATGTCGAAGGGCGAGCTGGCTCCGGCCGAAGCGCTGAACACGGGCCGGATCCGGGTGCGGGGCGACCTTTCGGTGTTGGTGGCGGGGCAAGCCATGCTGGACGCGGCCAGATCGGCGACGCTGACGATGCGGTCCGCCACCACCTACTGAGCGAGGAGAAGGCGCCCACCCGGGCGACGGTGGCGTCGTGGTGGCTGGCATGGCACCGTGGAACCGGGCCCCTCCGGGCCCATGGAGGCAGAGCGTGCAGGTACTGACAAGCCGGACCATCATCCACCCCTCCGACCTCGACCGCTCCCTGGCCTTCTACGGCGAGGCCCTCGACCTGCCGGTGGCCCGGGAGTTCGGGGAGGGGCGTGGCCGCGGTGTCGTCTTCTTCGCCGGAGGGGGGCTGATCGAGGTGGTGGGAGCGCTCCCACCGGTGGGTCTGCACCCGTCGGACAAGGCCGGACCCATGGGCGCAGCTCCGGTCCAGGCCGGCCCCGGGATCACGCTGTGGCTTCAGGTCCGGGCCATCGGCGCCACCGTCGATGAGCTCATGTCTCGGGGCGTGCCCGTGGTCCGACCTCCCACCCTCGAGCCGTGGGGGTTGATCGAGGCATGGATCGACGACCCCGACGGGCTCCGCATCCATCTGGTGGAGGTGCCGGCGGACCATCCCTTACGCCGCGACCAGCGCAAGCCTCCGACCGCAGGTGCCACCCGATGACGGATGCCCGACATCGGGTGGTCGGGATCGACCACGTCCAACTGGCCATGCCCCCGGGGCCGGACGCGGAGCGCAGGGCCGAGGCCTTCTTCGAGGGACTGCTCGGGCTGCCGCGGGTCGCCAAGCCGGCCGAGCTGGCCGTGCGGGGCGGCTGTTGGTTCGAACAGGGAGCCGTCAAGGTGCACCTGGGCGTGGACGAGGACTTCCGAGCGGCCCGCAAGGCCCACCCGGCACTGGTGGTGGCCGATGTCGACGGTCTCTGTCGCCTGCTCGATCGTGCGGGCCACCCGACCCGGCGCACCGAGGACGTCCCGGGGCGCCCCCAGTGGCATGTGGACGACCCGTTCGGCAACCGGATCGAGCTGGTCCCGGGGTAGCCGGGGTCTAAGGGTCCACCATAGGTTAATCCGCGCGATGTAGACTCTGCGTGTGGAAGCA
>JADMIJ010000240.1 GCA_015478655.1 Acidimicrobiales bacterium | reverse complement strand
GCTTCCACACGCAGAGTCTACATCGCGCGGATTAACCTATGGTGGACCCTTAGGGCCTTGGTGGAAGTGATCGACTGTTGCCTGCACCACAAGAATGGGGCAGGGCCGTCTTGACGAAGTCACCGGAAGCCAGCGGGGAACCTAGGCATTCAAACAAGTACGGAAGTCGATTCCGTCCCAATCTTCAAGTCTGGGCAGTAGTGCGAGACCGCATGTGCCACGACGAGTCCGATGGTGACCTCTCGTTCGCCGCATTATGGCGACGGGCCGCAGCCTGGTCAGTTGACGTAGTGTTGTTCGCCGGTGCGTTGTTCGGGATCGTTGCCGTTACCGACATGCAGCGGCCACTCGGGCTCGCGTGTCGCCTGCTGCGGTCGGGGCCTGCCTCCAATACACCGGCGGTGTTGCCTCAACTCGTTCGGGGTGGAGTCGTGTTCAGCCTTGTGGTTCTGCTCGGAGGCTTCGCCGCGTGGGTCCTGTACCGCGTGGTCTGCACTGGACGCTGGGGACGGACTCTCGGAAAGTGTCTTTTTGGGATTCAGGTGGCGCGTCTCGAGGACCCGTCCACTCCCCCAGGCTTGCGCCGGGCGGCCATTAGATGGGTCCTTCCGCCACTGGCCGGAGCGATTCCACTCCCAGGCTCGGGACTACTTCCGTACCTAATGGCCGTCCGTAATCATAGGCGGCAGGGCGGCCACGACCAGGCGGCGCGGACGGTAGTGGTTCGCCGGAGGATCAAGCAGGTGAAGCACAAGCAGGCCGTGCAAAAGTAAAAGGCTCCCCGTAAGTCCATCGGCTCCTCAGTTGCGGCTGGCACCGTTAGCGGGGGCTCTTCCCGTCCCTCAATCAAGACCTGGGGCAGGACTTCCGTAGTGTCCCCAACTGGCGAGTGGGACCGAGATCCCGCTCACCATCATCCGCGTAGTGCGGACCGGTTTGTGAGCGCCGCGGTCGACGGCCGTAGTGAGCTGGTGGCGCAGGGTCGAAGCCGTTGCCGCGTTGAGTTTGCCCTGCCCCGCAATGTGCACGACCAACCAATCCTCGTCTACTCCAATGCTTCGTCCACAACTCGATCTCCGAGGAGGGCCGTTACCGGGCCACTGGAAATTGGGGCCCGCTATGGGGGACTTCCCACGGTTGTAGCTCTGGGCCAGACCCACCAACTGCCTTGTGCCCTCAGCTGCAACCAACGTTTGGCCCCTCGAAGGCCGGGTAGAAGGCAAGCCATGAAGATCGGCTTCACCATGATGTGCGAGCAGTCGGGTCCCAAAGACCTGCTGCGTGACTTGACACTGGCCGAAGCCGCCGGATTCGACTACTCGGTGATCTCCGACCACTACTTTCCGTGGCTGGAGGAGCAGGGCCATGCTCCCTATGCGTGGTCCGTGCTGGGCGCCGCCGCCCAGGTGACGTCCACAATTCCGCTCATGACCTACGTAACGTGCCCGACGCGTCGCTACCACCCGACCGTGGTGGCTCAGAAGGCCGCGACCGTGCAGCTCCTGTCGGACGGAAGGTTCACCCTGGGACTGGGGGCCGGCGAGAACCTTAACGAGCACGTGGTGGGCGGTGGCTGGCCTAGTGCATCCTCGCGATAATAATACTGATGTGATTCAATTGGGGGATGCGGC
>JADMIJ010000005.1 GCA_015478655.1 Acidimicrobiales bacterium | reverse complement strand
CCCTGAGTGTGGCCAACGTGAACTTCAGCCACGTTCGATAACCGCCCCGCTCCCGGTGGTCAGGGGCAGTCTGTGAAATGGGACATTCGACCCTACTCCTCGCCCGAGGAGGGCGTAACCCTGGTTCCGAGGAGGTTCTGTCATGTCAACGAATCTTCAAGAGCCGAATAATCCCGGACCGATTCGAGGATTATCTGGCGCCAGCAACCCTTTGAGTCAGCGCCTTGCGCTCGGCGGCCCCCACGTGCCGGAGTGTGACAGCTCGGACGCAACTGACCTTCGGCCCTACCCCAAGGCGCTGACCTGGCGCACTATTGGGATCGTGGACAAGAGTGCCTGGTTCGGATCACGGTGGCTCGCATCGCGCCCAGGAACTTTGCTTCCGCTCTGCATCACCATCAGCGGACTGGTCGCTGGTGGCCTCCTCCACTGGGCTGGGTTAGGCGCTGGAGGGAACCTGGTCTGGATCGCCACCACGGGCGTTGGCATCGTGTTGTCCCTCTTCTCGATCGTAGAAAGCCTGCTCCGAGGTCGGCTGGGAGTGGACGTCATTGCCCTCCTGGCACTGGTAGGTGCAGTGGCCGTCGGCGAGTACTTGGCCGGGGCGGTCATCAGCGTGATGCTGACCAGCGGCCGGGCCCTCGAAGGGTGGGCCGCTGGCCAGGCCCGCCGGGAGCTCCAGGCGTTGCTCGACCGAGCGCCGAAGTCTGCTCACCGCTACCAGGACGGTGGTCTCTCTATTGTCGCCCTAGACCAGGTGGCACCGGGCGATTTGCTCCTGGTGGCCTCGGGGGAAGTGGTGCCGGTTGACGGCTCCCTGGTCTCGGCCTCGGCTGTCCTCGACGAGTCGGCGCTCACCGGGGAACCGCTCCCTGTCGAGCGCTCACTGGGAGAGCGGGTGCGCAGTGGCGTGGTCAACGCCGGGTCGCCCCTGGACCTCCGAGCCACGACCAGTGCCACTGACAGCACGTACGCGGGTGTGGTTCGGCTCGTCGCCGAGGCGGAGCGCTCACAAGCCCCCGTCGTCCGCCTGGCGGACCGCTACGCGCTGGGCTTCCTTGGTGTGACTCTGGTCTCCGCGGGGATCGCATGGGCTGTCGGAGGCGCGAGCCGCGCCGTGGCGGTTCTGGTGGTGGCCACTCCCTGCCCCCTCATCCTGGCCGCGCCAGTAGCCCTCGTCTCAGGGCTCTCCCGGGCCGCCAAGCGGGGCGTCATCGTCAAGGGCGGCGCAGTGCTCGAACACCTGGCCACTTGTACGACCCTGTTGATCGACAAGACCGGGACCATGACCGTGGGTCACCCCGTGCTGACCGAGATCGTGTGTGCCGGGTCGACACCAGCCGACAGAATCCTCCAGCTGGCGGCATCCCTGGACCAGGTCTCCCCTCATGTCCTGGCGAGCGCTGTGGTCCAGTCAGCATTTGAGAAGAAATGCCCACTATCGCTCCCTGAGGGAGTGGAGGAGATCCCCGGCCAAGGTATCCGAGGGACGGTGGCGGGGCATCGGGTGGCGGTAGGGAAGGCGTCCTGGTCCGGAGTGACCGGTGCACCGACCTGGGCACGCTCGGCCCGTCGCAAGGCACACCTCGATGGGGCCCTCACCGTCTTCGTGGGCATCGACGGGGTCCCGGCCGGGGTCCTGGTCTTCGATGATCCCCTCCGACCGGACGCGGCTCGGACCCTTCGCTCGCTGCGCAAGAACGGGATTGCCCGCATCGTAATGGTCACCGGCGACCGGACCGAGGTGGCAGAGACCGTTGGCGCGGTGATTGGGGTCGACGAGGTGCTGGCTGAACGCTCCCCGGCAGAGAAACTGGACGTCGTGAATCTAGAGACGCGCCGGGCTCCGACCATGATGGTCGGTGACGGCATCAACGACGCGCCCGCGCTCGCCCTGGCCGACGTCGGGGTGGCCCTCGGGGCCCGAGGAGCAACAGCCGCTTCCGAAGCTGCCGATGTGGTGCTCACCGTTGACAGGCTGGACCGTCTCGGCGAGGCGGCGGCCATTGCCCGGTGTACTCGGCAAATCGCCATAGAGAGCATAGTGGCAGGCATGGCCCTCTCGCTGGCCGCCATGGTTGTCGCAGCAGTCGGTCTCCTCCCCGCTGTCTGGGGTGCGATCCTCCAAGAGGTCATCGACGTGGCCGTGATCCTCAACGCGCTTCGTGCCTTACGCCAGGGAAAGGGCGAGATCCGGCTCGATGAGACGGACTCCTTGTTGACTCAGCGGTTCCAGGACGAGCACGTGGCCATCCGGCGAGGAATCAGTCGCATCCATGAGGTCGCTGATGCTCTTGGCTCGCTCGATCCCAATGCCGCCTTGGAAGAAGTGCGAGGCGTGTATCGGATGCTCACCGAGGAGATTCAGCCTCACGAGGAAGCAGAGGAGCAAGAGCTCTATCCGGCGCTAGGACGCTTCTTCGGGGGAAGAGATCCCATGGCCACGATGAGCAGGGGCCATATCGAGATCACCCACCAGATCCGCCGGCTAGGCCAGCTCATCGACGACATCGGGCCGAACGGGGTTGATGAGGTAGATCTTGCCGAGTTGCGAAGCCTGCTCTATGGCCTCCATGCCATCTTGAAGCTGCACACCGCCCAGGAAGACGAGAACTACTTGTCGCTCGCTGACAATCCCAGACAGGAACGACCAGTCGCTGAAGCGCGACGAGAGTCTGCAACCTCAAGTCTTCGGTGACCTGTCCAGGAACCGCCGCCAGTTGACGAACGGCAGGATGCAAACGGCCACCAACAACACGACCTCGAGAGAGATCGACCAGGGTGACCCAAAAATCTGCCCGACAACGTTCCCGAGTTGCTTGTCGGCCAGGGTGGCCACAGTTACATAGATCGAGTAGCTGACCAGGCGACCGAGGAAGAAGGCCAGCGTCAAGAGGCCGAGGGGCAGGTCGAGCAGTCCTGCAGCCAGGGTCGGGTCTTGTGATCCATCTTGGGGCTGCCCCACTCGTGCCTGGTTGCGGGCGCATGCAACTTTCGCGAGCACGCTGCTGCCCAACGTGCCGCACCCGGCTCATTCCGAAGGGCCGGTTCAACCCGTCACCACGCGCACGACCAGGCGCCCTCCGTGAACTGACAAATTTGCGCGTAACGAGTAGGCGCACACCTGCCTCTAGCGACTAGTTGTGACGGACCTCGTCGAAGGGCTTGTCCCGATCGGCGGCGTACTCCCTTGGCATCCCCAGCACCCGCTCGCTGATGATGTTGCGCTGCATCTCGTTGCTGCCCCCGCCGAGACTGCTGCCTTGGCGATTGAGGTAGACCTCCCCGAGGGGTGGGGCATCGTCGTCGATCCAGGCACCGACGTCGGCTCCGGCGATCTCCAGGGCGATGTCCACATGGCGCTCGGTATTGGTGGCGGCAAAGAGCCGGGGCAGTGCCCCGGCCGGGCCAGGAAACGCCCCGGTGCGGATGCCGGTCGTCACCCGCTCGATGAGCTGGCTCTGGATCCGCTCGTTGATCCGGTCCTCCGCCACCAGTTGCCGGACCCGGGGATCCCCGGTCTGACCGGTGGCCCGAGCCAATTCGAGCAGCTCCGACCGCTGGCCGCCTTGGCCGGCCGCCGCGATGACGGCTCCGCTGGCAAAGGGAGATCCGCCCCCCACCGCGTTCCGTTCGTGGAAGAGGAGGCGCGAGGCCACCGTCCAACCGTCGTTGATCTCGCCCACGACGTCGGTGACCGGGATGGGCACGTCATCGAAGAACTCCTGGCAGAACTCGGCCGTGCGGTTGGACATCTTGATCTGCTGCACCTCCACCCCGGGCTGGTGGATCTTGAGGATGAACATGGTCAGGCCCCGGTGCTTGGGCACCCGCCAATCGGTCCGGGCCAGGCAGAGCGCATAGTCGGATCGGAACGCGCCCGAACTCCAGATCTTCGATCCGTTGAGGACGAACACATCCCCGTCCCTGGTCGCCCTGGTCACCAGGCCGGCGAGGTCCGAACCGCCGCTGGGCTCGGACAGGAACTGGACCCACAACTCGTCACCCCGGAGCATGGCCGGGATGTGGCGGACCTTCTGCTCCTCGGTGCCGAAGTCGAGGAGGGTCGCGGCCAGGATGGTGAAGGTCGGAACGTTGAAGACCGTGGGCATCCGGTAGGGCAGCGACTCCCGGGTGAAGGCCCGCTGGTGGGCACGGGACAGGCCCTGACCGCCATAGGCGACCGGAAAGCAGAGACCGGCGAACCCGCCGTCGAACAGGATGCGCTGCAGGCGGCGGGCCTCCTCCCCCGACTCGTCCTCCCGGGACAACTGCTGATTGGTGTACCCCTCGGGCAGGAGCGGCATGGATTCGGCCAACCAGGCTCGCGCCCGCTGGCGGAACGACTCGACATCCTCTTGGGAGTCCACCGCCTCCTCGGCCACGTCGGTACCAGTGTGCGTGCTCATGGATCTCCCCGCTCCATCCCCATGGCCACGGCCACGCGCTCCCGGTGGTCACGGGGTGTCCCCCACTGGGTGCGGTCCACCACCACCCGGCGGAGGTAGAGGTGGAGGTCGTGGTCCCAGGTCACCCCGATGCCGCCGTGAATCTGCACGCAGTCCTGCAGGATGACCGGGCCCCGGTCGCCGATGTAAGCCTTGGCCACGCTGACCAGCTCGGCGGCATGGGTCGAGCCCGAGTCCACTGCCCGAGCTGCGGCGCCGGCAGTGGCATGGGCCGCCTCGAGCCACACCTTCATGTCCGCGAACCGGTGCTTCAGCGCCTGATACGAGGCCAAGGGCCGACCAAAGGAGTACCGGTCGGCGGCGTACTCGACGGTGAACTCGAACACCCGGTCCATGGCCCCGACCATCTCGGCACACTGGAGCACCGCCACGGTCTGCAGCTGGTGCTCGATGTCGGCAACGGTGGTCTCGGCAACCCCGAGGGCGGCGTCCTGTCCCACCGTCACCTGATCGAAGCGGATCTGGGCAAAGCGTCTGACCACGTCGAGGCTGTTGGCCGCATCCACCGTTACTCCCGGGCTGTCCGACGGCACGATGAATTGGGCCACTCCGTCCTCGGTCGCCGCCGTCACCAGGTAGACGTCGGCCTGCCCCCCCGCCTCGACCGGACCAGAGACGCCGTCGAGGACCACGCCGGTATCACCGAGCTTCGCGCCTACCCGCCCTCCGGAGTCGATGCCCGCGGCGGGGGCGCCGAGGCACCATGCGGCCACCGAGGTGCCGCTCATCAGCCCGGGGAGCAGCCTCCGTCGCTGGTCGACAGATCCCGACCTCGCCAGGGCCTCGGCCACCACATTGGTGGGCACCAGCGGCCCCGGCGAGACCAGCCTGCCCATCGACTCGGCCACCAGCACGAGATCCAGCAGCCCGTGTCCCGAGACGCTGCCCCCGCCGTCGGCTTCGGAAACGAGCAGCGAGATCCATCCCAGTTCGGCCCCGCTTCTCCACCAGTCCCGATCGAACCCAGCCGGCTCCTCATCGGCCAGGCGCCGGACCGTCTCCAACGGAGCCGTGCTCTCGAGGAACTTCCGAGTCGTCTCCAGCAGCAGCTGCTGGTCGTCAGTGATGCGAAGGTCCACGCGGGCCCCTACCCTTGCGAGCCTGGCGCGGCGAAGACGAGGGGCAGCGAGTCGATCTGGCGCAGTCCCGCCTGGTAGACCAGCTCGGTCCCGGGGGCGAGCGAGTAGTCGGGGATCCGCAGATGCCACTCACGCAGCGCGATGCGGAGCTCCATGCGAGCCAGATGCGAGCCGAGGCACCGGTGGATTCCGCCGCCGAAGGCCAGGTGCTTGTTCGGGTTCCGTGCCAGGTCGACGGTGAAGGCACCGGGGAGGGCGTCCTCGTCGATGTTGGCCGCGCCGATGCTGACACCGACACTGGAGCCTTTGGAGACCGGGCAGCCGTCGATCTCGACGTCGGCGACGGCGGTGCGGGCCACCGCAGTGACCGGCGACTCCCAACGCAGGAGCTCCTCGACGGTCGACGGGATGATCGACGGGTCGTCCACGATGCGCCGACGCTGGTCGGGGTGCTGGGCCAGATAGGCGAAGAAGCACTCGAGGCTGTCGGTGACCGTGTCGAGGCCGGCCAGGATGAACAGGAAGCAGATCCCGACGATTTCGTCCACGGTGAGACGCTGGCCGTCGATCTCGGAGGTGAGGAACAGGCTCAGGATGTCATCCTGGGCATCGGCGCTCGCCTTGCGCTCCTTCACCACCTCGGCGAAGTACTCCTCGATCTGCCGGGCCGCCACCTTCTGGCTAGCCTGGATCTCGTCGAGGTCTGACCCCGAGGGGCGCAGGATCCCGTCCTTCATGCTCAGGAACAGGTCGAGCTGGGACAGGGGCAGGCCGACCAGCCGCAGGAACACCGCCGACGGCAGCGGCACCGCCAACTCGTCGGAGAATTCGCACCGTCCCGTGTCGATGAACCCGTCGATGCGCTCGTTGACCAGCCGGGTGATGTCGGGCTCGAGAAGGTTCATCTGTCGGGGGGCGAAGATCGGATCGAGGAGGCGACGGTAGTTCCGATGGTTCGGAGGGTCGACCTGCAGAGGGATCAGTGGCACCGATTGCCCGAGGTCGACGGCTTGCATGGCCGATGAGAACTCCTCGGGGTGCTGGAGGACGTACTCCACCGCCGATCGGCGGACGACCTGGGGCCCGAAGGTGCCGGCCACCACCGCTCCCTCAGCCTGGGCCCGGCGGTAGTAGGGCTGGGGATTGGCGCTCACGTCCGAATCCATGAACCCCTCGGGTTCGAAGACCTCGGACTCTTGGGCCTGCGACATGGTTGCCTCCTTTGAGTGTCCCGGCACAGCGGATCCGGGGGCGGCGAGGTGAGAATCGGCTTTTCAGTAGACACTACTCGGACGACACCGCCCACCACATGTCCCTCGTGCCGCCTGACCCATCGCCGGCCGGCATCCGCTGGTGGGAACGGCCGTGATGGATGGCCCCGGCGCTCAATTCTCCACGATCTCATCGATCAGCCCCCAGGCGCGTCCCGTGACCGCGCCGATGAATTGTCCGGTGAGAGCCAACCAGGCCGTGCGGTGGCGCCCGATACGTCTCGGGAGCGTCGCCGTACCCCCGGCCCCGGGGATGAGGCCCATCGCCACCTCGGGGAGCCGCAGTCGGGTGTCCGGTTCGGCCACGATCCGGCCCGCCGCGGCGGGCAACTCGACACCGGCACCGACACACGCCCCGTGAAGGTGGGCGACGACACGGTCCCCGACGACGCCGAGCAGGCGGGCGGCGCTGCGTGTGGTCCGGACCAGGTGGGCGCTGGCGGGATCGGTGAGCGTCCCGAATTCCTTGAGGTCGCCGCCGCTGCAGAAATCGGGACCGCCTCCGTACAGGTGCACCTCGAGGATGGACGGATCGGCGCACACCACGGACAGGACCTCGCACAGCCCGTCCCGCATGGCGCCGTTGTAGGCGTTGCGGACCTGGGGTCGGTTGAGGGTGATGGAGAGGCGGTCGCCATCCCGCTCGACCACCAGGACGCCGTCCCCCAGCGGTGGAGGGGACGCCGGTGGCCGGGCCTCGAGCCATTGCCCGAACTCCGGTCCCTGCTGCAAGGTCGAATAGGCCAGCGACTCCAGGATGAGGTCGTGATCGAGCGAGTCATGGCGCCCCGAGCGGAGGACCTGGACCAGCGCCACCGATGCGTTCGGAGAGCGGTGTGCGGCGGCCGTCATCGTCTCCAGGACCACGTCGAGGTGGGCCACCTGGACCCACGGGAGTTCCCGTCGATCGGCTTCGGTGAGGGCGACGTCAACCCCCGAGAAGGATCCGTCGACCGCCCCGGAACGACTGACCCCCACGATGACGCACGGGAGTTGTGGGGGGATGTCGAGGCTGCCGACGTCACCAGCGCTGTCCAGGTCGACGACCAGCAACGGTCGTTGAGCCAGTGCGCCGAGGACCTCGGTCCAACCCCCTTCGACCTGCTGGTACAGGCAGGCCAGCGCGTTGATGTCGAGCATGGTCGCACCGGTGGGCACCATCCTGCGAGCGTAACGTGCCCCTGCGTCGGACCCCGGTCTCCAATCCAGGAGTGATGTCCGATCATGCATAATGGCCGTCCATGACGCCGGGTCCGCACAGTGAGCGCTGAGGATCACTCCCCGCCCGTCACCGTGGGCATCGATATCGGGACCACCTCGGTCAAGGCCTTGGCCGTGACGTCGGAGGGTCAGGTGGTCGGGCGGTCGCGGGTACCCCACCGGATCATCCACGCGTCGGGTGACCACATGGAGCACGACGCTCTGGCCGCGTGGCGACGGGGCCCGCGCCGGGCCCTGGCCGCTGTCAAAGCGGCCATCGCCGGTTCCGACTCCACTGCGGGGACGAGACCGGACGGTATCCGCATCGCGGGAATCTGCGTGGCCGGCATGGTCCCTTCGCTGACTGCCGTGGACCGTCGGGGCATTCCGCGCACCCCCGGACTCCTCTACGGCGACATCCGGGGGCGCACCGGGGGGACACGGTCGGAGGACGGTAGCCCGGGGCCCATGCCCGACGCCGAGGGATTCCTGCAATGGACGGCCAAAGAGATGCCGGAAGCCTTCGGGTACTGGCCCGCCCAGGCGGTGGCGACCCACGCCCTGGCCGGCCACGCCGTCATCGACACCGCGGTGGCGTCGACACTCGGGGATCTCCAGCGGTCCGGACGATGGAACGAGGAGCTGATGAACAGTCTCGGGGTGGACCTGAGCCAGCTTCCCCGAGTGGTGCCGACCGGCCAGTCCGCCGGCACGTTGCGTCGTGCCCCCGGGTCCGTCTCGGGAACGACCGCGGGGTGGGACGACGGCGAGGCGGTGGTGGCTGGCGGCACCATCGATGCCTTCTGCGACCAGATCGTTGCCGGGGCGGACCGGGTTGGGGACGTAATCGTCATCTTCGGTGCCACCCTGATCGTGTGGGTGGTGACCGACACCTGGGTCGAGGTCCCCGGGCTGTGGACCGTCCCCCACACCGTGCCCGGCCTGGTGCTGATCGGGGGGCCGAGCAACGCCGGCGCCCTGTTCGTGGACTGGGCCCGATCCTTGCTCCGGTTGGTGCGCACCAACCCCGCACCCGGTGATGGCCGGTCGGGTGATCCGCGACGGGTGCCCTTGTGGCTCCCCTACCTCCGCGGCGAACGGGTGCCGTTCCACGACACGACATTGCGGGCGGGGCTGTTCGATCTCGACATCACCGATGGACCGTCGGGCGTGGCCCGCGCCGCCTACGAGGCCAGCGGCTTCGTGGTGCGGAGCATGATCGATCGCGCCGGCATCGAGGCGCGACGCATCGTGGCCAGCGGGGGCGGCACCCAGGTGCCGGCCTGGATGGCCGGCATGGCCGACGCCACCGGCCTGCCCGTCGACACGGTGGCGGTCCCCGAAGGTGCCGCCCTCGGTGCTGCCTTCCTGGCCCGCATGGCTGCCGGGCTGGAGCCGTCGCTGGACGGATCGATGGCATGGGCTCGGCGGGGAGCCCGGTTCGACCCCGATCGCCGGTGGCAGGAGGCTGCCGAGGGGCGCTACCAGCGGTTCACCGCTCTCGGCACAGGCCCGTAGCCGCCGGCTGGGCCCGCCCGACACTGTCGGGCGACCGAGTTGGCCTGGGTGACCCGTTGGCTACCCGGAGGTGGCCGGCTCGAAGGCCACCTTCACGGCCCCGCTTTCCTCCTGGGTGGAGAGGGCCCGGAGCGCGTCGTGCCAGTGATCCAGAGGGAAGCGGTGGGTGAGCATCCCGGTCAGGTCGACCCGCCCCGCCGTGACCAGATCGAGATAGTGGCGAAGGGCGTGCTGGCGCACGCCCTCGACCTCCTCGACGCCGAACGCGTTGGAGCCGACGATGGACAGCTCCTTGAAGTAGATGGGCGTGTACTCCCAGCGCCCGGGCGTGTGCACCCCGGTCTGCACCAGGGAGCCCCGCTCGGCCAGCACCCGAACGTCGACCTCGAGCGTCTCGGGACGCGCCACCGTGTCGTACACGACGTGGATGCCCCCCGGGTGGGCCATGGGCAACCCGGCGTAGGCGGTGTGCAGCACTCCACCCGACCACTCGGCCAGAGCCTCGATGAGCTCGAGCCGCGGCTCGTGGGCGAGCACCAGTGCGGCACCGAACTTGGCCGCCAGGTCGGCCTGGGCCGGGAAGCGGGCCACCACGGCAACTTCCACCTCCGGGTAGAGGGCCGACAGGATGGCCACGCTGGTCACCCCGAGGGCGCCGGCGCCGTACACCAGGGCGCGACCCGCAGGAGGAGGCGGGCACCGGAGGATTGCGTGCAGGGACACGGCGAACGGATCGGCCAGCACCGCCTCCTCGTCGGTGATCGAATCGGGGACGGGGATGAGCATCGAGTCGTGAGCCGCCATCAGATCGGCCCAGCCACCCGGGGCATCGGTGGCCACGCCGACATGGACCCCCGGGCCGAGGGCCCCGTCGGTGAAGCTCCAGCACAGGTTCAGATCGCCGCGCTGGCAGGCCGGGCAGGGCGGATCCACTCCACGGGGACCGCACGTCAGCCAGGGGTTGAGCAGCACTCGCTGGCCGACCTCGAGACCGGTGGCCTCCGGACCGAGCGCCACGACCTCGGCCACCACTTCGTGGCCGGGGATGTGGGGAATGGACGAGAAGGCGGCCATCGGGTTGTCGATGTCGCCGGTATCGAAGTCGCCCAGCACCAGCTTCGTCTCCGACCCGCACACGCCGGACAGGAGGGGCCGGGTGATCACCCAGTCAGGCCGGACCAGGCGGGCGTCATCGACCTGGTGGAGGCCGAATGGAAGCGTGTCCAATCGCCGGTCCAGGTCGTCGCCCGGCCCGTCACGCGCCTCGGAGGCGTCACGGGAGCGTCCGAACACCAGGGCCTTCATGAGCCCGTCCCGCCGACAGGGTCGAGCGGCGTTGCCAACCCGATGCACCCCTCCTCGTCCATGATCGACACGGTAGCCAACCTGAGGGGACCGAACGCCCGGCCGTCGGTCAGCCGACCATGGCGGCGGCGGATCGGGCGGCCAAGGCGGCCAATGTCAGCGTGGGCCCGTAGCCGGCCGAGGTCACGAAGACCGACGAATCTGCGATGACCACGTTGGGCAGTTGGTGGAGGCGCCCGCTGCTGTCGGCCACCGATGTTGCCGGGTCATCGCCCATCCGGGCCGTCCCCATCACATGGCGACTGATGGGTGCGTGCTCACTGGTCCTGTCTCCCGGGCCCCCGGGGGTGCCCGGCGAAGTGACGATCGAGGTCCACTCCGCGCCCATCTCCGCCAGGATGGCTGCCAACCGGGGCCCGTGGTGGGCGGAGGCGGCGAGCTCGTGGGGGTGCGGCTTGTAGGTGTAGCGGGCCACGGGGAATCCCCGGACGTCCCTGATGGTCGGGTCGAGGTCGATCCGGTTGGTGGGCACCGGGAGGTCTTCGCCCTGCATGGTGAAGGCCCACAGCCGGTCGCGCATGGGCGACGACCGCATGTTCTCCTTGTGGGTGCGACCCCATCGGTAGATCTTGGCCTCGAGGATCGGAAGGGCAGGACCGCCGTGCTCCACCATGCCTCCCCGCATCCAGGGGAGGCCGGCTTCCTTGGCCGCAGCGCGGGAGCCGTCGTCGGGAACGATGGCGTCGTCGTGCACCTCGGTCACCGCTCGTCCGCGCTCACCGTGCAGGCGGAGATCGGCGAACCCGCCGACCACGATGGTCTGGAAGTGGGTCATGAGGTGGCGCCCGATGAGCGGGTGCTCGAGTCCCGACAACAGCAACAGACGCGGGGTCTCGACAGCCCCTCCTGCCACCACCACGTAGCGGGCATCCATGGAATGCTCGACGCCGTCCGGTCCGATGAAGTCGACTCCGGTTGCCCGCTTGCCATCGGTGCGGATCCGGGACACGAACGTCTCCGGGCGCAGTTCGGCATTGCCGCTCAGGAGGGCCTTCTGCAACATGGCCACCGGGTCGCCCTTGGCGTGGGTGGGGCAGCCGAAGTAGGCGCAGAACCCGCAGTTGTTGCACGCCGGTCGACCATCGTACGGCTCGGAATTGGTGGCCCCCGGAGCCGGGTACGGGTGGAACCCGAGGGATTCAGCCGCGGCGCACGACAGCTTCGAACCGTACATGGACGGTCCGGGCGGCATCGGGTACGGACCCGATCGCCACGCGGCGAAGGGGTTGGCACCGGCTTCCCCGGACACACCGATCCGACGCTCCACATCGGTGTAGAACGGCTCGAGCTCGGTGTAGTCGAGGGGCCAGTCGGCGACCGAGGCGCCATCCTGGGGGCCGTAGGTGGACAGGAGGGAGAAGTCCTCTTCCCGGAAGCGCGGGACCTTGCCGTCGGCATGGGTGCCCCCTCCGCCGACCGTCGTCGGAATGGAGTTGACCTCCCCTACGAAGGAATGATCGCCCTCGTCTGGGCTGACCCGGAAGGTGCGCGGCTCGAGGAAGGGGTCGGGACCCAGGAAGTACCTGTCGATGAACTTGACCTCGTCATTGGAGTAGTCGCCGAGGAGCCGGCTCGGATCCTCCAGGTCGATCAAGTGGTTCCGGCCCTTCTCGAAGATCACCACCGACCAGCCGGCTGCGGTCAGCACGTCGGCGACCGTCGACCCCCCGGGCCCCGACCCCACGATGATGGCATCGACAGTCACGCCTCCGAGACCTCCCGGTCGGTCCATCCCCGGGGTTGGACGTCGCCGGCGAACCCGATGTTCGACCATCCGACGCCGTCCCGATTGCCCCCGTACTCGGGCGCGCCGTACATACCCTCGCAGGCGTGCCCGTAGACGAGCTCGGTGAAGTCCGAGTGGGCGTGGAGCCGGCGGTCCTGTTCCTCGCCCTCGCAGTGGGCGAAGTCGGGTCCGAGCATGGCCAGGCCGGAGCGGTACTGCTCCTGGAGGCCCACCACCGCTCCGTTGAATTCGCGCTCGGGCCGGCCGAGCGAGCCCTCGATCCGGGTACGCCAGGCCAGCTCGTCCAGTGCGGTGAGCGGATGGAAGGTGGCGAAGCCCGGGGTCCCGCCGAACCGGCCCGAGGAGGGCCCGCCGGCCCAGATCCTGGGCGGATCGAACGAGAACGCCCCCAGCAGGCCGTCGATGTAGTCGACCACTCCCGCATCGGTCGCACCCGGGGTCTCGTCCGCCGGGATGAGCCGCTCGCACATCGCGGTCAGGACTCCGTACTCGTCTTCGGTCAACCATCTGGGCATTGCCAGGGGAAACTAACAGAACCCGATGAACGCGGTCTTGGCTAGCATCCCCCGGGTGTACGCCAACGGCCCTGCCATCCGACTGCTGCCCCGGCTCGATCCCGACAACGAGTTCTTCTGGACCGCGGGGCGTGACGGAGTCCTCCGCTTCCTGCGCTGCCGATCGTGTCGGCAGTTCATCCATCCACCCGTTCCTCGGTGCCCCGAGTGCCTCAGCGACGACCTGGCACCGGAGGCGGTGAGCGGTCGCGCCACCGTTCACTCGTTCACGGTCAACCACCAGCAATGGATACCCGGGTCGGATCCGTACGTGATCGGGCTGGTGTCCATCGACGAGCAACCCGATGTGCGCCTCATGACCAACCTGGTCGACTGCGAGCCCGACGACTCCCTCGTCGGCAGCCCCGTCGAGGTCGTCTTCGAGCAGAGCGACAATGTGTTCCTCCCCCTGTTCCGACCGGCGTCCACCCGGCCGGAGGGCCGGCCGTGAGCCCGGCGGCTCCCGCCGAGCGCCAGGCGGCCATCACCGGTATCGGCCAGTCGCAGGTCGGGCGGCGGCTCGGTCGCACCGATCTCGACCTGACCCTCGACGCCTGTCTCGATGCCATCGCTGACGCCGGTCTCACCAGGGACGACATCGACGGCTTGGCCACCTACCCTGGCGGAGGCCTGGGCACCGGTGGATTCGCGGGTCCGGGAACGCCCGAGGTGCAGGACGCCCTGCGGCTCAAGCTCAACTGGCACGACGGTGGCTCCGAGGGCCCGGGCCAGATGCGGGCGGTGATCGCCGCGTGCTTCGCCATTGCCGCCGGGGCCGCGCGGCACGTGCTCGTGTACCGGACGGTCACCGAGTCCACCGCCCAGGGCGAGGGGGGCCGGCAGGGGATCGGGGGAAGCGGTGGCGGGTCCGGTGGCGTCCCCCGGTTCGGCGGCTTCCTCCAGTGGTCGCTCCCCTTCGGCGCCGTCTCGGCGGTCAACTGGATCGCCCTGGTGGGCCAGCGCCGGGTCCACGAATTCGGGCTCACCCGTGAGCAACTGGCCCACGTGGCGTTGAACGGCCGGCGCAACGCCGCCCTCAACCCCAAGGCCATCTACCGGGAGCCGATGACCCTCGACGACTACCTGGCCGCCCGGATGATCTCCTCACCCCTGTGCCTGTTCGACTGCGATGCACCCTGCGACGGATCGACGGCGTTGGTCGTCTCCCACGCCGACTACGCCCCGGATGCGCCACACCCCGCCTGCCATGTCAACGCCGTGGGCACCGCACTGCGGGGGCGGCCCAGTTGGGACCAGTTCGACGACATGACCTCGATGGCCGCCAGGGACGCGGCGGCCAGTATGTGGGAGCGCACTGAGTTGGGCCCCACCGATGTGGACATCGCCCAGCTCTATGACGGCTTCAGCGTGCTGCCCCTGGTGTGGTTGGAGGCGCTCGGCTTCTGCGGGCGGGGCGAGAGCGGGCCCTTCGTCGATGGCGGTTCTCGCATCGCCCTCGACGGCGAGCTTCCGCTCAACACGGCCGGAGGTCAGCTGTCGGCGGGGCGACTGCACGGGTTCGGCCTGCTCCACGAGGCCTGCGTCCAGTTGCGGGGCGAGGGTGGTGAACGCCAGGTCCCGGGCCGGCACGAGGTCGCCGCCGTGGCCAACGGCGGAGGACCCATCGCCGGGACCATGCTGCTCACCAGAGGTTCAGGCTGAACGTCCGTCGCCACCGGTCTGCCCGGGTCGGACAGCCCGGCCCGTTGCCTGCCGCGCGCCACGCTGTGCCGGCTCTGTTCCCAGCAGCTGACGGATCAGAACAGGTCGGCGTACTCGCCCTTCCGGTCGGACAGCAAGGCGGCGATCCGCTCGCGGTGGAACACGGCATCACCCCAACTCGACTGGTCCAGCTGGGACCGTTTGACGAACAGGTGAAGATCGTGCTCCCACGTGAACCCGATGCCACCGTGGACCTGGAGTCCCGATGCCATGACCCGACGCGACGCATCCGAACACCAGGCCTTGGCCGCTGACGCGGCCAGGGACGCACCCGGCTCCCCGGCGGCGATGCACCACGCAGCGTAATAGACGCTCGACCGCATTCCCTCGACGTCGACGAGGGCGTCTGCCAATCGGTGCTTGATGGCCTGGAAGCTACCGATGGGCTTGCCGAACTGGATACGGTCCTTGGCGTATTCGACGCTCATGTCCAGCACCCGGCCGGACGCCCCGAGCATCTCCGCGGCCAGAGCGGTGGCGGCTCGGTCCACCATGCCGCGTGCTGCCGCCGCACCTCCGATCCGACGGGCCGGGGTCTGCTCGAGCCGCAGCCAGGCCAGGGGCCGGGTCCGATCCATCGCCGGCTCGGGCTTCGGGCCTTCCCCGGGAGCCAGCCCGACCTCGTAGACGGCATCAGCGGTGACCACGACCACAACATCGGCGACCGAGGCATACACCGTCGGCTCTGGGCGGGCGCTGAGGAGACAGGTGTCATCCGCCGCCACCGTCGTGGTGTCGCCGGGAGATGGCGACCACGCCAGGCACCCGACCGCCTCGCCGGTCACCAGCCGGTCCAGCCAGGCCGCGGCGCGGTCCCTCGTCTCGGGCGAGAGGGTGTCGTCCGCGGCCGCGGACCGGAACGCGCTCTGGGCCAAACTGGTCCCCGCGAAGGGAGCGGGCGCCAGGCGTCGTCCCAGCTGCTCGCCCAGGACGCTCACTTCGACCATCCCCAACCCGAGCCCACCCCGGTCCTCTGACTGCTCGAGCGCCAGCCATCCCTGCTCCGCCATGGCGTCCCACAGCTGGCGGTCGAACGCCTCGGGCCCGGAGGGTGAGTCCGCCGATCCGACGACGGCGCGCACCCGGTCGTGAGACGCGTGGCGATCCAGCACGCGGTCGGCGGCGTCGCGGAGGGCCACCTGTTCCGACGACAGCTCGAAGTCCACGAGCGGGCAGTCTACGGGTGTCGCAACCCGGTCACCGGGCCCACAGACCACCGGTGGCCCCGGATCGGGCGCGAACCGGTGTGTCAAGCTGACCGGCATGGACCTGCGGATGACGCCGGCACAGCGGGACCTTCGCCACCAGCTCCAGGAGTGGCTGATGGCCAACCTGCCCTGGGAGTACGGCGTCGGCATTCCACCCCGCTCCCCCGATCTCGACGAAGAGGTGGCCTTCGGCCGCCGGTGGCAGGCCTTGTTGGCGGCCGACCACTGGGTGGGGATCACGTGGCCCGTCGAGCTCGGCGGGCGTGGCCTCGGACCGACCGAGCATTTCGTGGTCACCGAGGAGCTGGCCCGGGCCCGGGCCCCTGAACTGGTGGGCCGGATCGGCATCAACCTGGTCGGTCCCACCCTGTTCGCCCACGGCACCGACGAGCAGCGCCAACGCTGGCTCCCGCCCATCCTGGGCGCCGACAACCTGTGGTGCCAGCTGTTCTCCGAGCCTGACGCCGGCAGCGACCTGGCCTCACTGACCACCCGGGCCGAGCGGGTGGAGGGCGGCTATCGGGTCACCGGGCGGAAGGTCTGGACGTCCTATGCCCAGTTCGCGGATTGGGGTCTGTGCCTGGCGCGCAGCCACCCCGACGCCCCCAAACGGCAGCTGGGGATGACCTGCCTGGTGGTGGACATGCACGCCGACGGGGTCGAGGTCCGGCCCCTGGTGCAGATCACCGGCGAGGCCGAGTTCAACGAGGTGTTCCTCGATGACGTCCTCGTCCCGGACGACCAGGTGGTGGGTACCCCCGGCGAAGGATGGACGGTGGCGAACTCGACCCTGTCCCACGAGCGCGGGGTCAATCCGCGACAACTCGGGATCCACTGCCAACTGCTGTTGGGGTTGCTCGAGATGGCCCAGGACAGTGAGCGCGGGTTCTGCGACAACGGGATGCGCCAACGGTTGGCCGAGGCCTACCTCGAGGTGAAGCTGTTCCAGCTGCACAACTGGCGGACCCTCACCCGGCTGGAACGCGGCGAGCCGCCCGGGCCCGAGGGAAGCACGCTCAAGCTGTACTGGAGCGAGATGTCCAAGCGTGTGCACGAGACCGTGCTGGCCGTGCTCGGGCCGAGTGCGGGCCTGTGGCAGGGCGCGGCCGACAACCCGGGGGACGGCATGTGGCAGCGATCGTGGCTCTATTACCAGGCGTCCTCGATCTTCTCGGGGACGAACGAGATCCAGCGGACCCTGGTGGGCGAGCGGGTGCTGGGCCTCCCGAGAGGATGAGCACCCGCGCCGGGCGGCGAGACGGCACCACCCGACGATCCACCGGTGCGTGGGGCCGGGTCCTTACATCCCGGGTTCGGGATCGCGGGGAAGACCGAGCAGGCGCTCGGCGATCACGTTGCGCTGGATCTCACTGGTCCCACCGGCGATGGTGAGGCATCTGGTGACCAGAAAGCCGTGCGCCCACCGTTTGGCGTAGCCGTCGAGGGCCGCGCCTTCGGGGCCGAACATGGCCAATCCCATCTCTTGCACCCGTTGCTCGTGCTCGGCCCCCAGCAACTTCCGCACACTCGTTCCCGGTCCGGGGTCGGTGCCGGCGAGGGTCCGCAGCATGGAACGGTGGGCGACCAGGCCGAGTGACTGCGCCTCCACGAGGAGCGATGCGAGCTTGAGCATGGTGCCCGCCGACACCGGCTCGGTCTGCCGCTGGGTCAGATGGAGCAGGGACTCGACGCCGATGCCGAAGGTCGAACCCGACGACATCGACACCCGCTCGTTGGCCAGGGTGGCGCGGGCCATCTTCCAACCCTCGCCTTCCCCGCCGATGACGCAGTCGTCCGGCACGAACAGGTCATCGATGAAGACCTCGTTGAACATGGCGTCCCCGGTGAGCTCCCGCAGGGGCCGGATGTCCAGCCCCGGGGAGCGCATGTCGACGATGAAGTAGGTGATGCCCTCGTGCTTGGGAACGGTGGGGTCGGTCCGGGCCAGGCAGATCCCCCAGTCCGACTCGAGCGCCATCGACGTCCAGACCTTCTGGCCGTTGAGCAGCCATCCACCGTCGGTCCGCTCTGCCCTGGTGGTCAAGCTGGCCAGGTCGGATCCGGCGCCAGGTTCCGAGAAGAGCTGGCACCACTTCAACTCGCCGAGCAGTGTCGGGCGGACCCACCGCCGGCGCTGCTCCTCGGATCCGTGGGCGATGATCACCGGCAGCGCCCACGCCCCCACTCCGAGGTGGGGTCGCACCACGCCGGCCTCGGCCAGATCTGCGTCGATCACCAGCTGCTCGACAGCGGAGGAGTCCCGTCCCCACGGGGTCGGCCAGTGCGGAACCACCAGCCCGGCATCCACGAGAGCCCGCCTCTGGTCCCGGCCCTCCGACTCCCTCACCGTCTCGAGCACCGGCGCCAACGTCGAGCGGACCCGGTCCGCCTCCTCGGGTAGATCGGTGGTGAGGGCGCGACGCACGCCCCGGAGGGCCAGCCCCACCACCTCGGTCAAGTAGCCCTCGGGCCCACCCAGCAACTGGCGGGCGGCCAACGCCCGGCGCAGCTGGAGATGGGCATCGTGGTCCCAGGTGAAGCCGATTCCGCCCAGGAGCTGCACACAGTCCTTGGCGTTGTCGACGCACCCGTCGAACACCAGGGCGCCGGCGGTGTCGACGGCCAGCGCCGTCTCGTCGGACGGGCCCGACGCCACGGCCAGGGCTGCGTCCCAAGCCACGGCAGTGATCTGCTCGGTCCGGACCAGCATGTCGGCGAGCCGGTGCTTCACCGCCTGGAACTGCCCGATCGGGCGTCCGAACTGCTCGCGCACCTTGGCGTACTCGGCGGCTGTCTCGAGGCACCACCGCGCCCCGCCGGTGAGCTCGGCCGCGCCCAGGGCGACCATGAGTTCGTGCACCCGCTCACCGGTGAGGGACCGGAGCTGGCGTGAGGCGGCGACGCTCACCGACTCGGCCACGACCGTTCCCACCCGCCGGGTCGGATCGAGGCTTTCCAGCGGGCCCGCCTGCGCCGCTCCCCTGCCGGTGCCCGCGTCGAGGAGGCACCAGACCGCCGGGTCGTCCCCGGCCCGCGCCGGCACCAGCACCAGCGAGGCCGTCGAGGCGCCCAACACCGGACGCAGGGCACCGGTGACCACCAGGCTGCCGTCGTCCCCGCGCCCGACGATGTCGAGGTGCGAGGATCCGATGTAAATGGCCCCGGCAACGCTCCCGTCGACCAGGCCCGGCAACAGGTCGGCGGCCTGGTCGTCCGTGCCGGCCTCGGCGAGGGCGGCGGACAAGGTGACGGTGGGGAGGAGCGGCCCGGGGAACAGGCAACGGCCGGACTGCTCGAGCACGACGGCCAGCTCGAAGAGGCCGTAGCCCTGGCCACCCCATCGCTCCGGGATGTGGAGACCGAGCCAACCCTGGGCGGCGAACTCCTTCCACACCGGTTGCAGTTCCTCCTCCTCGGCATCGAGCAGGGCCCTCGGGACGTCGGGCGGGCAATGGGCGTCGAGCCAGCGACGCGAGGTGGCCCGGAGGGCCTCGTGCTCCTCGGAGATGGCCAGTGACATGGTCGAGCCTTTCGAACGGGTTG
Source organism: Acidimicrobiales bacterium (assembly GCA_015478655.1). GTDB lineage: Bacteria > Actinomycetota > Acidimicrobiia > Acidimicrobiales > RAAP-2 > Bog-756. The sequence continues at coordinate 79,511 of JADMIJ010000005.1, read as the reverse complement.
ATCGGGGGCCAGCATCCCATCGGTCCCATCGTCCCGCCGGGACAGCATGGCGGCGGTCGGCCGGGCCCACCTCGACGACATCCTGTCATCTGGGGGTTCACCGCGCACCTACGGCGACAGGGCGGCTCCGCTCTCGGGACGGTGGGCCTGGCGCAGCAGCCGCTTGAGGACCTTTCCGTTCTGGTCGCGGGGGAGCTCGTCGACCACCTCCCATACGCGGGGGACCTTGTAGCCGGCCAGCCTCTCCCGGACGTGGGCCTCCAGTTCGCCGACCTCGACATTCCGGCGGAGCTGCACCATGGCCTTCAGGCGCTCGCCGTCGCGCTCGTCCGGGATGCCGAAGACGGCGCAGTCGACCACATCGGGGTGCTCGTAGAGGGCCTCCTCGATCTCACGGGGGGCGATGTTGACGCCTCCCCACAGCACCATGTCCGAGACGCGGTCGGTGATGGTGAGGTAGCCGTCCTCGTCGAGATGCCCGATATCACCGACGGTGAAGGCGTCGTCCCGCCAGGCGCCGGCGGTGGCTGCATCATCGTTGCGATAGGAGAACCGGACGCCCCCCGCCGGGCGGATGTACACCAGACCGGTCTCGCCGGTGGCCTTGGCCGAACCGTCCTCCCCCAGGATGCGGATCTCGACGCCGGGCCACGGCCGGCCGACGCTGCCGGGATGGGTCCGCCACTCCTCCGGCGAGATCTTGGTGGCCCCGCCTTCGCTCGCTCCGTACAGCTCGTGGATCTCCGTATCGGGAAAGGCCTCCATCATCCGGGCCTTGACCACGACGGGGCAGGGCGCGGCGGCATGCACGATCAGCTTGAAGCTGGAGAGGTCGATGGCAGCCCGCTCTTCCTCGGGAATCTCGAGGATCCTGATGAAGTGGGCCGGCACCATGAACGACCGGGTGCCGCGGGTCCGGCTCACCTCGGCCAGCCACGACCGCGCCTCGAAGTGATCGGTGATGACGGTGGCGGCGCCGATATAGAGGGCGCACAGGGCCCAGCCGCAGTGGGCGGCGTGGTACGACGGGCCGCTCATGACATAGACGTCGTCGGGGGTCCAGCCCCACAGGGCGACCTGGCCCTCCGTCCCCCTGCGGCGGTCGGTGGCGTTGGCGATGGCGCCGTGCACCACCCCCTTGGGTCGGGCTGTGGTGCCGGACGTGTAGAAGATCAGCCCCGGACCGGAACCGCTGTCGGCGTCGGGCAGGGGTGCTGCGGCGGCGACGGCGGGCTCGTAGTCGCCGCCCACCAGGAGCAGGGGGAGGCCGCGCTCTGCCATGGCCCCGTTGAGGGCATCCTCGAATTCGGTATGACCCACGACCACGGCCACGTCGGCATCGGTGAAGATGTAGGCCAGCTCCCCGGCCTTCAGGTGCCAGTTGACGGGCAGGAAGGGGGCATCGAGCATGGCGGCCGCGGTGGCCACCTCGAACTGTTCGGCCCCGTTGGGGAGGACGGTGGCCACCGGGCGCCCGGGTCCGGCCCCCCTGTCGGCTAGGACGGACGCCAACCGGCTGGCCCGGTCGTGGAGCTCGCCGTAGGTGTGGATGACATCGCCCACGATGATCGCCGGTCGGTCAGGCCCGTTGCGGGCATGGGTGGTGACCCCGCGCGGCTCGGCAGAGGTCCGATCATCCATGGTCGGCGACGCTAGCGCCGCCAAGCTCACATGCGCACGGAGCGCGGCACCACGGATCGGGGGCCCACCGGTCCGGTACGGTTGCAGCCATGACTGAGCTGGCCGGAGCAGTGGGTACCGCCGTCCACCCCCTCGAGCCCCTGACCGCGGAGGAGATACGAGCGTCGGTGGCGACGGTGGTGGAGGACGGTCGACTCGACAAGCGGGCCCGGTTCGCCACCATCACGCTCGAGCCCCCTTCCAAAGAAGTGGTGGCCGCCCACCGCCCGGGCGACCCGGTCCAACGCCTGGTCCGACTCATCATCGTGCCCGGCACCGACAGCACCGTCATCGAGGCAGTGGTCGCCGTTCCCGCCCAGGAGCTGGTGTCATGGGTGGAGCGGCACGATGTCCGCCCTGCCCTCCTGTTCGACGATTCGCTTCGCTCGATCGTGGCCCTGGGAGAGGATCCGGACTGGCAAGCGGCCATGCGACGGAGGGGCATCACCGACTTCGAAAAGGTCCAGATCGATCCGTGGCCCACCGGTAACTTCGGACGGGCGATCGAGGAGAACCGCCGCATTACCCGGTGCCTGTCCTATTACCGCGAGGACCCCACCGACAACGGCTACGCCCGGCCCATCGAAGGGGTGATCGCCACCGTCGACGGCGGAAGCGGCGAGGTTCTCGAGGTCCTCGACTACGGGATCGTCCCCCTCCCCGTCGAGACCGGCGGCTACTTTGCCGAGGACCACCAGCCGTTGCGAGACGACCTGCGGCCCCTCGAGATCGTGCAGCCCGAGGGGCCCAGCTACACCATCGAGTCCAACCTGATCCGCTGGCAGCGCTGGTCCCTGCGGGTGTCGATGGATCCCAACGACGGCTTGGTCCTCCACACCGTCGGCTACCTCGACGGAGACCGGGTGCGACCGGTCCTGAACCGGGCCTCGATCACCGAGATGGTCGTACCCTACGGCGATCCAGGCCCACTCCACGGATGGAAGAACGCCTTCGATGCCGGCGAGTGGGGCCTCGGACGGATGGTCAACTCCCTCGCCCTCGGCTGCGACTGCCTCGGAGAAGTGTCCTATCTCGACGCCACTTTCGCCACCGAGCGCGGGGAGCCGTACGTGGTCGAGAACGCAGTGTGCATCCATGAGGAGGACTACGGCATCCTCTGGAAGCACCAGGACCAACGCATCGGGCGCACCGAGGTGCGGAGGTCACGGCGTCTGGTGGTCTCCTCCATCTCGACCGTGGGGAACTACGAGTACGGCTTCTACTGGTACTTCTACCTCGACGGCAGCATCCAACTCGAGGTGAAGCTGACCGGCATCCTCTCGACGCAGGCCATGGCTCCCGGTGAGCGCTCCCCCTTCGCACCGGCCATCGCCCCGGGACTGGCCGCGCCGGTGCACCAACACCTGTTCTGCGCCCGGCTCGATGTGGAAGTCGACGGGCCCCTCAACGAGGTGTTCGAGGTCTCCACCGAGCCACTCCCGCCCGGGGATGACAATCCGTGGTCCAACGGATTCGTGCCGGTGGCCCGGAGACTCGACTCCGAGCTCGAGGCCCGGCGCGACATCGACCCGACCTCCGGCCGCTTCTGGAAGTTCGTCAACCCCGGTGTCCGCAATCGGCTGGGCGAACCCGTCGCCTACAAGCTGCTTCCGTCATCCACGCCCACCCTGCTGGCCCACCCCGAGTCCAGTGTGGGCCGACGGGCAGGCTTCGCCCGCCACAACCTCTGGGTGACGCCGTTCTCCGCATCCGAGCGCCGAGGGGCCGGGGACTATCCCAACCAGCACGCCGGGGGCGACGGGCTGCCTCGTTGGACATCGCAGGACCGTCCCTTGACCGATACCGACATCGTGGCCTGGCACACCTTCGGCGTGACCCACATCCCCCGGCCCGAGGACTGGCCGGTGATGCCCGTCGAGTACTGCGGGTTCCACCTCATCCCGGTGGGATTCTTCGAAGCCAACCCCGCCCTCGACGTCCCTCCCCCGGCCGACGCCTGCCACTGAGCCCGCGCCCCGCCGGGACGCCGGCGTTCCGAGCCGTCAGTCCGCGTCCACCAACATCGCCGCCAACCGCTTGCGGTGGGTGGCGTGACCACCGAGCAGCACGTCGTTCTGCTTGGCCCGCTTGAAGAGGAAGTGGGCGTCGGACGCCCAGGTGAAGCCCACTCCCCCGTGGAGCTGGATGTCCTCCCCGGTCACCTTCACCGCCGCCTCGGTGGTGTAGCCCGCGGCCATGGCCGCCGCCCGCTGGCGACGGGGATCCTCGGCGTCGGACGCCCAGGCGGCGAACTGGACCGCCACCCTGGCCATCTCGATCTGGTGGAACATGTCGACGATCTTGTGCTTGACCACCTGGAACGACGCCACCGGCCGATCGAAGACCACCCGCTCTCTGGTGTAGCCGATGGCCAACTCCAACGCCCGGTCTGCCGTTCCCAGTGTCTCCGACGACAGAGCCACTGCCGTGTCGTCCATGACGCGGCGCCAGATCGAGGTCTGGCTCCCTCCCGGCCCGATGGGTAGGCACGGACGATCATGTAGTTCGAGGCGCGCCACCTTGCGGAGCGGGTCGAGAGCCGGGACCGGCTCGCCGTTGGGATGCTCGACCAGGAAGGAGCGCTGACCCTGCTCGGTGCCGGCGACGACGATGACCCAGTCCGCGGTGTGGCCGTCCAGCACCAGTGGCTTCAGCCCGTCCAGGACCCAACCGGCCCCCTTCCGGCGGGCGCGGGTCCGCACCGTCTCCAGCGGGTCGCCGTGGCCGGACTCGTGCAGGGCCACCGTCCCTCGAGTCCGTCCGGCCGCGAGGTCGGCCAGCACGTCGTCGGCCCCGAGGGCGCGGGCGGCCAGGGTGGCGAACACCGCCGAGGAGAAGAACGGCCCCGGCAACGGGACCCGCCCGGTCTCGTAGAGGACGATGCACAGCTCGGCCAGTCCGGCCCCCGCCCCGCCCGCCCCCTCGGGGACGACCAGACTGGTCCAGCCCAGATCGACCAGCTTGGCCCACAGGCCGGCGTCCACGCCGTCCGGATCATCGGCCATCTGGCGCACCAGCGAGCTTCCGATCTCGCGGTCCATGGCCTGCCTGGCCACGTCGCGGAGCGCCTCCTGTTCGGTGTCGTACGTGAAGTCCATGCGCTGCGTGGCCTCGCCTTCCCCCATGGTCGGTGATCACAATCGGCACCGCGGAGGCGACGCCACCCTGACGGGCACGTCAGTGTAGACCCGACCCCGGACACGCACGGGAGGGTCACCGCCGTGGCGTCGGCGGCCCGGACGCCCTGTCCGGAGGCCGCCCCCCGTACACTGGCCGAACTGCCATGGTCTATCTGTTCGCACTCGCAGGCGCACTCTCCAACGCACTGGTGAGCGTCCTCCAGCGCATGGGCGTGGAGGACGCCAAGGAGGACGACACCCTCAGACTGAGCCTGTTGGCCCATGCCGTGCGGCGCGGGGTGTGGTTGGCCGGGTTCGCCTTCATGATCGCCGCCTTTCTGTTCCAGGCGCTGGCTCTCCATTTCGGCGACCTCACCGAGGTCCAGCCCATCATGGTGACCGAGCTCCTGTTCCTGGTGTTCATCCTCTCGACCTGGTTCGGCTACCGGTCCGGGCCACGCGAGTGGTTGGGTGTATTGCTGGCTTCGGCGGGCCTGTCCGGGTTCCTGGCCTTCTCGGCGCCGACCGGAGGGGACGGGGTGCCGGGGACGGTCGGATGGGTGATCGTCGGGGCCTCGTGCACGGCGGGCATGGCCGTGACTGTGATGCTCGCCCTCCGGGGCCCGCGGTGGTGGCGCGCCGCCATGTTCGGAGCTGCATCGGCCATCGGCTACGCCTTCACGGCGTCCTTGACCAAGGTGGTCTCCCACTTCGTGGCCATGGATTGGACGAGCATCTTCTCGCACTGGGAGACCTACGCCCTGTGCGTCTTCGGGGCCGTTTCTGTCTTCCTGACGCAGAATGCATTCCACGCCGGGCCGATCGGTGCCTCCCAGGCCGCCCTGGTGCTGGTCGACCCTCTGGTGAGCATCGTCATCGGCATCACGCTGTTCGGTGACAACCTCCAGACCAATGGCGCGCGCGGGCCCCTCGAAGCCGTTTCGCTCCTCTTCCTGATCGTGGGCGGCTTCGTGCTCTCGAACTCCGCGGCGGTGTCCATGTTGAAGGGCGACGAGGGGCCGGCCGGCGACCTCCTGACTCCGCGACTGCACGCTCATCGCGTGCCGACGGCGCACCCGGAGGCAGTACCGCCGGGGCTCACCCCCTGAGCGGCGGAGGCGTTCGCTACACTCACGTCCGTGGATTTCTCCCTGACCGCCGAAGACGAGGCCTTCGGCGTCGAGCTCCGGGGTTGGCTCGACGAGAACCTCGAGAAGTTCCTGACGGAGACGGAGGACGAAGACCAGCGAAACCTCGGCGTCCCGTCCCAATCGCGCCGCAAGGCGTGGCAAGGGGTCCTGAACGACGGGGGCTGGGCCGCCGTCCACTGGCCGACGGAGTGGGGCGGCCGCGAGACGACACCCGTCCAACGCCTGCTGTATTCCGAGATCATGGCCGAGTACCGGACGCCGGGGGTGTTCAACGCCAACGGCATCTGGCAGATCGGACCCATGCTCATCCAGTGGGGAACCGAGGAGCAGAAGAACCGCTGGCTCCCCTCGATCATCAACGCCGACGATCACTGGTGCCAGGGGTTCTCGGAGCCCGATGCCGGAAACGACCTGGCCAACCTCCGCACCATGGCCATCCTCGACGGCGACCACTACGTGGTCAACGGGCAGAAGATCTGGATCTCGACCGCACACCTGGCCAAGTGGGGCCTCTTCCTGTTCCGTACGGATCCCACCGCCATCGAGCGCGGGGCCAAGCATGAAGGCATCACCGCCTTCATCGTCGACCTCGAGTCACCGGGCGTCGAGCGCCGTCCCATTCGGGACATGTCGGGCGACGAGATGTTCAACGAGGTCTACTTCCGGGACGTCCACGTGCCGGTCGGCGACCGCCTGGGAGGCGAGGGCGAGGGCTGGATGGTGGCCATGGGCACCCTCGGCCACGAGCGGGTCGGCATCGCCGGCCAGATCACCGGCCTGGCGGCCGACCTCCGGGCCATGATCGAGGCGGCCCGGGCGGTCAACCCCGATGCACTGGCCGATCCGGGTATCGCCGATCGGCTGGCTCGGGCCTGGACGGAGATCGAGCTGACCCGGCTGTTGGTGTACCGGGCGCTCAGCAAGGTCATGCGGGGCGAGAAGAACTGGCCCGAGGTCCCCTTCTCCAAGCTCCAGTACTCGATGCTGGCCCAGACCCTGGCCGAGCTGGCCGTGGATCTGCTCGGACCGGTCGGACTCCTGGCCCGGGGCGGCCCGGACGCCGTCGACCGGGGCAAGTGGACCCGCCTGTACTCGTTCCAGCGGTACACGACCATCGGTGGCGGGTCGACGGAGGTCCAGAAGAACATCATCGCCGACCGGGCTGTGAAGCTGCCCGGTCAGACCCGGCTGTCCTGACCGGTCGGGGCCGTGCCTCCCCGCGGTGACGGTCGCGCTCCATGCCTGATCGGCGTTGGCCGACGGACCTGGCGGCCTGAGGAGTGCGGGCCCGACGGGGCACCCGAGCCGCTGGAGATGTGGGAGTCGGTCGCCCGGTTGGCCGATGCCGACACCGGCAGGCCCGGGGCCATACAAGGCGTCCAACGGATCGACGTCGTCTACTGCCAGGCCTGGCAGTACGACGATGCGCCGGCCAGGCTGGCCGAGCGGCTGGGCGTCCATCCGCGGACCCTGCACTATTCGGGGATCGGGGGAAACGTCCCCCAGTCGCTCGTCTCCAGTGCCGCCCGGGACATCGTGGCCGGCGACCTCGACCTGGCCCTGGTGGTCGGGGGCGAGGCTCTGGCTACCACCAGGAGGCTGAAGAAGGAGGGGCGCAAGCCGGCCTGGAGCCACCCGCCGGAGAAGAAGCGCCGCTTTCCCTTCGACACCCCGTTCGAGCCGGGCGAGGTGGCTCACAGCATCTTCGAGGCTTGGCTCACCTTCGCACTGTTCGAGAACGCCCATCGGGCCCACCTGGGCGCCGGCCTGGACGAGTACCGCCATCGCCTGGGCGAGCTCCTCTCGCCCCTGACGGCGGTGGCTGCAGCCAATCCTCATGCCTGGTTCCCGGTGCCGCGCACCGTCGAAGAGGTCATCGGCCCGACCGGCCAGAACCGGATGGTCGGCTATCCCTACTCCAAGTTGATGACCGCCATCATGGACGTGGACATGGCGGCAGCCGTGCTGGTGGCCAGCGATGCCACCGCCGACTCCCTGGGGGTGCCGGCTGACCGACGGGTGTACCTGCGGGGATGGGGCTACGCCGAGGATCCACCGGCCCTGGCCCGGCGGACCGACCTCTGGCGGTCCGGGGCCATGGAAGCAGCCAGCAGCGCGGCGCTGCGGGGCGCCGGGGCCGAGGTGGACGACATCGCCCACTTCGATCTGTACTCGTGCTTCGCCAGTTCGATCGGGTTCGCCCTCGACGCCCTGGGTATCGACCCGGCGACGGCCCGCAGCGCGGTCCCGGGCACGGCACCGGAGCAGTCGGTCTCGGTCACCGGGGGCTTGGCCTACCACGGAGGGCCCGGAAGCAACTATCTGACCCACGCGTTGGCCACCATGGTCGAGGTCCTGAGGTCCGACCCGGGCTCGCTGGGTATGGTCTCCGGGGTCGGGATGCACATGCACAAGCACGTCTTCGCCACCTATTCCACCACCCCCGGGATCCTCGTCCCCCCCGACGATGCCGCGGTGGCAGCGCGGGGGACGACGGCCCAGACCCCGATTGTCGATACCTTCGAAGGGCCGGCCACCGTGGCCACCTACTCCGTGATCCACGGACGGGACGGCGAGCCCGAGTGGGCGGCGTTGATCTGTGATCTCGCCCCACCACCGGGGAACGGCGCTCCCAAGGATCGGGGCTCTGGCACCGCAGAGATCGGAGCCCGGTGCTATGCACGATTGACTGATCCAGACGCACTGCGCCAAGCCGAGTCCGACGAGTTGATCGGGCGCCTCGTGAACCTCACCACCGACGGGAACGGCACCAACACCGCCCGCCTCTGAATGGGTGCAATTGTGTCGGCCCGACCGCCTTGCTCTGGCCGCCCACCCCCCCGTCCATCTGTAGCTAGTCTCTATGACACGGGCGTCAGGCTGCCAGGTCGGGAAGCCAGGCACAGCCAGGGCGGGCACAACCAGGAGGATGCCGATGCGGGCCGAGGACCTGATTCTCGTGAGCGTGGACGATCACATCGTCGAGCCACCCGAGATGTTCGAGGGGCGGCTGCCGGCCAGGTACCAGGACCTCGCACCCAAGCTGGAGCGCAAGCCGGACGGCACGGACGTCTGGCGCTACGACGGAAGCGAGATCCCCAACATCGGGCTCAACGCTGTGGTCGGTCGCCCGCCCGAGGAGTACGGCATCGAGCCGACCTCGCTCGACCAGATGCGGCCAGGGTGCTTCGACGTCCACGAGCGGGTCCGCGACATGAATGCCAACGGCGTGCTCGGGTCGATGTGCTTTCCCTCATTCCCGCAGTTCTGCGGCCAGCTCTTCGCCCGCACCGCAGACAAGGACGTGGCCCTGGCCATGATCCGCGCCTACAACGACTGGCACATCGAAGGCTGGTGCGGGGCCGAACCGGGCCGGTTCATCCCGCTGTCCCTGCCGGTGCTGTGGGATCCGGCACTGGCGGCCGACGAGGTCCGCCGGGTGGCGGCCAAGGGATGCCACGCGGTGACGTTCTCGGAGAATCCGGAGAAGCTGGGATGGCCGAGCTTCCACTCCGATCACTGGGACCCGTTCTGGCAGGCGTGCGCCGACGAGGGGACCGTCGTCTGCCTGCACATCGGCTCGTCGTCCCAGCTGGTGGTCACGTCGGTGGAGGCGCCCATCGACGTGATGATCTCCCTGCAGCCCATGAACGTGGTGCAGGCCGCTGCCGACCTGCTGTGGTCACCGGTGCTCCGCAAGTTCCCCGATCTGCGGATCGCCCTGTCCGAAGGGGGCATCGGTTGGATCCCCTATCTGCTCGAGCGCGTGGACTACGTCTACGAACACCACCGCGCCTGGACGGGTCAGGACTTCGGCGATCTCCTTCCCAGCCAACTGTTCAAGGAACGGATCGTCACCTGTTTCATCGATGACGCCTTCGGGGTGGACAACCGCCGCTATCTGAACCTCGACAACATCACCTGGGAGTGCGACTACCCGCACTCCGACTCGACCTGGCCGCACGCCCCCGAGTCCGCCATGAAGTACCTGGCCGATGTGCCCGACGACGAGATCGACAAGATCACCCACCTCAACGCCATGCGCATCTTCGCCTACGACCCGTTCTCCATCCGGCCACGCGAGCGCTGCACGGTCGAGGCCCTGCGGGCCGAGGCCACAGACGTCGACCTTTCGCTCATGACCCGTTCGACAGGAGGAGATGACCGGCCCAAGGGCCCCGTGGCCCTCGATCTGTCCTCCATCGGGGCGAAGTCCCCGGTCGAGGGGCGCGACTGACCATGCCCATCCACTACCACCTGGACGACGACCACATCGCCCGCATCGTCATCGACCGCCCCGAGGCGAAGAACGCCATGGACATGGACCACTTCTTCCAGCTCCGCAGCGCCTGGGACCGGTTCGGGGGGGAGGACGACGCCTGGGTCGCGGTCATCACCGGGGTCAAGGACGTCTTTTTGGTGGGGGCGGACCTCAAGACGTACATCCCCCAGATCACCGAGCACCAGAAGAAGATCAGCTCCGGCGAGGTGGAAACCATCGGGGGCTACCGCCTGGATGACGGCACCAAGGCCGTCCTGCGCGGCGTGAAGCTCTACAAGCCGATCATCGCCGCCGTCAACGGGACATGTGTGGCCGGAGGCATGGAGATGCTCGGCGGCTGCGACATCCGGGTGGCCGCCGACACCGCCACCTTCGGGGTGCTCGAGCCAAAGCGGGGCTTGTTCGCAGGCGGCGGCACCACCGTCCGCCTCCCCCGCCAGATCCCCTATCCGGCGGCCATGGAGTTCCTGCTGTGCGCCGACCAGATCGGGGCGCAACGGGCCCTGGCCATGGGCCTGCTCAACGAGGTGACCCATCCCGACCGGCTGATGGAGCGCGCCGATGACTACGCCCGTCGGATCATCGCCAACGGCCCCCTCGCGGTCCGGAAGACGAAGGAGTCAGTGCTCCGCGGGTTGGCCACCGACATGCGGGAGGCCTACCGCATCGAGTCGGAGCTGGCCGGCGAGGTCTTCAGCAGCGAGGATGCCAAAGAGGGACCGAAGGCTTTCAAGGAGAAGCGCCCGCCGGTGTGGACGGGCCGGTAACCCCTGCCCTCCGTTCGGTGGCTCAGCGACGAGGTCGGGTGCTGATGCCCGTCGTCTACGCGATGATTTGGCTGTGGTCACAAGCCCCAGTCGTGGACCGGCGCTGGCCAAAGCGGTCGCCGACCGGACCGGTGAAATCGTCCGAGCTCTGCGGGGACTGGACGAGCGCGAGTTACGCGGGCCAACTGCCTTGGACGGCTGGAGCCGCCTCACCGTCGCCTGTCATCTGAGGCACGGGGCCAAGGCCCTGAGCCGGATGGCACTCGATGGGTTGGCGGGACGCCCAACTTATTACTATCCGGCCGGACGTGAGCATGAGCGTCCGGCCACGCTGGCGCCGTCGGCGGGCGAGACGCCACTTGAGGTTGTCGACTCGCTCGTTGCCCACAGCGAGCAGCTGCAACGCGTGTGGGGATCGCTGGATGCGTCCGATTGGGAACTGACGGTTCGCGAGCCGGACGACAACCCTGACCTCGGTCCGCTCCCGCTCGTCCGCCTCCCTCTCATGAGGCTCACCGAGGTGGAGGTTCATGGCACGGATCTCGGTCTGGGTCTCAACGACTGGAGCAGTCTGTTCGTCGACGTAGCTCTTCCATTCCGGCTCGACCGGCTCAACATGCGTCGCACCAACCATCGCCACGTTGACGGGCGCGTCCAGGGATCGTGGCTGCTGGTGGCTACGGACGGCCCCGTGTATCTCGTGACCGTCGCAGGCTCGGAGACCTGCACCTCGACGGCGGACGTCAACGCATCCGCATCGGCGGTGATCGAGGGAACCAGCCGAGACCTTCTGGCCCTCCTGCTCGGCCGTCCTGCGGCAGCGCCGTTGAAGATCACCGGTGACCAGGTGGTCGCGGCATCATTCAGCCAGGCCTTTCCCGGCCCATAACCAGTCGACGGCGTCACGGTCCTCATTCGTGGGGGGCCTGCTTGCAGGACATCAGCGCATCGTCCCCCTTCGTCACGAGTGGTGAGAATCGCAACATTTTTGCAGGTCAGAATCCATTTATTGTGTGCCAGCGCAGTGACAGGTTCGTTCCCGTGCTCGGCCTCCACCACCTGTCGAGACCGGTGAGCACGGGCCGCCCTTCCATCGGATCCCACCACGCACGCCCGATGAGTTCGCTGACCCCGGCGTCATGTTCAACGACTAGCGTTGGATCATGCCCGGGTTCCATCCAACGGCGCCGTCATCGCCGCCACGGGGACCGGCGGCGGGAGCGGGTGGAGCCGCGAACTACGACCCCGAGACCGTCCGCGCCAAGTACCTGGCCGAGCGGGACAAGCGACTCGTCCCCGGCCGCGCTGACATCCGCGACCTGGGGACCGATGAGCATTTCGCACGCTACCGGAACGACCCTTTCACGCCGTTCATCGAGCGCGAACCGGTCGCCGACGAGGTCGATGTCGTGATCGTCGGTGGGGGAATCGCCGGGGTCCTCGCCGGTGCCCGCCTCCGCAAGGCCGGCATCGAGCGAATCCGCATCGTCGACCAGGCGGGTGGTATCGGGGGTACCTGGTATTGGAACCGCTACCCGGGGGTGATGTGCGACGTCGAGTCGTACAGCTACCTTCCAATGCTCGAGGAGCTCGACTACATCCCGACCCGGCGCTACGCGTTCGGTGAGGAGATCCGGTCCCACCTCGAGGCGATCGCCGACCGGTTCGACCTCGTGGCCGACGCCCGGTTCCACACCGGGGTCACCCGCGCCGAGTGGGACGAGGACGCGGCCCGGTGGCTGATCCGCACCGACCGTGGCGACGAGATCAGCTGCCGGTGGTACGTGCTGGCCGTTGGGATCCTCAACCTCCTGAAGCTGCCCGCCCTCCCGGGCATGGAGGACTTCGCCGGGCGCTCGTTCCACACGGCTCGGTGGGACTACGAGTACACCGGGGGCGGGCCGCATGCGCCCCTGACCGGCCTGAAGGACAAGGTCGTCGCCCTCATCGGCACGGGGGCGAGCGGCATCCAGTGCGTGCCGCCCCTGGCCGAGTCGGCGAAACACGTCTACGTGTTCCAGCGCACGCCGTCGGCCATCGGCGAGCGGGGCAACCGGCCGACCGATCCCGGCTTCGCCCACGGGCTCGAGCCGGGCTGGCAGCGGGACCGAATGGACAACTTCCAGGCGATCGTCATGGGCCGGCCCGTCGAGGCCGACCTGGTCGACGACGGGTGGACGCACCACTACGCGGCCGTCCAGCACCCCCCGCGACGGGAGGGAATGACGACCGCCGAGCTCCTGCGCAGTGGCGAGGAGATCGACTACTCGATCATGGACGCGCACCGACGCCGGATCGAGGAGCTGGTGGCCGACCCGGCCACGGCTGAGATCCTCAAGCCGTACTACCGCTATCTCTGCAAACGACCGTGCTTCCACGACGAGTACCTCCCGGCATTCAACAACCCGAACGTCACGCTGATCGACTGTCCCGCTGGGATCGAGCGGATCACCAAGCAAGGACCGGTCATCGACGGGAAGCAGTTCGATGTCGACTGCATCATCTACGGCACCGGCTTCGAGCGCGAGCTCACCCCTCTCTTCCGTCGCGCCGGCCACGACATCGTCGGTCGCGGCGGTGTCACCCTGGCCGAGAAATGGGCCGACGGTGCCGCCAGCCTCTTCGGGATGATGAGTCGTGGGTTCCCCAACATGTTCGTCATGCCGGCCCCGGGGCAGCAGGCGGTGGTGACCGTCAACTACACGCAGTTGGCCGTGCTTGGCGCCGAGTTCATCGGCAGCGCCATCGGAATGCTGGAGGATCAGGGGGTGGAGGTGGTCGACGTGAGCGCCGAGGCGGAGGAGGCATGGACGCAGAAGATCGTCGACTCCTTCGTCGACAGCAGCGCCCTCATGTCCGCCTGCACGCCGTCGCGTATCAACAACGAAGGCCACCCGGAGGCGAACAACCCCCGCAACGGCAACTACGGCCGCGGGTTCGGCGACTGGTTCGCCTACCGCGACGTGCTCGAGCAGTGGCTCGAGGCCGGCAGGTTCGAGGGCCTGGAGCTCGAGGCCCGGTCGACGGCATCGTGAGCGCGCGTCAGCGGGTCGCTGTCGTGACCGGCGGTGGGGGCGGGATCGGAGCAGCGGTGGCCGAGGAGCTCGGCCGCGGCGGTTGGTTCGTCGTCACCGTCGATCCCCTCGTGACCCTCGACGGCTCCGAGCGCCTGCCGGAGCCGGACGAGACCACTGCCGGCCGCATCGTGGCGGCCGGTGGCTCGGCCCGGGCGTCATCGGCATCGGTGACGGACGGCGAGGCGGTCGGCGGTCTCTTCCGGGAGTTGGTCGACGAGCGCGGCGGGCTCGACGCCGTCATCAATGTCGCCGGCATCACCCGGCAGACCTACTTCGGACTGGGCACCGAGGAGGACTGGCTCACGTTGCTTGCCGTGCACCTCGAGGGCTACCTCAACGTGCTCAACGCCGCACTGCCACTCATGGCTGCCGCCGGGCACGGACGCATCGTCGGCGTCACCTCTGGATCAGGGTGGCGGGCCGCGGATGCCGGCGCCTACAGCTGTGCCAAGCGGGCCGTCGCCTCGCTCACGTGGCAGCTGGGCCGGCAGGCGCCACCGGGCGTCACCATCAATGCAATGTCGCCCATCGCCGCCACCCGGATGGTCGCCGCCGCGGCTGAGCGAGCTCGTCAGGCGGGCATGACCGGGGGCGGGGGCGGGGTCTCCCTCTTTGCGTCGATGCCGGGCCCCGAGGACCTCGCACCCCTCGCCGCCCACCTCGTGGGTGACGAATTCGGGTGGTGCAGCGGTCGGGCGCTCTTCGCCGGTGGTTCGGAAGTGGCGGTCATCGACGAGCCCCGCCTCCTCGAGGTGGTGCGCACTGACGCGGGGGTCTCGCTGTCCCGGGTGCTCGAGGCCGTGCTCCCACGCGCCTTCGCCCCGGCCGAGAGCGCCCAGGCGACCGGCGGTGGCGGCAACCCCCGGTTCGGCCCCATCTTCGACGAGCCGGCCCCCGCCGAAGTGGCTTCGTCCCAGGTGCGATCCTGTGCCGTCGTCACCGACCGCCCCCGGTTGGCCGCATCGCTGACCGCGGCGCTCGAAGCCCGATCCATCACCTGCCACCTGCTCGATGTCGCTCGCAGCTTCGGCAAGGCCGGCGACACGCTGCATTCGGTCGTCGCCTCTGCCGGGCCGATCGATGCCATCGTCGTCGCGCCCGCCGGTCGTCAGCCGAGCGCCATCTCGACGGACGGTTGGGAGCGGACGCTCGCCGAGCACGGCGGCATTGTCGAGGACATCCACACCGACGCCGGATGGGCCCGAGCGGCCGCCGAATACGCCGCCAGCGCCGCCCGCCCGGTCCAGCTCGTGACCCTCACCGATGCGACAACTGGTGGAGGTCGTAGTCGAGCTCAGGCCGCGGCGCAGCATGGGCGAGCTGCCGCGGGTACGACGAAAGGGCGTGTGACGGCCTTCGCGGCGAGCATCGAGGCCCCGGAGGCAGCCGCGGTCCTGCCGGCCGGCGAACTGGTCGGCCACTTGCTCGGCCGTTCCGAAGCAGCCTCTCTCGCCGGTGCGGAGCTGGTGATCGGCGCCGGCTGGTTGGGGCTCCGCGGCCACCCCCGGCCACTGGGCAGCATCACGTACGGTGGTCCGGCCGTGCCCGATTGGCTCGACGCCACCCTCCGGGAGATGGTCGGATCCGTCGGCCATCCACCGCACACGGAGGCCGGGTGACCGCTCATCCCACCCGTGTGGTCGACGCCCACGTGCACCTCTGGGACCCCGCTCGCACCGATTGGTACCCGTACCTCTCGCATCCTCCGACACAGGGCGCCGGCGATGCGTCGAGGATGTATCGCCGCTTCGACGCCGGCACCTATCAGGGGGAGACGGCCCGATGGAACGTCGAGAAGTTCGTCAACGTTGCCGCCGCCACCGGTCGTCACTCGATCGAGGAGACCATCGAGCTCGATAGCAACGTGGATTCGACCGGTGGCCCCGACGCCATCATCGGCGGTCTCCCCCCGACCGACACGGTGGCCGAGGCCGTCGATCTCCTCGACCGGCAGATGACCGCGTCACGCTTCCGCGGAGTCCGCCCGATGGGTATACACGATGGTCCGCTCCCCGATGTCGGAGTGCTCGGTGCGTTGCAGGAGCGGAATCTGGTGTTCGAGCTGATGACCCACACCGACCAGCTTCGGGCGGCGGCGGCGCAGCTCGTCGGCTTCGATGATCTGGCCGTTGTCGTCGAGCACACCGGATGGCCCCGGTCGAATTCCGATGAGGAACGTGCTCTCTGGCGGCCGGGCATCGACGCGCTGGCCGGCCTGGGTGACAACGTCGTGTGCAAGCTCTCGGGCCTGGCCATGCCGTTGGAGTCCATCCACGTCGACGCCCTCGCCCCGTGGCTCGAATACGCCATCGAGGCCTTCGGTGTCGACCGCTGCATGTTCGCCAGCAACTTCCCGGTTGACGCCATGTACGGCACCTTCGACGAGCTCTACGCCACGTTCAGCACTGTCGTGGCCGGCTTGGACAGCGAGTCTCGCGACAAGCTATTCGCCACCAACGCGGAGCGCGTCTACCGCTGCTAAGCGGATCTCGTGGGCCGGGAAGGGACGCCGCCGTCGCCTGACCTCCGAGACGGGAGCGTTGGCGGGGGCACCGTTTGCCTCTGACGGCAGAGTCAGTGAACTGGCCCACTGGCTAGTCTGACGCCATGAGCCTCCTCGACAACCGCGTTGCCATCGTCACCGGAGCCGGCAGGGGGATCGGCCGCCAGGTGGCCCTGAGCCTGGCCTCCGAGGGGGCCAAGGTGGTGGTCAACGACATCGGGGTCGGTCTCGACGGTCGTGACGGCAACGGCGCCATGGGCGCGGAGGATGACCCCGCCGCCCAGGTCTGCCAAGAGATCGCCGCGGCCGGGGGTCAGGCCGTGGTCAGCCACGACTCGGTGAGCGACTTCGAGGCTGCAGGCCGGATCGTCGACACGGCCATGGACGCCTTCGGACAGGTCGACATCCTGGTCAACAATGCGGGCATCGTGCGCGACCGCTCGCTGCTGAAGATGACCGAGGAGGACTACGACGCCGTCATCGGCGTGCACCAGAAGGGAACCTTCAACGCCACCCGTCACGCCGCCCCGCACATGAAGGAGGCCGGGTACGGCCGCATCGTGAACATGACGTCGTCCGCCGGCCTGCGGGGAAACTTCGGCCAGACCAACTACGGAGCGGCCAAGGCGGCCATCATGGGCATGACCTTCGTGTGGGCCGTCGAGCTCGGCAAGTACGGGATCACCGTCAACGCCCTGGCCCCGTCGGGCACCACCCGGATGACCGAGGGCCTCTACGAGGGATCCGAGCCGCCGGCCAGCGAGGACCCCGCCCTCAATGCCCCTATGGTGGCCTTCCTGGCCTCCGAGGCGGCGTCCTTCGTCAACGGCCAGGTCCTGGGCCGGACCGGCTACGGGTACACCCTCTTCCAGACCCCCCGCCAGATCGCCACCATGTGGCAGGACGGGGGATGGACCCCGGACGAGGTCGCGGCCCACTTCCACGAGGTGCTCGGTCAACACCTGCAACCGGTGGGCATGCCCAGCCATCCGCTGCTGGGCAAGCGCACCTGAGGTCCGCCACCATTCCGGTCAGGGTCCGCCGGTGACGGGGATGCCGTCGGCGAATCGGACCTGCAGCTCGTGCTTGAGCACCTTGCCGGCTGGATTTCGTGGCAGCTCGTCGACGAACGCCCACCGCCTCGGTACCTTGTAGGCGGCCAAGGCGGCCAGGCAGTGCTGGCGCAGCACCTCCGCATCGAGGTCCTGACCGGGGCGGGCCACGATCACTGCGGCCAGGTCCTCGCCGAGGACGTCGTGAGGGACGCCGATGACCGCAACCTCTTCCACGCCGGGATGCGAGAGGATGGCGTACTCCACGTCGACGGCATAGACGTTGGACCCGCCCCGGATGATCACGTCCTTGGCCCGTCCACCGATGTAGAGATAGCCGTCCTCGTCCAGCCGGCCGATGTCGCCTGTATGCAGCCAACCGTCGACCCAGGTCGCAGCGGTCGCCTCCGGGTCATTGAAGTACTCGCGCTGACGACCGGGTATCCGCAGCTCGATCTCCCCGTACGCACCGGCGGGGACAACGGCGCCGTCGTCGTCGACACACCGGACCTCGGCAGGGGGAAGAGGCTTTCCGACGGAGCCGGGGCGTCGCACTGCCTCGCCTTTGGGCATCACGCAGTAGACCGACCCGGCTTCTGTCATCCCGTAGTTGTTGGACACGACGGCGTCGGGCATCCGCTCCTGTAGGCGATCGATGGCCGTCGGTGCCAACGGTGCGCTGCCCACCGAGCAGAGGCTCACCGAGGAGAAGTCCACCCGCTCGAAGCGGGGGTGGCCGAGGAGCAACTGGACCATCGACGGCACCAGGAACACCGCTTGGGGGGCATCCGATTCGATGAAGTCCAGCCACTCGTCGACGTCGAAGCGGGGCTGGTACACGCAGGTCATCCCCAGTTTCATCGGGGCGTAGACGAAGGCCAGGCCGGCAAAGGTGGTCAACGGGCTGGCGTGGAGCCACAGGCTCCCACTCCACGTGGGCTCGGAGTTGGGGACGGTCGACGCGTTGACGTGACGAACCGCCACCCCCTTCGGATGACCGGTGGTGCCCGAGGTGAACATGATGTCGGCGAGATCGTCGTCGTCGACCGGGACCTGGTACCCGGATCCGTCGTCGTCGAGCGCCTCATCCCAGGAGAGGAGACGTGGCCCGGGCGTGGCGCCCGCGACGGTCTGCCCGTCCTCTGCGGTGGGCCGGGACGAGCCGGCATCATCGAGCGAGGCGTCGATCACCAGTTCCACCGGGGAGCCGGTTCCCGAGCCGGACGGGGAACCCGACGCACGCATCCCGACCCGGTCGTCGTCAGCCACCTGGGCCACCACATGGGCGTGGACGAACATCCGGTCCACTTCCGCCGGGGCCAGTCGAGGATCGAGCGGCACCGCCACCCCGCCGGCCTTGTGGATGGCGGCGTAGGCAATGACCCAACGGAGGGCGTTGGACGCGCTCAGGCGGATGGCCACGCGGTCACCGTGAACGATGCCTCGTGCCGTCAGGCCCCTTGCCAGCCGGTTGGCGTCCCCGTCCCAACGGGAGAACGTCAGTTGCCCCTTCCCCATCACCCGGTACCCGATCTCGTCGGGGTAGGCCTCCGCCATGGTCCTGAGTTGGTCCACTTGCAGCGCCGAGCGACGGCCCCTCGATCCACTCACTGATCTCTCTCCCTTCCCGTGCTGTCCGATGCAGCTCGCACCCCCACTCTGGTCGAACCCGCCGTCATGCGCTCAACCCAATGCCCGGCGCAGGAAGCCGACCATGCCCACCGCCGTGAGCACCACCAGCGATCCGATGGCGGCAACGAAACAGATCCACGTCTGGATGTGGGGCACGTTCGGGGCCATCAGGCCCCGGAGTCCCTCGCTCACGTAGGTCATCGGATTCAGGGCCGAGACCACCTGGAACCAGCGGATGTGGGTGAGGGAAGGCCAGGGGTACTGACTCGACCCGGTGAACAACAACGGCGTTGTGACCAGGGCAAACGTGAGATTGATGCGGTTGGGCGAGACGAAGGTGCCCAGCACGAGTCCCATGGCCGCTCCGATGAGGGCGCCCACGACCGTCATCACCGACACGCCGACGGCCGCTCCGGCGGTCCATGGGATGGATCCGAGCAGCCAGAGCCCGATCGGAAACATGACCGCGGCAGCGATCGTTCCCCGCATGGCGGAGACGACCACCTTCTCGAGGGCAACCGCCCCGATGGGGAGCGGTGCCAACAAGCGGTCCTCGATCTCGTTGCTGTAGGAGAACTCGATGACCAGAGGGAGCGCGGTGCTCTGGAACCCGGTGAGGACGGCGGCCAATGCCACCAGCCCCGGGAAGAGCACGTCCACGTAACCGGGCCGTGCGTAGCCGAGCTGGGTGAGGACCTTTCCGAATACGAAGAGGAGGAACAATGGCTGGAGGATCACCTGGGCCAGGAAGAACGGGAACTCCCGGCCCGTGACGTAGAGGTCCCGACGCAGAATGGCGAGGAAGGCCCGCCACGGACTCCACGGGCGGCCGCGCCCGGCGCGCACCGTGGTCACTGTCCCTCCAACACCACCCGCCACGGAGGTCATCGCAACGACCTGCCGGTGAGGTGGATGAAGACGTCCTCGAGCGTCGGCTCACCGAGACGGACGTCGACAAGCCGAGCGCCGGCGTCACTGATGACCTGCGCGACGAGCGCCACCAGCGAGGCCGGATCGGACTGGACGTAGACCCGGAAGCGCCATCCGCTCACCTCGGGATCGTCGAGCTCCTCCACCCGGTCGACGGCGGCAAGCCCGTCGAGCGGCCCATGGACGGCGGCCGGGTCGGAAGCATGCTCCGCCTCAACCAGACAGTCGAGTGTGCGCTCGCCGGCCATGCCCCTCACCAAGGCGTTGGGGGTGTCGAGGGCCAGGAGCTTTCCGTGGTCGATGATCGCCACCCGGTCGCTCAACGTCGCCGCCTCCTCCATGTCGTGGGTGGTGATCACCACCGTGGTCCCCTCCGCCTTGAGCTGGGCGACCCGCTCCCACGTGAAGAGCCGGGCGGCCGGATCGAGGCCGGTCGAGGGCTCGTCGAGGAACAGCACCGTCGGGTCGTGCATGAGGGCCCGGGCGATCATCATGCGTTGGATCTGCCCCCCGGAGAAATCATCCGGCCTCCCGTTGGGCCGGTCGGCCAACCCGAACTGGGCCAACAATTCGTCCGCCCGTGTCTTCCTGACGGCGCGGGGCACACCGTGGTAACTGGCGTGGAACAGCAGGTTCTGGCGCACCGACAGGGAGCGGTCGAGGTTGTTCTGCTGGGGGACCACCCCGAGCACCCGCCGGGCACCCACAGGGTCGGCCATCACATCGACCCCGGCGACCCGGGCACGACCGGCCGTGGGTCGGATCCTGGTGGTGAGGATCCCGATGGTCGTGGTCTTGCCGGCGCCATTCGGCCCTAGAAAGCCGAACACTTCGCCCCGTCGGACACCGAAGCTGATGCCTCCAACCGAATCGACCGGCGCCTTCGGGTAGCGCTTGACCAGGTCGGCAACCTCCACGGCCACCTCCGGGTCCTTGTCGTCGACATCCATTGGCACCGTCTCTTCTCTGCCTGGGCAATCCGCTCCGCACCGACCGACCACCGGGGGGTGCAACAGAGCGTTGGTCAGGTGAAGAGGGTGTCGCCCCGTTTGAGCTACCTTCAGCACCGCGAACTCTGACACGGTTATCATACAAAGCACATCGGACCGGTTTCGGTTACCTTCGTCATTGGCACCGCAACCTGCGGACCGATGAAGGTGGCGCTGACCAGTCTTGGGGGCATGCCGAGAGGCACGATAGGTTCCGATCAGCGGCACCACGCACAGAACATGGGGGATATATGCGACACCGCACGGGTGGATCAAAGGTACGAGTTCCGGCCGCCATCGGCGCGGTACTGCTCGCCTCGGCACTGATCGCCAGTTGCTCCAGTTCGACCTCCCCCAGCACCACCACCGCCAAACCGTCCTCGGGTTCGTCGTCCACGTCGGGCACCGCCAGTGGGCCAGCGCCTGGAGTCACGGCCACCCAAATCAGTGTGGGTTCGATCGCCTCCCTCACCGGGTCCATCGCCGCAGATTTTGCCTCCTTCGTCCCCGGGATCCAGGCCTATCTCAACACCGTGAACGCCAACGGCGGTGTCGGCGGACGCAAGATCGTCCTGACCGCCAACCTCGATGACGCCGGCACCTCCTTCAACCAGCTGTCGCACACCCTCATCCAGCAGGACGGGGTGTTCGCCGCCTTCATCTCCACCTTCTTCTTCACACCCGGCCTCTTCGTCCAGACCAAGACCCCGACCTTCGGCTACAACACCAGTGGCAACTGGACGCCGGATCCGAATCTCTTCGGGGCCGGCGGCTCGACCCAGGACTACAACTACGGGGCCCAGAGCATCGCCTACCTGATGAAGCAGCTCAACGCCAAGTCGGCGGTGGTCATGAGCTATGGGCCGGCCATCACCTCGTCCTACGCCGCCTGCCACACCAGCGCCCAGAAGCTCCAGGCGGCCGGGATCAAGGTGGTCTACACCAACCTCGACGAGTCGCTCGGGGGCGACTACACCCCGGCCGTCCAGCGGATGCAGCAGGCAGGGGCGGACTTCGTCTTCACCTGCATGCAGAGCTCGGACAATGTCACCCTGGCCCGGGCCATCAAGCAGTACGGCCTCAATGTCCACCAGCTGTGGTTCAGCGGCTACGACAATGCCCTCCTCAGCCAGTACAGCAATCTCATGCAGGGCGTCTATTTCAATCTCAACGGCAATGTCCCGTTCCAGGTGGCCACGGCCTACCCGGGGAAGTACCCGGGCATGGACCAGTACCTGGCCGCCATGAACAAGTACTCGCCTGCGAACGCCTACTCGCTCCTGGCCCTCCAGGGATGGGAGTCGGCCGCCTTGCTGGTCCAGGGCATCAGAATGGCCGGGAACAACCTGACCCAGGCCAACGTCATCAACCAGATCAATACGCTCACCAACTTCACCGCCGGCGGCGTCTCGTCGACCGTTGACTGGACGAAGCTCCACACGAACACGCTCACCTCGTTTCCGGGCTGCTCGGCCTTCGTCAAGGTGAGCGGGACCAAGTTCGTCCCCGCCGTGGCCAAGCCGCCACAGACGATCGTTTGCTTCGCCAAGGACGTCAGCCTGACGAACCCCGTGTTGGCAACGCCCCCCGCCGGGACCCCGGGAACGTGACCATCGCCGCCATCGGCGAGAAGGGCTAGGGCGGTCGGGAAGTGGAGCACTTCCTCGGCTTCGCCATCCCCGGCGTCCCCTACGGCTGCACCTACGCCATCGTGGCCGTCAGCCTGGTGCTCACCTACCAGGCCACCGGGGTGTTCAACTTCGCCTTCGGTGCCCAGGCCTACACCTCGGCCTTCGTCTATACCAAGCTGGTCCAGAACGAGCACATGCCCATCTGGCTAGCCTTCTTCCTGTCGGTGGTCATCCTGGCCCCCGCCCTCGGACTGATCTTCGACCGATTGCTGTTCCGCAAGATCCCGAGCACCAACACCACCGCCAAGCTAGTCATGGGGATCAGCTTGTTCGTCGGCATCCCGGCTCTACTGCCGGTGCTCTTCGGCAACCAGAACCAGTTCAACTCGCCGAGCATCCTGTTCGACCCGAACACCGTCTACTTCCGGGTGGTGAGCCAGCCCATCAACGGGATCTACCTGAGCTCGTTCGTCATCACGGCAGTCGTGCTCGTCGCCCTCGTCGTCCTCATGCGCTTCACCAACCTCGGGCTGCAGATGCGGGGTGCGGTCGAGAGCCGGCGGCTGGTTGCGCTGGACGGGGTCAATTCGAGTGCCGTGGTGGCCACGGCCTGGGCCATCTCGAGTTTCCTGGCCGGTTTGGCCGGGGTCATGCTGGCACCCATCTACGGGCAACTCCAGGCCCAGGACTACGCCACCCTGTTGGTCGCCGCCTTCGCCGCCGCGGCCTGGGCGTCCCTCCGCTCCCTGCCCCTCGCCGCCCTGGTCGGGATCCTCATGGGCGTGGCCTCGACGTTGCTGCAAGGGTACCTTCCCTCCTCCAGCACACTGTCGGCCGCAGTGCTCCCATCGCTGCCGTTCATCGTCCTGGTGGGCGCCCTGCTGTTCGTGCCGGGCATGCGGAGCCTGGACGAATCGAAGGACCCCCTGGCCTCGGTCGACCCACCGACACCGCCGACCACCGCTGCCGTGCGGGCCCCGCAACTCAACCGGGTCATCCGCCCGGCCTGGTATGTGCTGCTGGCCGCGTTCTGCGTGTCCATGCTCACCTGGATCCCCGCCACCTGGGAGAGCGTGTTCAACGCCGGCCTGGCCTACTCCATCATCTTCCTGTCCATCACCCTCATCACCGGAATGGGTGGCCAGCTCTCGCTGTGCCAGGCCACCCTGGCCGGCGTGGGCGCGTTCACCGCCGCCCAGCTGGCCAACCATCTCGGACTGAGCCTCCTGGCCGGCGCCGTGTTCGGGATGCTGCTGGCCGGCGCCGTGGCCGTGGTGCTGGCTCTCGTCTCACTCCGGCTCAAAGGACTCGGCCTGGCGCTGATGACCATCGCCGCCGCACTCTTCTTCGACAACTCGGTGTTCACCCAGGGCACGATCAGCAACGGCGCGGCCCTGAGTGTGCAGTCCAAGTGGATAGGGCTCGGCATCTTCAACCCCAACGGGCACGCCCTGTTCGTTCTCAGCATTCTGGTACTGGTGGTCTGCACCATCGGCGTACTGCTGGTGCGCAGCGGCACCACGGGCCAGTACCTGTCGGCCATGCGAGGCAGCGAGACGGCGGCGGCCGGCCTCGGCATCAACCTCACCTGGCAGCGGGTACTGATCTTCGCCCTCTCGGGGATGGTGGCCGGACTGGGCGGCACCGTGCTCATCCTCCAGCAGCAGACCGTCAACGCCGCCCAGTTCAACTACCAGTTCTCCCTGGTCTTCGTCGTCATCGTGGTCACCACCGGGGTCAGCACGGTGGAGGGGGCCATCAATGCCGGCTTCGCCTTTGTGGTCATCCAACAGCTCCTGACCTACCTGCCCGCCCGGGTGGGCGGCGAGAGCCTGGTCATCGTCCTCTTCGCCTTCGGTGCGCTCCAGTACGCCAACCACCCCGAGGGCATCCTCGAGTTCCAGAAGAGCAAATGGACGCTCCGCATGGAACAACTGCTCTTCGGTGACCGCCACGCCGCGGTACCGGTGTCGCTCGGGCCGCCGGTTACGGCCCCGTCGGAAGCGGGCCCGAGTCCGACGGCCGTCGGACAGGTTCGCATCGACCCCTCGGCCTCCGAGCGGCCGGGGAGAGCCGGGCCATGACCGACGGTTGGCGAGTCGACGTGGCTCAGAACGGGGCCGGAGCGGGACCGCCCGGGCGACCGCTGCTACAAGTCACCGACGTCTCCAAGTCGTTCGGAGGCATCGCCGCCGTCAGCAACATGAGCTTGACGGTGTCGGCCGGCGAGAGCGTCGGCCTGGTCGGCCCCAATGGGGCGGGTAAGACCACCCTGTTCAATTGCATCTGCGGGCAGCTCCGCCCCGAGCGCGGGCGGGTCGAGCTGTCCGGCACGGCCATCGACGGGTTGGCCGTCTACCAACGGGCCCGGCTCGGGATCGGGCGGACCTACCAGCGGGTCGAGGTCTTCCCGGACATGACCGTGCGACAACACCTTCTCGTGGCCGAACGAGCCCGGCGCGGTGACGGGCGGCTGTGGCGTGACCTGTGCCACAAGAGCAAGCCGGCCGCCGACGAGCTGGCCCGGGTGGCCAACGTGCTCGAGCTCATCGGCATCGCTGATCGGGGTGACACCCCGGTGAGCGCCCTCGGCCTCGGTTTGTGCCGGCTCGTCGAGCTGGCCCGGGCCCTGGTCGGGGACCCGATGCTCCTGTTGGCCGACGAGCCCTCCTCGGGTCTCGACGTGCAGGAGACCAAGGAGCTGGCCGGCGTGCTCCGCACCCTGCAGAAGGAGCACGGCATGGCCGTGCTCCTGGTCGAGCACGACCTCACCATGGTCGGCGCGGTGGTGGACCGGACCATTGTCATGGACCTCGGCAGCCGGGTGGCCGAGGGCACGTTCGACGAGGTGATGGCCGACCCCCGGGTGCGCGACGCCTATCTCGGGATCAGCGAATGATCGAGACCGCGGGCACCGCCAGTCCCAACGGCAACCGGCCCGCGCCCGACAGCGCTCCACATGCCCTGGAGGTGGACCACGTGAGCGCGGCCTACGGGCCCTATCGCGCCCTCTTCGACATCTCCTTTGCCGTGCCCGCCGGTGGCATCACCGCGCTGCTCGGCTCCAACGGTGCGGGCAAGTCCACGGTGGCCCGGGTGGTGAGCGGGCTGATGCCCAGCACCAGCGGTGCCATCCGCACGGGCGGGAAGGACGTCACCGGACAGGCGGCCTACCGGATCGCCCGGGCCGGCATGGCCCACGTTCCCGAGGGCCGCGGGATCTTCGCCAACCTCACCGTCGAGGAGAACCTGGTGCTGGCCTTTCGGCAACGGCTCGGGCGCAAGCAGGTGCAGGACGCCCTCGACCGGGCTTACCAGGGGTTCCCCGTGCTGGGCGAGCGCCGCAAGCAGCGCGGGGGCACGCTGTCGGGAGGTCAGCAACGGCTGCTGTCCCTGGCCAAGGTCCTGGTGGCGCCACCCCGTCTGTTCGTGGCCGACGAGCTCTCGCTCGGACTGGCCCCCGTGGTCATCGAAACGGTCTATGAGGGACTCCGGAGGATCAACGAGGCCGGCACCGCCCTGCTGGTGGTCGAGCAGCAGGTGGACCGGGCCGTGGCGCTGGCCCAGACGGCAGTGATCCTCGAGCACGGCACGGTGGCGTATTCGGGGCCCGCGGGTCAGGCGAAGGAAGCAATGGAGCAGCTCATGACCAGTCGCACAGGCGGACCGTCGCCCGGGTAGGGGCGGCGAACGGACGACTCCGAGCCTCCAATGGCCAAAACCGCAGGCAAGGGACCCGATCGGCCCCGACGGCCCCCGAGGGGGCCGGCAACCGGGTCGGCGTCGCGTAACCCGCGGCCGCCCTCAACTCCCCCGCAACCTGGGGATGGCGCGCTGGTGGACGGAGCGCCGGCGGATGCCTCGGCGGTCGGCGTTCCGGCCAGCAAGCGGGCGCTGCGAAGCCAGGGCCGGCAAACCATGCGCAATCTTCTCGACGCCGCCATGGAGGCGATCGACGAGCGGGGGTACCACGGCACACGGGTCAAAGACGTCGTCGACATCGCCAACACCTCCCATGGCACCTTCTATCTGTACTTCTCGAACAAGGAGGACCTGATCCGGGCCCTCACCATCGAAGCGACCTCCGAGGCCTCGAGCCTCTACGCCGTCTCGGAGGCGGGCAGCAAGCTCGATATCGAGAGCTGGGACAACCTGCGCCAGTGGGTGGCGGACTATTCAGCACTGTGGTCCCGGTACGCGCCCCTGTTCCGGTCGTGGACCGACCTGGCCTCCATCGACCCCGTCGTCGGTGACCAGAACCGGAGGATGGTGGCCGCCCACATCCACGCCATGGCGTCGCGGATCGCCTCCGCCGGCCCGACCGGGGACCTCGACCCCGAAGTGGCCGGGATGGCAGTCATCGCCATGCTCGACCGATTTCATTTCATGCGGGACTTCATGGGCGAGCCGACCGATGAGGCCGCTCTCGACACGCTGACGACCATGGTCCACCGGGCCCTCTTCCCCTCCTCACCCGGCTGAGCGCGAAGCGGACCACCGGTCGGGACCCGGGCGGGGTCAGACGAGCAACACGTCCACGGACTCCCCCAGGGCCGCCAGGTCGATGCTGTCGTTGTCCTCGCGGTAACGGAGCCCTTGGACGTTGAAGAGCTGGACCGACTCGGCGTCGACCGGATAGGGGCCCCAGTGCCAGGTCCCGCGGTGCAGCACCACGGACGACAGTACGGGCAGGGTGAACGCACGGATCGCCTCCCACCCTCCGGGGCTGTCCAGATCCGCTCCCGCCGGTGCGACCACGACCACCGCGGCCACATCGAGAGGCATCACCACCTGCGTATGGGTGGCGTGCCGGAAGAGGACCTCGCACCGCAGACCCCCGTCGACGGCCGGCACCTCGTCGCGGCGATGGCCGATGAGATTGACGTGGACGTCGTCCCAGGCGAACGACAATCGCCCGGTTCCGTCCTCCGGGTCGGTGTCGCACACCGGAACCCAGCCGAACGGGGCCCATGCCTCCGGTGTCAGTGCTTCCGGCCTGATCCGGCCAACCGCGCCACCCATGCACCCTCCCCGACCTGATCTAACCTGACACCGGTATCAGGATGCACTCTACCGATTGCGCACGCCGAGTCCGAATGAACCGACTGAACGGGAGGTGGCCACGGCCATGACGATGGACATACGCAACATCGAGGACGCCGCGCCGGTCGTCGAGCACAACGGCACCGTGCCCGTGTGGTGGATGGTCAATCCCCGGGAGCTCCGGGACGTCACCAAGGGGGGGTTCCTCGAGCTGGTGAACGAGTTCGAGGTGCCGGGGGGAGGTCGGGTCGAGCCCCATTCCCACCCCACGCACGAGTTCTACTACGTGCTCCGGGGCCGGGGGATCATGACGATCGGGCAGGAGGAGCGGCCGGTCGGCCAGGGCGACCTCATCCACATCCCACCGGACGCCGTCCACACGTTGCGGCCCGTCAGCGACAACGCCGCCATCCACTGCTTCTGCTTCGCCATCGGCACTCCGGACGCCGGCCCCATCGACTACACCAACCACTGAGTGGCGCGGGTCCTGCTCACCCGGCCCGTCCCCGAGGGCGGGACCGACCCCATCCTCGACGCCGGCCATGAGATCGTGTTGGCGGAGGGGCCCGCACCCGACCTGGCCGGCCTGGTCGCAGACGTCGACGGCGTCCTGTGCATGCTCACCGACCGGATCGACGAGCGCGTCCTGCGAGCGGGGGCGGCGGCCCGGCTCCGCGTGGTCAGCGTGGCCGCCGTCGGCTACGACAATGTGGACGTGGCCGAAGCAGCTGCGCTCGGCATCGTCGTCTGCAACACCCCCGGAGTCCTCGACGAGACCACCGCCGACCTGGCCTTCCTGTTGATTCTCTCCGCCGGCCGGCTGGCCTCAGACGCCGAGCGGGACCTGCGGGCCGGCCGGTGGCAGGGATGGGGCATCACCGACCACCTGGGCCGCGACGTGCACGGCACATGCCTCGGCCTGGTGGGGTGCGGGAGGATCGCCCGGGCCGTCGCCCGCCGGGCCGAGGGGTTCGGGATGGAGGTCCTCCACCACTCCCGGACGGACACCGGGGCGCCGGGCTACGTTGCCGCCCTCCCCGAGCTTCTGGCCCGCTCGGACACCGTGAGCCTGCACGTCCCGCTCACCCCGTCCACGCGGCATCTCATCGGGGCCGAGGAGCTGGCGCTCATGAAGCCCACGGCCGTGCTCGTGAACACCGCCCGCGGCGCCGTCGTGGACGAAGCCGCGTTGGCCCGGGCCCTCGAGAAGGGCGACATCTTCGCCGCCGGCATCGACGTGTACTCCGAGGAGCCCGCCATCGACCCGGATCTGCTGGCGGCACCGAGAACGGTGCTCCTGCCCCACATCGGCAGCGCCTCCACCCAGACCAGGACGGCCATGGCCCGGATGGCCAGCCAGGCCATCTGTGACGTGCTGGCCGGCCGCACCCCCGAGCACCTCGTCCGGGCCTGACCGGGCCGGTGACCCGACGGTCGGGTCAGCCCGGGCCCACGACCACCGCCGAAGTGTCCAGGCCGAGAAGCTCGACGGTGGTCACCCCGGCCCGCAACTCCTCGAAGTAGCCGGCCTCCTTGGCCGTCCGGCTCCGGGCGGCGGCCAGCACGGCGCCGAGGGCGTCGCCAGGGACGATGACGACGCCGTCGACGTCACCCACCACCCAGTCGCCCATCGTCACCGGCGCCCCGGCGAACCGGATGGGCGCTCCCACCCGGCCACGGGACTGCTTGGTCGCCCCGGGCAGGGAGACGAGGGACGAGAAGACCGGAAACCCATGGGACTGCAGCGCGTCCACGTCGCGCACGCCGCCGTCGATGACCAGGCCGACGATCCCCCGCGCCTCGGCCGCCGTGGTCAGCACCTCCCCCCAGTAGCCGCGTTCGGCCACCTCGCCGACGTCCACCACCAGGGCCGAGCCATCGGGGGCATGGGTGACCGCCACGTGCAGGGCGAGGTTGTCTCCGGGTGTGCACATGACGGGGAAGGCCGGGGCGGCCAGGGCGGCACCCGGCCAGACCGGTCGCAACCGGGGTGGCAGGGTCAGTGCTCCCGACTCCCCCAAGGTGGCCGAGCCCATCCGTTGCAGCTGCTCGGACGTGTCCGACTGCCCCGTCGGGTTGCCCACCGATTCGTCACCCATCGACCATCTCCCTCTCGCTCTGCCTCATCACGACACCCCTCCGTCCCCGGTGATGGCGACGATCACCTCGATCTCCACTGCGCCACCCCGGGGAAGGGCCGCCACGCCGATGGCCGACCGTGTGTGCCGCCCGGCCTCGCCGAACACGTCGAACAGCACCGCGCTGGCGCCGTCCACCACCGCCGGTTGTTCGTGGAAGTCGGGGTCGGAGGCCACGTAGGCGGTCACCGACAGCACCCGCTCCACCCGATCGAGGGTGCCGAGGGCCACCTCCAGCACCGACAGCGCATTGAGGGCGCAGACTTCCGCGGCCCGCCTGCCCTCGGCGACGGTCACCGTCCGCCCCAGCACACCCGAACAGGTCAGGACGCCGTCGATCCTCGGGAGCTGGCCAGAGGTGCGGGCAACCCCGCCGTGCACCACCACCGCGTCCAGCGGATCGTGGGGCGGATGCGGCCCGTAGAGCTCGAGATCGAGCTCGATCAGTCGCGCCCGAACCCGACCGGACGCCGTCAACCGTGCCCCCGGCCGGGGTCACGCCGGCCGGCGGGCCGGACGGAGGTCGGGGCGTGGACCGGGACGATGGCCCCCGCCAGCGCTCGGTACTTCTCGACGGGACAAGGCGTCAACAGCTTCCTCCGGCAACCATGCCGGCGCGGTGCCCGGCGTTCCGCGCTGATGCTACCGCCCTCGTCGACGGGTTGTATGACGCTGATGTCAGTGATCCCCCTCCCGGCGTATGATCGCCTGGTGGGCGCGAGGGGCGCAGCGCAGACCGATCCGGGGCGAGTCGTCGGAGCCCGGGCCTCCGGATCCGGCACGCCCATCACGTCGGAGGTGGGTTCGGTGAAGATCGGGATCTCGCTCGGAGTGCTCAGGCCCGCCCTGTGGGCCGAGGCGACCCGTGAGGCCGACCGGTTGGGCTACGAGTCCGTCTGGATGCCCGAGCACCTGGTCGTCCCGGTTGCGGCCGACGGCAGCCCCTTTGCGGGGTCCGACCACCCCCCCATCCCGTCCGACGTCCCGATCTTCGACGTCTTCGCCTACCTCGGCTTCCTCGCCGGGCAGACCGAACGGATCCACTTGGGGACGCAGGTCTACAACATCGGCCTGCGCCACCCGTTCATCGTGGCCCGAGCCGTCACCACCCTCGACGTCGTCTCCGGGGGACGGGTGGAGTTCGGCATCGGGGCCAGCTGGCTGCAGGCGGAATGGGAGGCCGTCGGCCTCGACTTCGCCAGCCGGGGTCGGCGGGTCGACGAGGCCATCGAGGTGTGCCGGCGGCTGTGGAGCGAACCGGTGGTCGAGCACCACGGCGAGTTCTTCGACTTCGCCCCCGTGATGTTCGAACCCAAGCCGAGCCACCAGCCATGGCCGCCGCTCCACATCGGTGGCGACGGACCGGCCGCACTGCGCCGCGCCGCGTTGGTGGGTGACGGTTGGATCCCCATGAACCACACCATCGAGCAGATCCCCGCGGCCGCCGCCCGCCTGGCCCAGCTTCGAGAGGAGTCGGGGCGTCCCGGAACCGTGGAGATCACCCTCGGGGCCGGGGGCGTCGGCCGAGACGATCTCCGGCGATTGGCCGACGCCGGGGTGGGACGGGCCCTGGTCAAGCCCTGGGCCAGGGGCAAGGACGCCATCGAGGCCATCCGGCGCTTCGCCGACGAGGTCCTGCCGGTCGTCCGGGACCACCCCGTGGCCCCTGCCGTTCGCCCGTGAACCGGCCCACGGTGCACCCGGTCTTGCCGGGAGGGGTGCATTTCGGCCATGCTTCCCCGGTTCCGTCGCGGCATCAGCGTGCACGGCCATGGGGAATCGGATCCAGGAGGACATGATGGGAATGCTCGACGGCAAAGTAGCGATCGTGACCGGCGCCGGGCGCGGCATCGGCCGGGAGGAGGCCCTGTTGATGGCCTCCCTCGGGGCCAAGGTGATCGTGAACGACGTGGGTGCGTCCGTGAAGGGCGAAGGGGGTGACAAGCACCCGGCTGAAGAGGTGGTCGAGCTGATCAAGGCCGGGGGTAGCGACGGTGCCGTCAACGCCTCCGACGTGAGCTCGTGGCAGGGGGCCAAGGACCTGGTGGCTCAGGCCGTCGACACCTTCGGACAACTCGACATCCTGGTCAACAATGCCGGCATCCTGCGCGACAAGATGAGCTTCAACATGGAGGAATCGGACTGGGACGACGTCATCCGTGTCCATCTGAAGGGGCACTTCGCCCCCTCCCACCATGCCGCCGTCCACTGGAGGGCCAGAGCCAAGGCCGGCGAGACGTTCACCGGCCGGATCGTCAACACCTCGTCGGAGTCCGGGCTGTTCGGGAATGCCGGCCAGGCCAACTACGCCGCTGCCAAGGGCGGGATCGCCTCCCTCACCTGGGTCCTGGCCCGCGAGCTCGGGCGCTACGGCATCAACGTCAACTCGATCTCCCCCCGGGCGCGGACCCGGATGACCGAGGACCTGTTCGGCGAGATGGCCAAGGCCGAGGAGGGCTTCGACAAGTTCGATCCCCGCAATGTGGCCCAACTGGTGGCCTTCCTCGCCTCCGACGAGGCTGCCGACATCAGCGGGCAGAATTTCATCGTCTACGGCGGCGACATCTGGGCCATGGGCGGGCACCACGTGGTGGGCGAGATCCATCGCGATTCCATGTGGACCCCCGGGGAGCTGGCCGCGGCCAAGGGCGAGTTGTTCAAAGGGGTGTCGTCGGGAGTGCCGCCCTTCAACATCGCCTAGCCACGCGGGCGCTTGCGCCCTCCGGCCGACGGGGTCGCCGCTCGGGACGGGCCCGGCCGCTTCTCAGAGGCCGGTCAGGAGCGCAGCGGGACCACGGCGGTGGCCTCGCCGACGACCTTCTCCTCGCCCTCGGCATTGTGCAAGCGCACATCGAGATCCACCAGGGCCTCGTCACCGTCCATCCGTTTGCCAGTGACGACGATCTTGGTGCGCAGGACCTCGTCGGGCCAGGTCTGCTTGGCGAAGCGGGCCTGGAACCGGCGGACGTGCCCGACCCCGACATAGTCGGTGATGGCCGAGCCGAGGAACCCCATCGAGAACATCCCGTGCCCGAACACGCTGGGCTGACCGGCGGCGGTGGCCTTCACCTCATCGTGGTGCATGGGATTGAAGTCGCCCGATGCTCCGGCATAGGCGACCAGGTCGGTGCGGCTCAGGACATGCGACCTCACGGGGGCTTCGTCACCTTCGGCGACGTCCTCGAAACACAACACGTGGTCACCCATCGATCAACCTCCATCCTTCCGGTGCGCAGGACACACAGATGATGGCACAGTCACTGCCCCGGCTCCGGATCGCGAGGCAGGCCCAGCAGCCGTTCCCCGATGACGTTGCGCTGCACTTCGCTGGTACCCCCGGCGATGGTCAGGCACCTGCTGTGGAGCACCCCGTGGGCCGACACTGCCGCCTCACCGTCGATGAGGGCTCCGTCAGGACCACACAGGCCGAGCCCGAACTCGTGCACCCGCTGTTCGAATTCGGCCCCCACCAGCTTGCCGACGCTCGATTCGGAGCCGGGTTGCAGTCCACCCACCGAGCGGAGCGTGGCCCGCATGCCCAGTTGGGCCAGCGACTGGGCCTCCGCCAACAGGAGTCCGAGCCGATCGAGGGTGACCGGGTCGTGGCGCTCGGGACGAGCCGCCACCTGATCCAGGACCCCCTCCAAGACCCCACCGAATGCCGAGCCCGTCGACAACGACACCCGTTCGTTGGCCAACGTGGTCCGGGCCAGCTTCCAGCCGCCGTCCACGTCGCCCACCACGCACGAATCGGGCACGAAGCAGCCGTCGAGGAAGACCTCGTTGAACAGTTCGTGCCCGGTGATCTCACGGAGCGGCCGAACCTCGATGCCGGGTGACTTCATGTCCACCAGGAAATAGGTGATGCCCCGGTGCTTGGGCGCGTCGGGGTCGGTTCGGGCCAGGCAGATGCCCATATCGGCCCGAGCCGCCACGGAGGTCCACACCTTCTGGCCCGCCAGGGACCAGCCTCCGGCCACTCTGGTAGCCCGCGTCGACAGCGCGGCGAGGTCGGACCCGGCTCCGGGCTCGCTGAACAACTGGCACCACAGCAGCTCGCCGCGCAGGGTCGGCCCCACCCAGCGGTCGGCCTGCTCGGCAGTCCCGTGGGCGATGATGGTCGGGAGGGCCCAGGCCGCGACGGCGAGGTTGGGTCGCTGCAGGCCCTGATCGGCGAACAGTTGATCGATCACCAATTGCTCGACGGCCCCGGCACCGCGACCCCAGGGGGACGGCCAGTGCGGCGCCATCAGCCCGGCCTCCGCCAGGCCCCGTCGCCGCTCGGCCGGGTCGGCGATGGAGGCGAGAGAACTGATCAGCGGAGTCAGCTCACGACGCAGGCCCTCTGCCTCCGGTGGAAGGTCGATGGTCAGCCGACGCCGCTGGCCACCCAGGGCCAGCCGGGCGGCTCCGGCCCGAAGCGGGGCGGTCCCCCCGAGGAGCTGACGCAAGGTAGTGGCCCGGCGCAAGTGGATGTGGGCGTCGTGGTCCCAGGTGAAGCCCATGCCCCCGAGGACCTGGATGGCCCCCTTGGCCGCCTCCACGTAGCCGTCCAAGGCCAGGGTCGCCGCCAAGTAGGCCGCCAGACGGACCTGGTCGCCCCCGGCCCCGAGTCCGGGACCAGGGGTGTCGGAGTCCACCAGGCGCTGGTGGTCTGCCGCGGTGGCCGCGTCCCAGGTGGCCGCCACCGCCTGTTCCACGGAGACCAACATGTCGGCCAGGCGGTGTTTGACCCCCTGGAACTGACCGATGGGCCGGCCGAACTGGTGACGGGTCCCGGCGTGCGCAGCCGCTGTCTCCAGACACCATCGGGCCCCGCCCACCGCTTCGGCGGAGGCGACGATCAACGCCAGGTCGCGGATCCGCTCCGTCGGGTCACCGGGCAGCATCCGCCCGGCGGGCACGGTCGTGCCACGGAGCGTCCAGCGTGCCGACCGCCGGGTCGGGTCGAGACTGGCGAGGGTGTCGACGCCGGCGGCGTCACCCTGCTCGAGCATCACCCACCGCACCGAGCCCGCCACCCAGACCGGGACCAGCACCAACGCGGCCACGGCTCCGTTGGGGATGGGCCCGATGGCGCCGTCGACCGTCACGGTGCCATCCCCGCCACTCCGTCCGGACAGGCCGGACCGCGCCACCGCCGCCCCGTCGGGCGCACCGGTCGGGACCACCAGTGACGCCGGCGTGGTCCCGTCAGCCAGACCGGGGAGGATGTCCTTGGCCTGGGTCGGGCCGCCGCATTCCGACACCACGGCGCCGACCACGGCGGTGGTCGCCCACGGGCCCGGGGCCGCGGCCCGTCCGAGGGCTTCGGCCACAACCGCCAGTTCGACGAACCCCGCGCCCTGGCCTCCGGACTCCTCGGCTAGATGGATCCCGAGGGTGCCCTGGCCGGCCAGATCAGGCCAGAAGGAGGGGAGTTCATCTGCCGCCGAGTCCAGGGCGGCCCGCGTGGCAGCCGGCGGGCAGCGGGACTCGATCCAACGCTCGACCGACTCCCGCAGCTCCTCGTGCTCGTCGCGAATACCGATGGGCACCGTCAGCCCCCGGGGAGTCGGGTTGCCTTCATGAGGGACTTTCTAGCAGTTCGCCGTCCAGAACCAGAACCGGTTCTAGAAATCGGGCGGTACCGGCTACCAACCCTTGAACACCGGGGACCGGCGCTCGGCGAAGGCAGCCAGGCCCTCGCCGCAGTCCTGGCTGCCGGTGACCAGCTCCTGGGCCACCGCCTCGTCCCACAGCGCAGCCGCCCGATCCGACTCGAGGGCCCGATTGGTCAGGTACTTGGCCATGCCGATGGCCTTGGTCGGGCCGGCGGCGAGCCTGGTGGCCCAAGCGCCGGCGACCGCCGCCAACTCGGCCGCCGGGACGACACGATTGACGAGCCCGAGCCGCTCGGCCTCCCGGGCCGGGACGTCGTCCCCGAAGAAGAACAGCTCCTTGGCCCGTTGGGGCCCGACCAGCCGGGCCAGCAGATAGGCCGCACCGGCGTCGGGGGCGATCCCCCGACGCACGAACACGGCGATGAACTTGGCCTCCTCGGCCGCCAGGACCAGGTCGCAGGCCATGGCCAGGCTCATCCCGCCTCCGGCCGCGGTGGCGTTGACCGCGGCGATCACGGGCTTCTCACAGTCGAGCACGGCGCTCACCAGGCGCTGCCAACCGGTGCGGATCATCCGGGCCGCGTCACCCACCGCCCGGGCGGGTGCGCCCTCGGGTCGGGCCGGGCCGGCAATCGGCGAACGGAGGTCGGCTCCGGTGCAGAAGCCCTTCTCTCCCGCTCCCGTGAGGACCACCGCCCTCACCGCCAGGTCGGCCGAGGCTTCGTCGAGCCAGGCGATGAGCTGCTCGCGCATCTCGGCGGTGAGGGCGTTTCCCGCCTCGGGTCGGTTGAGCGTGATCCAGGCCACCCCCTCCTCGATCCGCCGGAGCACGGTGCCGGACGCCAGCTCCGCCTGGGAGTCCGCCCTGGTTTCCGGCATCAGATCCGGTGGATGATGTTCATGCGCGACGTGCAGACCGGCTCGCCGGTGCCCCGCTGGCTCCACGCCGTCTCGACCACCACGAAGGTCATGGTCTTCCCCTTGGACTCCTTTTGATAGGCGTCCACGACCTTCCCCTCCCCGACCAGGACATCACCGGCCAGCACCGGTCGGTGGTAGGTGAACTCCTGCTCACCGTGGAGGATGATCCCGCCCTTGGCCATGAGGGGCCCGAGGACCTCGGCCATCGGATTGCCGACCGGAGCCTCTTCTGTCTGCAGCTCGGGGAAGACCCCGAAGTTGCCCATGACGAAGGGGTAGGTGGGCGGCGCGGGGATGCCGGGGAGCCCGGCCGCCGCTGCCGCCCTCGGGTCGCGGTAGATGGGGCTCTCATCCTTGACCGCCTGGGCGAACAGACCCAGCTGGCCGCGCTCGACGGTCACCACCGTGGTTCCCGTCGGCTTGCCGATGATCTTGTCCAGGACGTCGTCTGCCACCTGGGGCTCCTCCCCTGTTGTCGAACAGCTCACCGGAACGCGTCGTCGTGGCGATCGCCACCGGGCGGGCCCTAGGGTGCCCGATGCGCACCGTAGCGCGCAACCTCCGGCCTGGTTCAGGCCGCCGGGCCCGGGCCCGCCACCGGCGGCAGCCCGTGGGCGGGACTCCCCCGCCCCAGCCACGCCTCATACTTCACCATGAAGCCATCGCCGAAGGGATCCTCCCCCACCAGGGGCATGCCCGCCCGCCAGATGGTGAGGTCGTCGGGGGCAAGTTCGGAGGCCCGGGCGATGTGACGGCGGGTGACCTCTTCCCTGCCTTCCCGATGGGCCGCCGAGGCCACTCGAA
This sequence comes from Acidimicrobiales bacterium, assembly GCA_015478655.1. Lineage (GTDB taxonomy): Bacteria > Actinomycetota > Acidimicrobiia > Acidimicrobiales > RAAP-2 > Bog-756. The sequence continues at coordinate 42,189 of JADMIJ010000005.1, read as the reverse complement.
AGTGCAGGCGGGCCTGCACCTCCTCCTCGGACAGATCGGCCACCGCCAGGCGGGCATCGTCCTCGGTGAGGGGCAGGACCCCCTCCCTGACCCACCGGCGCACCTCGTCGAGATGGGGCTTGGCCTCGATGCCGGTGAACTCGACGAAGAGGTCGCTGCCGTGGGCGGCGCCGATGGGCCGGGCGATGTGGCCCTCCTCGTCGATCCACACGACGGTGGGCACGTTGGAGATGGCATAGAGCTCGGTCAGGAGATGGTAGGGATCGTAGAGAACGGGCATGGTGATCCCCTCGATCCAGGGCCGGACATCGTCGGGACTGTGGTCGATGGCCACGGCGATGACGGTGAAACCCAGGGGACGCAGTTCGTCGTGCAGTGCCTGCCAGCCCGGCAGGTCGTAGCGGCAACCGCACCAGCTCGAGAAGGTCACCAGCAACCGCTTGAGGCCGAGCCACTCGTCGAGGTGGTGTCGCTTCCCGTCGACATCCGGCAACTCGAACACGGGGGCCCTCAGGTCGTCGAGCGCCTGTCGCCGGAGTTCGGCGGGCAGGGCCACGGCCATGAGCCCGGCGTCGACGTCGATGACCGCCGGTCGACCCAGCGCCGCGGCCACGGCCGCCAGGTCGAGACGGTCCCCCACGCACAGGCCGGCAGGATGGAGGACGGGGACACAGGTGTCCTCCTGGCACAGGCCGGCGGGCTTCAACTCCCACCCCAGGGCATCGGGGAGCCGATCGGAGTCGATGAGGAACGTCGTGTGCTCGGCGTCGGGATCGGCCTCCACCGTTCGGGCGTGCTCCTCGATGATCGTGATCTGGCTCATGCCACGCCCCTCCCGGCTCCTCCCCTACCGTGGCCCCGGAGCGTCGCCATTGTCAATCTTCAGGATCCCGGCCCGGGACCGGGCGCCGGCGGCGCCGGCACGCCCGAGGCGGCGGCGAACTGGCGGCTGCGTTCGCGGAAGCCTCCCTGACCGTCGGGAGTGGGGGCGGCCGGCGAGAAGAGGATCACGCCACCGCCGGCCGTCGACGCCACCGCCTCCCTCACGGCGCCGACCATGTCATCGGCCTCTCGCACCGGCACGGGCGGCCGATCGGCGGCAGGGAGCGAGTCGAGGGCGACACGCAGCCGCTGGCCATCGGGTGGGAGCACGACCACCGTCGGGATCGGTGACCGACGGGCAAGCGCCTCGACCAGAGGACCCACGTCGATGCCCCGGTCGGCCCCGCCCAGGATGACCGTCAGCTGGCGCCCGGGGAACGCCTCGACCGATGCCATGGTGGCGAACGGGTTGGAGGCCAGGGCGTCATCGACGAACGTGAGACCGTCACGCCGGCCGATGGTGTAACAGCGCGACGGCAGGCCCTCGAACGCGTCCACCGCGGCTGCGACCGAGCGGGCCGAGGGAGGCCGGCCCTCGAGCAGCATGGTGCCGGCAACGGCACCGCAGAGGTTCCACTGGTTGTGCCAGCCCGGTGCTCGAAGCCGTCGGGAATCGACTAGGGGCTCCCCGTCGACTTCGATCACTCCGGATGGGGCGACCCGGACCCGGCCCGAGGGTCCGAACAGGGTCCGGCCCGGGTGACGCTCGGTCCGCTGCACCGCCTCGGGGCTGGCTGCACTGACCGCCAGGGCGCCGGGAGGCCCGGCCTCGATGAGACGCAGCTTGTCCCGGTAGTAGGGCTCCTGGCCGCCGTGCCAGTCGAGATGGTCCGGCGCCAGGCTGGTCAACACGCAGACCCCGGGCGAGACGGTGACGTCGGCGGCCTGGTACGACGACACCTCCACCACGTAGGCGTCGACCAGGGGACGGTCGTACATGTCGGTGACCGGCACCCCGATGTTGCCGATCAGCGCCACCTCCATGCCTTCCTCACGGAGGATCGAGGCGGTGAGGGCGGCCGTGGTGCTCTTCCCCTTGGTGCCGGTGATCGCCACCACACGCGCCTCGGCGAAGTCCTCCAGCCACAGGGCCATGGCGGTGGTGACGGTGACGCCCGAGGCGGCGGCGGCGAGCAGTTCCGGTCGATACCGGCTCACGCCGGGCGACCGCACCACTGCGTCGAGGTCCGACCAGGTCACGGTGGCCGGGCCGACCACGACGGAGTCCCCGCCGAGCACGGCGACCGCCTGGGCCGAGGCGGCATCGACGTCATCGTCGATCAGCACCGGGATCACGCCCCGTCCGGCCAGCAAGGCGGCCATGGCCAGGCCCTCCTGTCCGAGGCCCCAGACTGCCACCCGCCGGCCGCACAGCTGGTCGAGGTTCACGCCGGCACGGCCACGAAGCGGTCGACCGCCGCGGCCACCTCGGGATCCGGGAAGGCCAGATCAGGCGCAGGGGTCAGGAGCATCTCGATGTCGGCGTCCGACACCATGGCCCGGGCCCGGGCGGCCAGCGCTGCCACCACGGGCGACTGCTTCCACTCCGGCCGGTCGGACAGCATCCTCAGGGCGGCGGCCGACTCGCGGCGCTCCCCCACGCACTCGAACGGCTTGTCGTCGTCGCTCATCAGGGCGGCAAAGCCGGCGACCTGGAGTCGATCGGCGAACATGTCACGCCCGATGACGGCGGACAGCGCCTCCGGGCTCATGAACGGGGCCAGCATCAGCCCGACGAACCGACACTTGGCGCACTCGCCGCACCAACGGTCCTCGGCTCCGGCCGACTGTCGGAACACCGTGTTGCAGCTGCAGAAGTTGGGGTGGTAGCGGGTGAGCGGGGCGAAGGCCCGGGCGATGGCCAACTCCGAATAGGGACGCAGCGCCGAGGCGTAGGTGAGGCCGGGATCGATCGAGGTGGCTACCAGACCGGCCAGCAGGCGCTCGAACGCGACGCTCTTCGAATACTGGTGGTTGACCGGGACCCCGTCGACCAGCACGGTCTCCTCGCTGGCCGAGCGCTCGATGGCCATGGCGATGGTGTCATAGCCGTAGATCGTGCTGCCGAGGGCAGCGATGAGCGAGATGATGGCCGTGATGGGCACGTGGCCGTTGCGGGCGCCGGCTCGATTGAGCGCCGAGAGGTTCGGCGAGAGCTCTCGCCTCACCACCAGCAGATCCAGACCGGCCTGCTCGGCCAGATCGGTGACCAGTCGATGGGGATTGACCGCCAACAGCTGCGGGTTGAGGGGTCGCAGGGCCTCGATGAGGACCATCGAGTCCTTTCCGCCCCCGATCGGGACCACCAGCCGCCGGGGTCCTCCCGGTCGCGCCGACAGGGGCCGGCGGGACGCCGACGACCGGGGGGCAACGGTGACCGGCCGGGGCACCGGGAGCCCGTTGCCCACCGCGAACTCGCGTAGCCCTTCGTCGTACAGGTGCCGGTGGAAGGCCACCTCCGCAGGGCTGAGGTCATCGGATTCGACGGACACCACCGGCGGTGCCGCCGTCTTGTAGTAACTGGTACCGGCGGCAATGTGCAGGTGGAGCAGGGCCCGCTCCAACGCCGCCGTGTCCACCGGCGTCGATGCCCCGGTCGCGGTCTCGAACGTGATGGTCTCGACGAATGACGGCCCCCGGTCCAACGCATAGTGGAGCGAGGCGGTCCGCGACCGTTGGTCGAAGGATCGGTCGAGGACGCGAAACGCTTCGAAGTCGTCCGGATTGAACCGGTCGGGGTCGCTCATGGCCGCATCAGCGTACTGGTGGTCGTCCCAACCGCCGGCGACCGGCTCACCTGGGGTCGGGCCGGCGGACCCGGGTCAGGCCCCCGCCGGGAGGCGGCGGCGGAGCGGATGGGATGGCCCGGTCATTGGTCAGCCTCCCTGCCCGGTCGGATGCGCCTGACGATGGCCAGCGAGGTGCCGGTCGACTGGATGACCCACACGTCGCCCTTCTGCAGACGCATCGACTGCCGCTTCCGCTCGCTGCTGTCGGGGGTCAGGGCCTCGAGCGCCTCGGTGGCCACATCCCCGTGGGTGCAGAGGACGGCAGACTCGCCCGCCATCCGCTCCATCAATCGCAACGCATCGGCTCCATGCCCTTCGGCCAGCTCATCGATGGACTCCACGGAGAGCTCCAGTGCCTCCGCCGTCGGGCGCACCGTCTCACAGCAGCGGACGAAGGGACTGCTCAGAATGCGCTGGGGTCGGAAGTCGCTCAGCAGTGGGACCAGGGCGCGGGCTTGTGCCACCCCCCGCTTCGAGAGCGGGCGCGCCCGGTCATCGCCCTGGTAGGCGCTCCGTCTCCCGGCATGCCCGTGCCGGACCAGCAGCAGCGGCATGCCCATGATGCTCCCATGCCCCGGAGCACCGATGGACGATGGGCGGCCCGCCCACCGGCGCTGGGTCCGCCGGCCGGCGCCGGCGAGGGCTACACCTCGACCGCCGGCACCTCGATCCCCGGATGGAGGGGAAGGGGGAACACGTCGAGATCTCGACTACTCCGGGCCAAGGAGTGATACCTGCGTTCGGCGAACCACCAACGGCCACCGTCGAGGACATAGCGGTCGTGATAGAGCCCGAAGATGGTCGACCAGTGGCCGCCCTCCCGCTGTTGGCGGAGCTCGCTCATGAAGAGGCGGCCCACCGCGGAGCCGGCCGAGGCTCCCTCGGGGAACACGATGTGGGCGTTGAGGATGACGAATTCGAAGAACTCGAACGGTTCGATGGAGCGTCCGATGAATTGGCCCAGGTCGGTGCCGCCGGTCAGGACAAGAGGATCCCCGGCCCGCCGGTCGATGACGATCGGTGCGTCGGGGAGGAACAGCTGGTCCAGCTCGGCCCAGGCCCGCCGGTTGACCACGTCGGCGTAGGCGTGCTGCAATCGCCGAATGCCGGTGTCGTGGACCGACTCGGCCATCAGCCCATCATCGATCATCCCGGAACGCTACCGCCGCCGTGCCCGGGCGGGCGGCCGCACCGCCTGAACGGGGAAGGCGCCTCCGACTCCATCGCCTCCACGTCCCCCGATCGGTGACGAGGTGCGACGATGGAGCCATGAACGCCGAACGAGTGGTCTTTGAGGGATTCGAGGGTGTGCGGCTGGTGGCGGACGTCCGGGGCGACCCCGACGCCTGGCCCGTCCTCTTCCTGCACGGAGGGGGCCAGACCCGGTATGCGTGGGGATCGACAGCCGACACGGTGGCAACCCATGGATGGCGCACCGTCGCCCTCGATCTCCGCGGTCACGGGGACAGCGATTGGGCCCCCAACGGCGACTACTCCTTCACGGCCTTCGGAGGGGACTGCCTGGCCGTCGTCGACCAACTGGGCAAACCGCCGGTCCTGATCGGCGCCTCCCTGGGGGGCATGTCGGCCATGCTGGCCGAAGGCACCAGCGACCGCACCGTCTCCTGCGGCCTGGTGCTGGTGGACATCACGCCGAAGAGCAACCCCGCCGGGATCCAGCGCATCGCCACCTTCATGCAGTCCGGGCTGGACGGGTTCGACACCTTGGAGGCGGCGGCCGATGCCATCGCCGCCTACACCCCCCAGCGGGCCAAGCGGGTGAACCCGGCGGGCCTCATGAAGGTGCTGCGCCAGCGCGACGGTCGCTGGTACTGGCACTGGGACCCGCGACTCATCCGCCAGGAGCGGACCGAGGTCGTTCCCGATCGCCTGGTCGGGCTCCTGGATGTCGCCATGAGCAACATACGCGTTCCCACCCTTCTGGTTCGAGGTCTCCTCAGCGACGTCGTCACCCAGGAGGGCGTGGACGACCTCCTGGCCCGCATTCCCGACGCCACGGTGGTGGGGGTCGAAGGAGCGGCCCACATGATCGCCGGCGACCGCAACGACGCCTTCTCCGATGCGGTGGTCGACTTCCTGCAGGACAGGATCCTGCCCACCATCGGATAGGCGCCCGCCTGATCCTGCCTGCGCCGAGGGCCCAGGCTCACGCCCCGTGGATCACCGAGGGCCCTTTGGCCCGAACCGGATGGCCCCATCGATCCGGATGACCTCACCGTTGAGGTACGAGTTCTCGCAGATGGCCTGCACCAGGTGGGCATACTCGCGCGGCTGTCCCATCCGTTTGGGGAAGGGGACCGCCGGAGCCCACATGGCCTCGACCTTCTCCGGCTCCATCCCGTAGGCGGGGGTGATGAACGTCCCGGGGGCGATCGTCACCACCCGGACGCCCACCACGGCCAGGTCTCGGGCCGCGGTCAGGGTCATGCCGATGACGCCGCCCTTGGCGGCGGCATAGGCGACCGTACCGATGGTGCCCTCGTAGCCGGCGATGGAGGCTGTGTTGATGATCACGCCGCGCTCACCGTCCTCCCCGGGGTCCGTGCTGGCCATGGCCTGCGCGGCCAGCCGGAGGACATTGAACGTCCCCACCAGGTAGTGGTCGACTGTCCGACGGAAGTCCTCCAAGGCATGCGGGGTCCCGTCGGACCGCAGCGTCCTCCCCCCTCCGCCGAAACCCCCGTGGACGGCCACCGCCACGCGCAACGGTCCCATGGCGGAGGCGCAGTCCAGAGCCCTCGACACGCTGTCCTCCTCGGTCACGTCCGTCTCTACGAACGCTGCCGCGGCGCCCATCTCGCCCGCCAGGGCCTCCGCCTTCTCCCGGGCCAGGTCGGCGATGACCACCCTGGCCCCCGCCGCCACGAGGCGTCGCACCGTCGCCTCGCCCAACCCCCCGGCGCCGCCGGTGACCACTGCTGCTGCACCGCTCAGTTCCATGTCGGCTCAGAACTTCGAACGGCCCGTGGTCCCGGGCTGTTGGCCGTCGGGGAAGGCGCGGACCATGTTGTCCTGGACGAACGAGGCCACCAGACGACCATCCTCGGTGAAGATGTTGGCCCGACCGTAGGAACGGCCGCGTCCCGCATACGGGCTCTCATGGGCCAGGAGATGCCACGCCGTGGCGTCGATCGGTTCGTGGAACGTCAGGGTGTGGCTCAGGACGCTGGTCGAGATGGACACGTGGGACATCGACTGCCCGATGCCCGCATGGGGGCGCATGGCCGTGCCGATGAGAAAGCCGTCCGTGGCGTAGGCCAGCATGGCCTGGCCGACAACACCGGTCGCCGCTCCCCCGGGGAAGCGGACCCACACGAAGAGCTCGGCCGGACCGACCGCTTCGGGGTCGGCGATGTCGATCCCGTCGACCACCCGGATCTCCCAGAACGCCTCGGCTCCACCCGAGCGCGGCGCGTCGTCAGGTGCCCCGACGGCGGGTGCACCCGCCCCGTGCCGGATGAGGTCGGGTTCGACCGCGCTGAGGAGGACGAGCGAACGGGTGCAGAGCCGGTCGGCCTGCCGGATGGTCACCGTGGCGCTGGCCAGCGCCCGTCCGACATGCATGGGCTCGACGTCGATGTCCAGCTCCTGATCCATGGCGCCCCCGCGGGCGAAGACGGTGTGGACCGACTTGACCTCCTTGGTCGGGTCCACGGATGACCCGGCCACGATGGTCTGGGCCAGCAGCTGGCCTCCGAACACCACGCCTCCGAATCCGGTGTCGAAGTTCCGGGCCCGGAACCGGCCCTTCCCTGCCGGCTCGAGGTCGAGCACGCTTCGCAATCCGGACGGTTCGGACATGTCGGACTCTCCCCGGTGGGCACACGTCGCCCGAGGTCCCGTACCCCCGGCGAGCCCTTCGCTTCGACAAGGGCACCCTCGGCCCGGGGATCTTGTCACAGGCAACCGCCTCCCGCCCGAGGGCTCACACGCCGGGGGTGTCCCCCGCATCCGTATTGTCGAGCGCCGACGCCAGCACCGTCACGTCGCCCAGGGCGCGCAGGGTGTCGTTCAGGTGGGTGCACGTGGATGCGCCCGTCATCTCCCGCCGGACCCAGGTCCGGAGCTCGCCCACGGGCATGCCGATCAGGCGGTCAGCGCTGGCCACAGCGGCCGGGCACTCCATCCACGGCAGCACGCGGGCGCGAGCGGCCATCGCTGTCACCCGCCCCTCGACGCCCTCCACCGCACCGGACACGGAGTACTCGTGGACCACGGACTCGGCACCGTCCGCGTCCATGTGGCTGTCCCGGAAATGGACGTCGACCCCGTGGGCCGTCTCGGGCGCTGTGGACGGGAGGACGTCCAGCCGGCGGCGGCGTCGCATGGCATGGGGCGCCAGCGGGGGCATCTCGTGCCACGACCACGGATCGTCCGGCGGCTCGAGGATCGGAGCGGGCGGCCCCATCGCCATGGGAATGGCCCCCCGGGTGCGGATCGTCACCATCATGGTGGCGTCGTGCGCCCAGCCGGCACAGAGGTCATCGCGCACGCCAAGGGCGGCGGCTCCGGCCGTCGAACCCTCCGGCGATGCTGCTCGGGGCTCGAGATCCTCGAGGGCACCTCCCCGCTGAAGGGCGTATCCCGACACCAGGGCGGCGCCGGGCAGGTCGTCCAGCAGCAGGTGCAGCAAGGACCCCACCTCCTGCTCGCGGGGCACCTCGTCGGCCAGACGGCGCCGGAACCCGGGGCCGACCACGGTCCCGATGAGCAGGTCGAGTGCGGGAAGCGCCGGCATCGTGACGAGGGAGCGGAGCTCCCGGGTCGTCCCGTCCACCCGGGCATCCAGCTCGGCCTCGCCCACCACCGAGGCGGTCCCGTCGAGGTCGGTGCGCAGGTCCCGGGCCCGAGCAGTGATGAAGAGGTCTCCCCGCAGCCCGTCAGGTCGAGCCGTGTCGATGCTGGAGGTCCTCCGGATCGAACCCGGCGGGCGGCTGGGGGTCGTGGGAGCAGGGTCCATGGGACCGGCGGCTTCGGGCAGGAGGAGCACTACGGGGCCAGCCGAAGGAGGGGGCCGAAGCAGGATCGCCCAGGCAGGTTGGTGGTAAGAGCCGGTGGTTTCACGACACCTCCTGGACCGCCGTTCCATGGATCGGGCCCTGCAGTTGGGGCCTGCGGCCACCCCGCACATCGCTGGCCAGGCCCAACGGTACCTGGTTGCCTCCACCCGGGCCGTGCGCTCGGGGCGGGCCTTCCCGGCTCTTTGCGCTCTCCTGTCAGGGATGGAAAAGTGAACGTACGGTGACGGTTAGGTGAACGTACGGTAAACTGGAGTCCATGAACAGAACGCTGCCCCAGACGCTCCACAGGGCCCAGGGCTGGTACCGCGACCCGTACCGGCAGCACTTGGCCCGCTGGTTCTCTGATGGGAGCCCCACCGCGCTGGTGCGGGATGACGGGGTGGACTCGATGGACCCGCCGCCCGAGCACCCGTTTGTCGGCCCACTCGAAGCGGCGGAGGAGTCCGAGGGCGAATTGCTCCATGCTCACGTCGGACAAGGCCAGGATCGCCCTGATGCCAGCGTCAGAGGGGCGTGGGAGATCTTCGTCTCGACCGGGGGAGACTAAGCTCAAGAATTTCCGACCACGTGCTCGAGATACGTGGCCAGCTTGGCGCGGGCCGCCTCCCTCTGGGCCGGCAGGTGGGCCGTCGGCCACAGACCCGGGGCGGGCTCGTAGTCCTTCAGCACCTCCCGGGCCACCGTGACCTTGTGGACCTCGGTGGGGCCGTCCACCACGCTCATCACGGGAGCCATCATCCACATGCCTCCGAAGGGCATCTCGTTTGACACCCCGAGGGCGCCATGGGCGTGCATCGACCGCCACACGGCGTCGTGCACCACCTTGGGGGTGAGCGCCTTGATGGCGGCGATGTTCTTTCGGGTACGCCGATAGTCCTTGTAGGTGTCGATCTCCCAGGCGGTGTACAGCACCAGCAACCGGAACTGGGCCAGCTCGGCATACGAATCGGCGATGTCGCCCTGCATGAACTCCTTGCGGGCCAGCAGGCTCCCCTGCGTCTCACGACTGAGCACCCGCTCACACAGCAGGTCGAGTGCCCGCTGGCAGGTGGCCACCGACCGCATGGCGTGGTGCACCCGACCCCCTCCGAGCCGGGTCTGGGCGATGGCGAACGCCTGGCCCTCGCCGCCGAGCAGACTGTCGGCGGGTACCCGGACGTCCTGGTAGTGGATCAGGGCGTGCATGCCCTCGTCCTCGGACTCGCCGGCCAGCCCGATGTGGCGGACCATGTCCACGCCGGGCGTGTCCGTGGGGACCAGGAACATGGACGCGCCCTGGTACACGCTGACCTCCGGGTCGGTGATGGCCATGACGATCAGGAACGCTGCCGTGCGGGCGTTGGAGGAGAAGAACTTCCACCCGTTGAGCACCCATTCGTCCCCGTCGCGGACAGCGCGGGTCGTGAACTGCTTCGGGTCCGATCCGGCCTGCGGCTCGGTCATCGAGTAGCAGGAGAACACCTCGCCGTCGAGCAACGGCTGCAGGTAGGTCGCCTTCTGCGCCTCCGTGCCGTAGTGGGCGATGATCTCGGCGTTGCCGGTGTCGGGGGCTTGGGTCCCGAAGACGATGGGCGCCCAACCCGACACACCCAGGATCTCGTTCAGGAGGGCCAGCCTGAGCTGCCCGTACCCCTTCCCTCCGAGCTCCGGCCCGAGGTGCGCGGCCCAGAGGTCGTGGTCCCGTACCTCCTGCTTCATCGGGTCGACCAGCGGCCGCAGTTCGTCGTCGAGGGGGTGGAATTGTCGGTGGGGATAGAGGAGGTCGAGGGGCTCGACTCGCTCCTCGACGAAGGTGCGAGCCCAATCGAGTTTGGCTTGGAACTCCGGTTCGGTTGAGAAATCCCAGCTCATCGAGGTCCTTTCTTCAGGTCTTCAGGGCGTCGGCACCGGTGGCGCCGCCCGTTGGCTGCAGGGTCCGGTCAGTCACGAGAGGCGGGCCGGTTCGGGGCCCCGGGTCCTCAGGCCCAGTCCGGTGAGGAATCGATCGTTGCATTGGCCGATCTCCCGTCGGGCCGTCAACGGATCGTCGGCGTGGGCGACGTACATGGCCGACCCGACGCCCAGCGCCGTCAGCAGGTGGGCCAACGGCTCGATCGGTTGGGGTTCGAGCAGTCCTTCGGCCACCGCGTCCCGCAGATACTCGATGATCTTGTGGGTCGGACCGTCCCCACGCTCCGACCACGTCGTCCAGCCCAGGACCGCCGGGCCGTCGATGAGGACGATCTGTCGGTAGGCCTGGTTGGTCGACGCCGCATCGAGGTAGACCTCGCTGTTGATGCGGAAGAGGTCCCAGGCGTTGGTGTCCCCGTCGCTCGATCGACGGCGCAGCAGTTGGACCACTTCGCCCGACACCTCCTCGAACACGGCGCGGAAGAGATCCTCCTTGTCGCGAAAGTGGTGGTAGAGGGCCCCCCGGGTGAGCCCGGCCCGCTGCACGATCTCCTCGGTCCGGGTGGCTTGGAACCCGTCTTCGGCGAACAGCTGTCGGGCCGTGGCGATGAGCGCCCGTCGGGTGTCCTGCACGTGGGCGGCCCGGAGCCCCGGATCACCACCGGCGGGCCTCAACGTGCCTGCCGCCGGTCCGACACGCCCGGAGCACTGGCAGAGCCCGGACACGGGAGGCCGTCGGAACCGATGGCCGTGGAACTGGTGGCCGGGCCTCGTCCGATGATCGTCCGGTGCGCTTGATTCATGACGTATCCAACATACATACTGTTTGCCCCGGGCGCCTGCGGTGCCGAGGGCCCGGGACGGGACGACCCCGACCGGGCGGAGTAAAGGCACGGACATGGACGATCTGGACGGGAGAGTGGCCCTGGTCACCGGGGCCAGCCGGGGGGTCGGCGCCGCCACCGCGGTGGCGCTGGCCCAGGCCGGGTGCCATGTGGCCTGCGCCGCCCGGTCCACCAGAATCGAGCCCCGGCGGACGCCCGGGACGCTCGATGAGACGGTGGCCGCCATCGAACAGGCGGGTCGCCGGGGGCTGGCCATCCCGACCAATCTGGCCGTCGATGCACAGGTGGAGGCGATGGTGGACCGGGCCGTCGAGCACTTCGGACGCCTCGACATCCTGGTGAACAATGCCGCCATCACCTTCGTCGGTGGTCTGGACATCCCCTTGTCCCGCTATGACCTCATCATGCAGGTCAATCTGCGCGCCCCCATGATCGCCCTGCGCCAGGCGGTCCCGGCCATGGGCGCGACGGGCGGCGGCGTTGTCATCAACGTCTCGTCTGTTGCCGCCATGTACCCCCACTCGTCGCTGATGGCCTATGGCATCTCGAAGATCGGCCTCGAGCGCCTGACGGTGGACGCCGCACTCCAGCTGGCGCCTTCGAACATCGCCGTCAATTGCTTTCGCATCGACGTGGCCGTGGCCTCCGAGGGATTCGTGGCCAACACCCCCGGAGTCGACCACTCGAACTGGGAACCGTCAGCCGTGGCCGCCGAAGGGATCGTCTGGATGGTGCGCCAACCACCCTCCTACTCCGGTCGGCGAGAGAGCATGTTCGCGCTGCGCAGGCGTGAGGGCATCATGGCCCCACGCGTTCCCGACCCCCCGACGACGGCGCCGCCGGTCGAGCTGCACCAGGGTCTGGCCGACGTGCCCGACGCCGGTTTCGCAGAGCCCTATCCCGACGACGAAGGAGGCTGACCGTTGGCCAAGCGAACCGCGGAAGAGGAAGAAGCCATTGCCGTCCGCACCGACGGGCTGGTGGACGTCCAACGCCTGGGCCGATGGATGGACGGAGAGGATCTCCCCGGACAGGGCGAGCCGGTCACGTCCAGCTTCATCAGCGGCGGCGCCTCCAACGAGATCTTCGAGATCCGGCGGGGCGGGTTTCACGCCGTGCTCCGACGGCCACCCCGGATCGTCCCCAAGGGCCGGAACGAGACCATGCTGCGCGAGTTCCGCGTCCTCGAGGCGCTGAACGGCACCGATGTGCCCCACCCCGAGGCGTTTGCCTCGTGCAGCGACCCGGAGGTGATCGGGTCGTCCTTCTACCTCATGAGCCTGGTCGACGGGTGGTCCCCGATGAACATGGACGGATGGCCCGCCCCCTTCGATACCGACCTCGAGGCGCGCTACGGACTGGGGATCGAGTTGATCGACGGCATTGCCCGGCTGGCTCGGGTCGACTGGCGTGCCCGGGGGTTGGAGGGATTCGGCAAGCCGGAGGGCTTTCACGATCGTCAGGTGGACCGGTGGTTGGCCCACCTCAATGCCGTCCAGTTCCGCGAGCTACCCGGGCTCGATGTGGCCTCGGATTGGCTGCGCGCCCACAAGCCCACGCACTGGGTGCCCGGGATCATTCACGGGGACTACCAGTTCGCCAATGTCATGTTCGGCCACGGGGCACCGGCCCGGTTGGCGGCCATGGTCGACTGGGAGATGTCCACCGTCGGTGATCCCCTCCTGGACCTCGGGTGGGTCATGAGCGGCTGGACGGATCCCGATGAGGACCGGACCAAGGGCTACGTGGACTCGACCGGGATGCCCAGCCGGGCGGAAGCACTGGAGCACTACGCCAGTGTGAGCGGGCGGGATGTCGACGAGATCGACTACTACGTGATCTTGGCTCGTTTCAAGCTGGCCATCGTCCTCGAGGCCGGTTACGCACGCGTGGTCTCCGGCCAGGCGGACAACCCGAGCATGGCCGCCTACGAGTACGTGGTGCTCGACACCATGCGAGCGGCCGCCGAGTTGGCGTCCACCACCCCCCTCGGCCGAGCGAGGCGCTGAACGCAGACCCCGCTCGATCGGCCTGCTGCTCAGGTCGTGTAGTCGACCGGGCCCGCTCCCTTCACCCCGATGGCGAAGGCCAGCCCGTGCAACGGCGCGTTGTTGGTCGCGGGCCAGATGCTGTGCGTGGTGTCCGGTGGCGTGTACACCAGGTCTCCCTGACCCACCTCCCGCTCCTCGTCCCCGATCTTCATGATCCCCCGGCCGGCGACGATGTAATAGAACTCGTGGGTCGGGTGGGAGTGCGGATCGACCATGCCACCGCCCTCGACGATCCACTCACTGACCAGCTCGAGGAAGCCGCCGTCGGTGGCCTCCTGCATCTGGCCCGGCGGAACGAGCCACCACACCGGTGTGGTCCCATTGTGCTCGATGACCGGGCTCACGTCCTCCATCGACCTGACGTCCATGCGCATCTCCATTCCGCCATTGTCGGCTCGGGTCATTCGTGGTGCAGCTCCGGCCGCATACCCGGTTGCTACTCCGTCAACGGGGGCAGGCCACCGGCGTAGGTCTTGGTCTCGGTGTACTGCTCGAACCCCTCGGGCCCGTTCTGCCGCCCGATGCCGCTGGCCTTGTACCCGCCGAAGGGCGCGTCGGCGCCGTACCAGACACCGCCGTTGACGGCCACCGTCCCCGCCCTGACCCGCCGGGCCACGGCCAGTGCCCGTTCCTCCGAGCCGGAGGTCACCCCGACGCCAAGCCCGTAGTGGCTGTCGTTGGCCAGCCGCACGGCGTCGTCGTCGTCATCGAAGGGCACCACGACCAGAACGGGTCCGAAGATCTCCTCCTGGGCGATGGTCATCGAGTTGTCGACGTCGGCGAACAGGGTCGGCTCGACGTAGAACCCCTTGTCGAACTGGGGAGGCCGACCGCCCCCGGCCACCAGCCGGGCCCCCTCCGCCACGCCCTTCTCGATATAGCCGAGCACCCGCTCGCGCTGCAGGGCGCTGATCTGGGGCCCCTGGAGGTTGCCCGGGTCCGTGGGATCACCGTAGGGGACGTTCTGGAACCCGGCCTCGATGAGGGCCATGCCCTCGTCGTAGCGGGACCGGGGCAGCAGCATCCTGGTGAGCATCACGCATCCCTGGCCCCCGTGGACGCACACCGTCCACGCCATGGACAGCTTGGCCTCGAAGTCGGCGTCATCGAGGAGGATGTCCGCCGACTTCCCTCCCAGCTCGAGGAAGAGTCGCTTGAGGGTGGGGGCGCCCTTCTCCATGATCCGGCGCCCGACGGCGGTGGACCCGGTGAAGGAGATGAGGTCGACGCGCGGGTCGGTGACCAGGTCCTCGGCCACGGCGTTGTCTGACGTCGTCACCACCTGGAGGACGCCAGGGGGGAAGTCTGTCCGCTCCGCCACCAGGCGACCGATGCGGGTGGCGTTCCACGGCGTGTTCGGTGCCGCCTTGAGAATCACGGTGTTCCCCGTGGCCAGCGCCGGTCCCAGCTTGTTGACGGTCACCTCGAAGGGGTAGTTCCAGGGGACGATGGCGGCCACCACCCCCACCGGCTCCTTGGTCACCTTGCGCCAACTCCGGGTGCCGAAGGCGCGGCCCTCGGGGATGTCGCGCTCCCACTGGAACTCATCGATGAAGTCGGTCGGCCACCGGAACCCCTCGGCCAGCGGGGCGTCGAGCTGCGGACCATAGGTGAGCAGCACCGGAGTCCCCACCTCGGCCACGAGTTCAGCCCGCAGCAGTTCCTGCTCTTCCTCGAGGGCGGTCTGGAGCTGACGGAGGCATCGTTGACGCAGCTGCCTGTCAGTGGACCAGTCCGACTCGTCGAACGCCCTCCGGCCCGCACTGATGGCCTCCTCGACGTCCTCGTGGCCGGCGTCGGCCACCTGGCCGAGCACCGCCTCCGTGGCCGGGTTGACGTTGTCGAACAGCTTTCCCGACTTGGCCTCGACGAGCTTTCCGTCGATGAGCATCCGTTGCTCACCGGCCGCGGTCCCGGTGCCGTTGGTCGTTGCGGTCATCGATTCTCCCCCGTCGTCGGCGGCGGTCGGGCCACTGTTTGGTGCCGCCGGTGCGCTGTCCCCGCATGCTATCCCGCCGCCTTCGCCCGCGACCCATCGAAGGGCGGAGTCGACGGCAGCCGCTGGCCTCACCCGCCCCAGATGGCCTTGCCGTCGACGAAGGTGGCCCGCACCAGCTGATGGTCGAGCCGGTGCCGGGCCTCGCGCCACGCCACGGAGAGCAGGCAGAGATCGGCGCTGGCCCCCACGGCCACTCGACGTGGCAGACCCCCGGGGTCCTCCAGCGGTGTGAGGAACAGGCCGAGGGCCTGCTCCTCACTCAGGCGCTCTGCGCCACCCATGACGGCGCCACCCGCCGTCCGGCGGGACACCGCGGCACGCATTGCCGCCCAGGGGTCGGGATCACCGAACGGCGCATCCGTGCTGCCGGCCAGCGGGACACCGACCAGGGTCCAGGCGCGTAGCCGGTAGAGCCAGGTTCGATCGCTCGGATCGACCTCGCGGCGGTAGCGGTCACCGTGCTCGGTGATGAACCCGGGTTGGGTGACGACGGTGACCGGTAGGCCACGCAACAGCGCCATGGCCTCGGGAGGTGCCACGCTGGCGTGCTCGATGCGATGAGGACCTCCGCCCGCCTCGCGCAGTGCCACAGCGGCCAGGACCAGCGACTGGCGGCTGACGCAGTGCAAGGCGACGCCCCGGGCTCCGGCCGCGACGATGGCCGCCGTCAACTCGTCGAGTGAGGGGAGGTCGGTGTCGGTCAGGACCAGCTTGAGGGCCCCGGTGCACAGCATCGACCCCGACCGGGCCGGCAACCCGTCCCCCAGCATGAGCACCCGCTGGCCGAGCGCGCCCCTCGTCTGTTCGGCGGCCACCACCTCGATCTCGGCCATGCCATTGGTGACCGTGGCATCGGTAACGCCGGTGACCCCGAAACGAGCCAGCCGGGCACCGACTCCACCCAGCTCCGGTCCCTGCCCTGCGGACCACAGCGGACGGAGGATCCCGTCGACATCGGAGAAGATGCCGTCCGATGGCATCAGGCCATCGGGGCCCGGCCATCGGTCCTCTCCCGACACGCGGCGGATGGCGGCCACCCCGGCCGTGTTCAGAACCCATTGATGGCCACTGCGGTGTTGGATCCTCACCGGGATGCTGCGAAGGCCACCCAGCAGTTCGTCGAGTCCGGCTCGGTCGAGCGCACCGGTGCTGGACTCGTCATACCCGTAGCCCCGCACCCAATGGCCCGGTGGGCGGCCGGCGGCCGCCGTCCGCAAGGCCTGGCCCAGCCCGGCGCGGTCCAACACGGCCGGCTGGCTGCAGTCCACCGAGGCGTCCCGTGCCGCCAGGCTGAGGAGATGGAGGTGGTGGTCGTGGAGGCCCGGAAGGAGGGCGCCACCCCGGCCGTCGATGGTCACGGTGTCGTCCCGCCGGTGCCTCCGGACCTCACGGCGGGCATCATCTCCGTCGCCGACGAAGGTGACGACGCCGGCCACGGCGACGACCGTCTGGCCCGGACGGCCCTCGATCTCCACGTCCGTGAACACCAACGGCGGCGCCGCGGCCCCCGGCGGTGAAGGGGTCACGCGGAGAGGCGCCGCTCGTCCCGCCACCGGCCCCGCGGATCAGCCTCGCTCTCGACTCTCTGTGATGCGTCATCGTGATATGCCGTCCACGTCGAACCGTGCCGTTCCACCCGGTGCTCTCCGGCACAACTCCCGTCCCGGTTGGCGAACGCGCTGGAGGCCTGCATGGAACAGTCGACGAGGTAGCCCCCGCCGGCGGCAAAGGAGGCGGCTGCCCCCGCCGCCGCGCACAGGCCGCTGACCGGATCGGCGATGGCGTCGGCGCAGAACACGGGCGAGCGCGCGCCACCACTGGTGCCGACCAGTTTCGCGGACACGGCGGCGTCGTCACCGAATGCCACCCAATTCGACCGGGGTCCGTCGCGGCCGTAGCCGGTGATCGACACCCAGGTCCGTCCGGACCGCGCCCCGAGGAATTCCTGGGGGCTGAACCCGAGGGAGGCCAAGGCCCGGGGACGGGAGCTCTCGACCACCATGTCGGCGGAGTCGACGAGCCTTCCCAGCGCCCGTCGGTCGGTCGGGCTCCGGAAGTCGAGCAGCACCTGGTCGTGATGCCGATGGAGCTCGGTGAACAGCCAGGGGTCCCCCCGGCGCGCCCCGTCCGGGCGGCCGACGTCCTCCACCTTCATCACGTGGGCGCCGCACCGGCCCAGGAGATGAGCACAGAGTGGACCCGCCCACATGGCGGAGAAATCCACGACCACCGGCGGCCGGGTCGGCGTCGGCGCCCTCTGGCCCAACTGTTGGATCACCCAGGGCAGTCCGGAGCCTGGTGCCGAGGCCGGCAGCCGGGCCGCCGGGAGACCGAGCAGCTGCGCCCTCGCCACCACCTCGTCCCCCGGTCGGCGCCTCACGAACTCCCTCAGTCCGTCCCACACCTCTCCGGGAAGGTCTGGGTCGGAGCAGGCCGTGACGAAGCCACCCGTCAAGGCGGGGACCAGCTCGAGATCGCTGGGGCGGGCCAGGCTGACCGCCACCCAACCGTCGCTGGCGCGGACGAGCCGGCAGCGCCCACCCACGGAGACGGCACCTGAGCGGGCAACACCCCGGGCGGCGGCGCGCTGGGTCAGCAGGGCGCCGATGTCCAGCGCCAGGTCCGTCCCGAATCCTCGGGCCATGACGCCGAGGAGGCGGGCCGCGCCATCCAGCCGTCCGACCACGTCACCGGTCGGCCATTGGGGAGCCTCGCCCGGCCAGCCGGTCAAGGACATGGCCCCCGACGCCGCCCATCGCAGCACCGGGCAGGCCGCGGGTGCCGTGCCGGCCACGCCCTCGCTGGCGTCGGGGGCCACGGCGATGCCGTGACGACCGAGCCCGGCGACCAGCCGGCCCACCGTGTCCACTGCTGTGGAGGTACCTTCGGGAGGGACAGGCAGGTCCGACACGCAGACGAGACTAGCGAGGCCCTGTCGGTGGACAGCCCGAGCCTCAGAATCCCACGGTGCCAGTCATGGGAGCAGTCAGGGGTACGATGTCGCCGAATTGCTCGATCGTCGGAGTGAGGGAAGAGTCTTCAGAGGGGATCCGGCACTGCAGGCCCGGCAGCCGACCGGCAGGTGGATCGTGCCGCGTCGGCGTTTCGTTCAACTCGATGCCGGCAGAGGCCAGTTGCTTCCGTCGGGACGGCCCATCAGATGCATCGGAGGAGGGACTAGTTCATGGAGCTGACGGTAGGGGCTCGGTTGCGCAGCGCGGTGAGCGAAGCGGAGGTGATCGTGATCCGCACCCCCGGAGGAGCCGTCGCCGTCACCTGCGGAGGGCTGCCCGTTCTGAGCGGCGATGACGCCTCCCCGAAGCGGGAGATCCAACCGGGTCACGAGGGTGCCGTCGTTCTCGGCAAGCGGTACGTGGACGAGTCCGACACGCTGGAACTGCTGTGCACGAAGCCGGGTGAGGGCGAGCTCGCCGTCGACGGGCTCCCGCTCCGGCTGAAGAGCGCGAAGCCACTCCCCTCCTCGGACTGAACCGCGGCCATGCACCTCGGCCTCGTGCTCGACATGGTCCACGCCGGCTACGGGGACCGGACCGCGCTGACCGCCGACGGGGACAGCATCGACTACGCCCGGTTGGCCGAACGTTCGTGGGCGGCATCGGCCCGCTTCCTCGAGCTCGGGGTGCCCGCCGTCGTCTACCTGGGAGGCAATCATGCCGCCTACCCGCTTTCGCTCTTCGGTGCCGCCGGCGCAGGAGTGCCCTTCATCCCGCTCAACTACCGACTGGGGGCCGAGCAGCTGGCCGCCCAGATCGATGCCCACCCCGGCGCATTCGTCGTATACGGGACCGAGCCACCGGCTGGTGCGGATCCAGCACGGTCGGCCCAGTGCCAGGAGTTCGCCGAGTCGCTGTCCGGGGCCCGTGTGGAACCTCCGCCGCCCCAGGATCCCGACCTTCCCTGCGTGCTGCTCTACACCAGTGGGACCACGGCGGCCCCCAAGGCCGCCGTCCTGCGTCACCGTCATCTCATGTCCTACCTGCTGGGCACCGTCGAGTTCGCCAGTGCCGACGAGCGCCAGATCTCGCTGGTGTCCGTCCCGCCCTACCACATCGCCGGGGTGGCCAACCTGCTGAGCAACGTCTACGCAGGTCGTCGCATCATCTATCTCGACCGGTTCGACCCCGAGCTCTGGCTGCGCACGGTCCGAGACCACAAGGTCACCCAGGCCATGGTCATCCCTACCATGTTGGCCCGGGTGGTGGCCCACCTCCAGGGAGCCGGTGATGCCGACACACCCAGCCTGAATGCCCTGTCCTACGGCGGGGCACGCATGCCGACCCCCGTGCTGCGCCGGGCGATGGAGCTCTTTCCGACCACGGGGTTCGTGAACGCCTACGGCCTGACCGAGACCAGCTCGACCATCGCGCTGCTCGGCCCAGACGACCACCGGGCCGCCTTCACCAGTGAGGATCCGGCCGTCCGGGCCCGGTTGGGGTCGGTCGGGCGGCTGCTGCCCGGGATCGAGTTGCAGGTGCGGGACGAGGCGGGCGAACCCCTCCCCGCCGGAGAGCTCGGTCTGCTGTTCCTCCGAGGCGAGCAGATCTCCGGCGAGTACGCCGGGGTCAGCGTGCTGGACGGGGACGGGTGGTTCTCCAGCCGCGACCGGGGGCGCATCGACGAGGACGGCTACCTGTTCATCGAAGGACGAGCCGACGACACCATCATCCGGGGGGGCGAGAACATCGCACCGGACGAGATCGAGGACGTGCTCCTGGCGTGCGACGGCGTCGTGGACGCGGTGGTTGTCGGCCTGCCCGACGACGAATGGGGACAGCGCCTGGCGGCCGTGGTGGTGGCGAGTGAGCGCGGATCGATGAGCGGGGATGAGCTGAGGGAGGTGGTCCGGACACGGCTCCGCTCGTCCAAGACCCCCGAGACCATCGAATTCTGGCCGGAGCTCCCCCGGACCGAAACGGGCAAACTGCTGCGCCGGCAGGTCGTCGCCCGGTTGACCGGATGACCGCAGGTTCGACGACGGAGTTCGGCGTCTACGTCCCCCAGGTCTCGTTCACCTATTCGCAGATGCTCGAGCGAGCCCGCGTGGCCGAATCGGTGGGCTTCGACTCGCTCTGGCTCTACGACCACCTCTACAGCCCCGGTCAGCCGGAGCTCGACTCGCTCGAAGGGTGGACGCTGGCCTCCTACCTCCTGGCCCAGACGACCACGTTGCGGGTGGGCCATCTCGTCCTCTGCAACAACTTCCGCCACCCCGCCCTGCTGGCCAAGATGGCGACGACCCTCGACGTCCTGTCGGGGGGACGACTCGAGCTCGGTATCGGCAGCGGCTCGGTGAACGCCGAGCATGTGCAGTCCGGCATGCCCTGGGGCGCATTCCCCGAGCGGTCCGATCGGTTGGCCGAGTCGTTGGAGATCCTGACCCGCATGTTCACCCGGGCGACCACGACCTTCACCGGTCGGCACTTCCAGGTCACCGACCTGCCCAACCTGCCGGCCCCGGCGCAGACCCCGCATCCGCCGATCCACATCGGGGGGATCGGGCCGCTCCGCACCTTGCCCCTGGTGGCCCGCTACGCCGACGTCTGGAACATCCCCACCTACGGGCTCGCCGGGTGGGAGGCGAGCAAGGACCGCTTGGAGGAGGAATGCGCCCGGATCGATCGGGACCCGGCGACCATCCGCCGATCCCACGAGGCGGTACTGGTCCTGGCCCCTGACCAGTCGTCCCTGCGGACGGCCAGGGCCGCCGCCGAGCGGCGCTACGGCGGCGAAGGTTGGGGGATGGAGGCGGGCGGCTACGTGGGCACTCCGTCCATGGTGCGCGATCGGATCGCCCAGTTGGTGGACAAGGGGATCTCCCTCTTCGTCTTCTTCACCCACGACCGGGCCGACCCCCGGACTCTCGAGCTCTTCGCCGAGACGGTGATGCCCGAATTCAGCTGAGCGCAACAAGCGGACGGAGAGCCTTCGGTCGCCACCGGTCCTGGCTGTTCGCTACTCGGCCGCCGATGCCTTCACCGGAGGCCGCCAGAAACCGGCCAGGAGCAGGGCCGCGCCCCCACCCCCGAGGGCGAGCACGATCCACCAGCCCGTCCACCCGCCGAGCCCGAGCAGTCCGGCAACATCATCCAGGCTCCACCGGCCCGGGCCGAGGATCCCGATCACCACCCCGACGACCGTGAGGGTCATCACGTACTCCCAACCCTCGCCGGGGCGGAAGATGAAGAAGCCGTTTCCCCGATGGTTGGTGATCCACGCCACCAGCATGACCCCCACCACGCCTGCGGCGGCAAACGGCGTCAGCAGACCGGCGATGAGCAGGAACCCGGCGCCGATCTCGGTGAGGCTGGCGGTCCAGGCATGGAGCCATCCGGGTCGCATGCCCAGGCTCTCGAACCATCGCCCCGTCCCGGCGATCTTGCCTCCTCCGAACACGTGGTTGAATCCGTGGGCCAGGAAGATCCCGCCCGCGGTCACCCTGAGCAACAAGAGAGCGACGTCCGAGGCGTGCGACTCCATGAAGGTCCCTTCGTTCAGGCCGATCGCCGACAGCGGCGAAGCGATCACGGAGTTTACCGATTCGGCCCGCCCCGCCCCTGGACCACGGCCCAGGCCCGGTTTGCGCCCCGGGTGCGCCCATGCGGCCGCAGGGCGTCGGCACCCGAAGTCCGTCCGGGTACGGGCACCGGCCTACCAGCCGCCGACTCCGGCCACCGGTAACCTCGTCGGATGCACTCGGGTCGCCAGGTACCAGGCCGGACGTCGCCGGGTCGGACCGGCCACCACCTCGGAGAGGGGCGACCGTGCCTGACCTGACCATCGAGATCGACGAGCACGTCGCCACGGTGACCCTCGACCGTCCGCCCGTCAACGCCATCGATCGCGGGACGATGGCGGAGATTCGCGACGCCTTTCGGAGTTTCGACGACAACCGGGAGGTTCGGGCCGCCATCTTCACCGCCGCCGGGGACCGGGCCTTCATGGCTGGGGTCGACCTGCGATCGGTCGGACAGACGGCCGGGCCTCCGGATGAGGTCGCGCCCACCCTGGTGACCGATCCACCGCGGGTGGCACGTGATGCCATGTGGGCGATCACGGACTGTGCCGTGCCGGTCATCGGCGCCATCAATGGCCC
Source organism: Acidimicrobiales bacterium (assembly GCA_015478655.1). Lineage (GTDB taxonomy): Bacteria > Actinomycetota > Acidimicrobiia > Acidimicrobiales > RAAP-2 > Bog-756. The sequence continues at coordinate 19,577 of JADMIJ010000005.1, read as the reverse complement.
TGCGCTGGGCGCCGGGCTGGCCTTCGCCGCCTGCTGCGACATGCTGGTGGCGGCCGAGGGGGCCAGTTTCGGTGCGCCCGAGATCAACGTGGGTCTGCTCGGCGCCAGTGCCCATGTGTCGATGCTCGTCGGTCGCTACAAGGCCAGGGAGATGTACTTCACCGGAGAAGAGGTCAGCGCGGCAGAGTTGCACCGGCTGGGGGCGGTGCGTGGCGTCGTACCCCGTGAGGACCTCCTGGCCACCGCTCAGGCGCTCGCCCAGGAGCTGGCGGCCAAGAGCCCCATCGCCCTCCGCCTGGCCAAGGAGAGCATGAACCGTGTCGAGTACCTGTCTCTCAAGGAGGCATACCGAACCGAGCAGGACTACACGGCCCGGCTGTCGAGGTTCGATGATGCCACCGAGGCCCGTTCGGCCTTCGCCGAGAAGCGCCGGCCCAATTGGAAATGGCGATGACCACACCGTTGGCGTCGCCTTCGCCTGGTCAACCCTTGGTCTGATCCCTCCACCCGGGCGAGCTGGTGGCCTTCCCCTTGGCCACGCTGGAGCCGATGAAGTTCTTCTGTGCCTCCACGGTGCCCGCACCGAAGCACAGGCCCCGGATGTCCCGATAGGCACGTTCTAGCGGATACTCCCGGCTGTAGCCGTAGCCGCCGTGGATCTGCATGGACTCGTCGCACACCAGCTTGGCCGCCAGGTTGGCGGCCGTCTTGGCCATCGCCGTCTCGAGCGGGGGCGGCGTGCCACCCGGCCCGGCCAGCCGGACTGCCCGTCCGAGCAGCAGACGCGCTCCCTCGAGGGCAACGGCCATGTCGGCGAACTTCCATTGGATCCCCTGCAACTCTGCGATCGGACGCCCGCCGACGACCCGGTCACGGGCGTAGGTCACCGCAAGCTCCATGGCCCCCTGGGCGGCACCGATGCACATGGCGGCGTTGCCGCAGCGCTCGTGGTTGAGGTGCGCGAGCAGCGTCTTGAACGATTCGGTCGACCCCGGGTCGCCTGCCAGGAGCACGTCTTCCTCGGTGATGGCAACGTCGTCGAGGGCGATCTCCGCCTCGGTGGCGGCGTGGATGCCCATGCCCCGATGGCGCCCGGTCACGCTCACTCCGTCGCGGTCCATGGGCACGACGACCGCGCCGATGCCCTTGGCGCCGTCGCCGCCCGGCCATCGGCACCACACCAGGACGGCCGATGCGACATGGCCGAGCGTCGAATAGTTCTTGTAGCCGTTGAGCCGCCACCGCCCGGGGCCGTCAGCCCGCAAGGCGGCGCGCATGTTCTGCACAGCCGAGCCCGCGTCCGGCTCGGTGATGCCGATGCTGATAATGCAATCCCCCGACGCCACCGTCGGGAGGTAGCGCTCCTTCAGTGCCTGGCCGCCGAGATGCTCGATCCCCCGACTGGGCCCGTTGTAGGCCAGCTGGCAACAGATGGCGGTCGACACGTCGAAGCGCGCGATCTCCTCGAGCACGATGGCCGCCTCGACGTCGCCCAGCCCCAAGCCTCCCCATTCGGTGCCGATGGTCACCCGGAACAGGTCCGCCGTCGCCAGCGCCTTGATCGCCTCCCTGGGGACCTCGCCCGACTCGTCGCTCTCTCCGGCCCTCGGACCGACCTCGCGGCCGCCGATCTGGCGGGCCAGCTCCCGGAGCGCGGTCTGGTCCGGATCCTCGCCCATGGGATCAACACCTGAGGACAGCGACACGTCGGCATGCTACTTGCCGACCACCCCGCTCAGCCCGGGGACCTGCCAAGGGGGGACCTGGGTTCCGCCGGCGAGGTTTGGCTCGGTCGCCCGCTCAGCCGGGCAGGTCGGGGCGCAGGAAGCGTTGTTGTGGATCCCAGCGACGAAGGGCCTCGACCTCGTCGTCGGTCGGGTTCCCCAATTCGCCCACATGGTCGGCGACCGTGACCTCCCAACCGCAGATCCGGCGGACCCTCTCGACGCGTTCCTCGAGGGGTTCGGGCCCCTCGGGCACGGCGGTCAACACGAACGCACCCTCCTCGCGCTCGAAGGTGGCCAGGTCGGTCACCAGGGCCCGCACCCTGACACCCGGTGAGGTGATGTAGGGCACCTCGTCCACGGTGCGGCGGGGGGCCAGGGTGGCCACCACCACCACCTCGTCGGCGGCCGTGGCCACGTCGTTGCCCCCGCCTGACCCCACCAAGAAGGCCCGACCGGGGATCACCGTCGAATTGATGTTGCCGTGCCGGTCGATCTGGGCCGCCCCGAGGCACCCGAGCAGGCGGGTGCCGGGACCTCCCGTCAACGTCGAGAGCACCGTCTCGCTGTCACTGACCATGGTGGCGCTCGGGAAGGTGCGGTGATTGAACACGAACGGGTCGGCCGGCGTGGGCTCGTAGCCCCACAATCCGAGCTCGGCGGTGAGCACGGCGTGAGACCCGGCATCGCGGGACGTCCGGATGGCCAGCCAGGCCGACAGGTTGGCCACGCCCGCCCCGGCCAGTACGGCGTCGAATCCGCCGTCCGAGACCCTGGCGGCGACATGGCGGGCTCCGTAGACCGCGGCCCTCTCCCAGGCTCCGACGGGTGCGTCCAGGTCCGGAGGGTGGGCGTCCTCGTCGTCGCGCCACGAGTCCGGATCGGCCCGACGGCGCAATCGGGCGGTCCGAGCCTGGCCCAGCTGTTCGAGGTAGTCGGTCTGGTTCGCCGGGTCCAACACCCAGCGCCGGATCCAAGCGTCGAAGTCCGGCCCGCGGCTGGCCTCCCGGGTCTCCTCCCAGAACTCGAGGTCTTCGCCGTACGCCTCGACCGGGAGGTGAGGTGTGTACAGGCCGCCGGGATGGGCGCCCAGCGGCACCTCGCACAGGGCGAGCACGCGGTGGGCGGGAACCTTGACCAGGTGGGCCCAGGGACGGATGTCGTCGACGATGCGCTCCACCGTCACGATGGCGCCGCGCCGGGCTGCCAGCACGCCCCAGACCCCCTCGAGGAGCGGGGGGCTGAGGGCGACGTTGCCCTGGCGGTCGGCCAGGGGGGCGTGGAGGAGGGCGATGTCGGGTGCGTAGGGGGCCAGCAACCCGACCTGGCCGCCGAAGGGCGAGTCGACGACGGCGAAGCCCTCGTTCGCCTCCATGCTCGAGCCACGGAGCGAAAGGGTGGTGACGGCGGGCAGCCCACGGGCCGCCGCCTCCAGGCGTTGGAGGAAGGTCAGAAACGACCAGTGCTCCACCTCCACCTCCCCGCTCAGGTAGGCGTCCGCGAACCACTTGTTGGGCGTGAAGTTGGGGAAGACGTCACCCGAGTAGCCGGTCACCACCCGCTTGAGCAGCCTCCCTCGGAACAGCACGGTTCCGAGGCTGGACAGGCTGAGCATGACCAGGGTGAACTGCGGGTCGCGACCCCACCACTGTCGCACCACCTCGCGTGCCGCCGCCGTCCAACGCGAGTGCCCCGTCACCACATGGATGGCATCCCCGGCCTCGACATGACGCCCCACCGCCTCTTCGAGAGAGACAAGGGGGGAATTCATGAGCGGACAGGGTTCTGGCGCACAGGCGCAGACCGTAGTTGAGCCGGCCACCCCATTCGAGAAAGTCGGCGTCGTTACACTGACGCCATGATCCGCTACGAGGTCGGTGACGACCATGTCGCCCGGCTGACCCTCGATCGACCCGAGGCCAAGAACGCCCTGAGCGTCGAGATGCGCGACGACATCGTGGCCCGGGTGCGGGACGCTCGGGCCGACAGCCGGGTCAGATCGCTGCTCATCACCGGCGTGGGCGACGCCTTTTGCTCGGGCATGGACCTCCGGCAGTCGACCGTGGGATCCGCCGGGGGCGCCGGCTTCGATCCCCGGACCACCAGCGAGGCCCTCCGGGTGGGCGTGCAGGCGTTCATCCGCGAACTGTGGGAGCTCGACAAGCCGACGGTTGCCGCCGTCAACGGCACGGCCGTCGGCCCGGGGGCCCACTTGGCCCTGGCGTGCGATTTCGTGCTTACTTGTGAGCAGACCACCTTCGTCTGGTCGTTCGCCCGTTGGGGGCTGGTGGTCGACGCCGGTGGGGCCTACCTCCTGCCTCGTCTGGTCGGTCTGCCCAAGGCAAAGGCGATGGTGATGCTCGGCGACAAGGTGGGCGGGGCGGAAGCTGTGGGCCTTGGCCTCGCCTACCGGTGCGTCCCCACACCGGACGAGTTGGCCGCCGGAGCCTCCGAGTTGGCCGTCCGCCTGGCCGCGGGTCCGACCCGCTCCCTCGGCCTGTCCAAGGTGCTGCTCAACTCCAGTTTCGAGACATCGTTGCCCGAGTCGCTCGAGCGGGAGGGCCAGGCCCAGGCCATGGCGGCCACCTCTCCCGAGATGGCCGAGGGGATGGCGGCGTTCAAGGAGCGCCGCTCGCCCGACTTCCCCGGCGTGCGTTGAGCGACTCGATCCCTGCCGGCGCGGGTGGGGTGTCGGAGGCGGCGCCCGATGCCCCCTTGTCCGGCCTGCGGGTCATCGATGTGGGGACCAGGATCAGTGCCCCGTTCTGTGCCGGGCTCCTGGGCGAGATGGGTGCCGAGGTCATCAAGGTCGAACAGCCTGACGGCGGCGACTTCATGCGGACCATCGGGCCCTTCGCGGTGGATGCGGACGGCCACGACTACTCACTGTGGTGGGCCGTCGAGGGCCGGGGTCGCAAGGGGATCACCCTTGATCTCCGCCAGCCGCAGGGACAGGATCTCTTCCGACGCCTGGTGGCCACCGCCGACGTGGTGTGCGAGAACTTCCGGCCCGGCACCTTGGAAGGGTGGGATGTCGGTCCCGATGACTGCGACCCCCGCCTGGTCTGGGCCCGCATCAGCGTCTTCGGCCAGGACGGGCCGTACTCCGAGCGGCCGGGACTGGACCGCATGGGTATCGCCTATGGCGGGCTGTTGGCCATCACCGGCTATCCCGACCGGCCCCCCGTCCGTCCCGGCGTGACCATCTCGGACTACCTGACCGGGGTCTTTGCCGCCGAAGCCGTGCTGGCCGCCCTCTACCGCCGCGATCGTCCCGGCACGGGAACCGGGCGGGGTGGCGTGGTGGACGCCCCCCTCTACGGAGCGGTGCTCCGCATCCTCGAATGGACCATCGCCGGCCAGGACCGGCTCGGGATGACCCGCCAGCGACAGGGCAACCGGCTCTCCAATTCGGCCCCACTCGACAACTACGCCACCTCGGACGGGCGCTATGTGTGCATCGTCGGTGGTTCGGATGCCAACTTCAAGCGGCTGTGCCGCGCCATGGGACGGACGGAACTGGCCGAGGACCCCCGCTGGTCGACCTTGAGCCGCCGGGTCGCGGACGCCGACACCATCAACGACCTGGTGGCCGAGTGGGCCGCCGCCCGCACCGCCCGCGAGATCGAGGCGGTCTGCGTGGCCTACGGCGTCCCGGTGGGCGTGGCCCACGATGCGGCCGAGATCATCGCCGACCCCCACGTGATAGCCCGCGGCGACCTGGTCGAGGTTGATGACCCGTTTGCCGGACCCCACCTCCAGCAGGGGCCGTTCCCCCGCCTCGACGACCGGAGGCCCTCGGCCCCTTCCCCCGCCCCGTCCCTCGGCCAGCACAACCGCGAGATCTGGTGCGATCTGGTCGGATTGGACGAAGACCAACTGGAAACCCTCCTCGCTGCGGGCATCATCTGATGCCCGTCTGATGGCCGGACCCCGGACCCCTCGGCGGGGACGTCGTCGTTGCTACGCTCCCGACCCGTGACCGCCGTACAGGAGGGCCTGTTCACCGAGGGGACGGATCCCCACCTCATCGGGGCCCGCTGTCGGTCCTGTGGGCGCCAGCACTTCCCCGCCACCGACACCTGCCCCTACTGCGGAGCGGACGCCGTCGACCCCTGCGAGCTGCCCTCGGTCGGCCGCCTGTGGGCGTGGACCGCGGTGACCTCCCCTCCGCCCGGGTACCACGGTACGGTCCCCTACGGCTTCGGCGTGGTGGAGCTCGGGGACTGCATCCGCGTGGTGACCCGGCTGACCGAGTCGGACCCGGCCTCGCTGCACGCCGGCCAGGCCATGCGTCTGGTCCTCGACGATGTCGGTGACGGCGCGGATGAACCCCTGCTGTCCTGGGCCTTCGCTCCGGAGACCCCGTGATCGGCGTCGGGGTGGCCGGGGTCGGCATCCACCCCTTCGGCCGCTTCCCGGATCATACGGTCACCGACCTCGGCGTCGACGCCGTCCGCGCCGCGCTGGCCGAGGCCGGTGCGGCCACCTCCCCGCAGGCCGCCTTCTGCGGCACGGCCTACGGAGGCGTCGCCTCCGGCCATCGCGTGCTGGGCCGTTTGGGAATGACCGGGATGCCGATCATCGACGTCGAAGCGGGATGTGCCAGCGGGGCAGCCGCCCTCATGTTGGCCGCCGCCTCCATTCGCAGCGGCCAGTACGAGAGGGTCCTCGCCTTCGGGATCGAGAAGATGCCGAAGGGGATCATCCGCTCCTCGTTCTTCGAGCCGTGGCAGGAAGCCGCGGGGCTCACCGCCACCCCCGCCTACTTCGCCCTCCGGGCCCAGCGGCTCATGTCCAACTCCGGGGTGACCGAGGAGGACCTCACCGCCGTGGTGGTGAAGAACCGTCGGCACGGGTCGGCCAACCCCGATGCCATGTTCCGCTCCGAGGTCACGGCCGAGGCCGTCCTCCACTCCCGGATGGTGTGCGCCCCTCTCCGGCTGTGGATGCTGTGCTCCCCGAATGAGGGTGCGGCCGCGGTCGTGCTGCGCCGGGCCGACCGCGACTGGACCGGGGTCCGACTCCGGTCGTCGGTGGTGCTCTCGCACCTTCCGGGGCCGGTGCTGAGCGAGTCGACACCCCTTTCGGGGAGTTGCGACGACGCCATCCCGTCCCCGACCTGGAGGGCGGCCCAGGCGGCCTACGGCGAATCGGACCTCGGACCCGGCGACCTCGACCTGGTCGAGTGCCAGGACACCGACGCCGCCCGTGAGCTGCTGGCCTACGAGGAACTGGGCCTGTGCGAGCCGGGCTGCTCGCCCGGGTTGATCCGCGACGGGTCGACCGCCATGGGCGGGCGGGTCCCGGTCAACGCCAGTGGGGGGCTGTTGTCCAAGGGCGAGCCCCTGGGGGCGTCGGCGCTCGGACAGGTGGTCGAGTTGGTTCGCCAGCTGCGCGGCGAGTGCGGTTCCCGTCAGGTCGAGGGTGCCAGGGTCGGCCTGGCCCACACCATCGGCAGAGGGGCCAACACCAGCGTGGTCATCCTCACCCGTTGAGGTCGGTCATGACGGGGTCCGATGTCCGTTCCGCCACCAGCTGGGCGCGGTTCACCTTGGTGGCGGCGCTCCGGGGGATGGCGTCGACGAACTCGACCGTCTTGGGCACTTTGTAGCCCGCCAGGCGTTGCTTGGCGAAGCCCCTGACCTCATCCTCCGACGGCGGCCCGTCCGGCCGTTCCGGCTCGACGATGGCGTGCACCCGGTGCCCCCACTCCGGATCGGGTAGCCCGATGACCACGACGTCGGCAATGGCGGGGTGTTCGGACAGGGCCGCTTCCACCTCGGCCGGGAACACGTTCGCCCCGCCGCTCACGATCATGTCGACCCGCCGGTCGGCGATGAACAGGTAGCCCTCGGCATCCAGACGCCCGAGGTCGCCGGCGGTGGCGAAGCCGTCGGCCGTGGTGGGGAGCGACTGGCTCGAGCCGAGATAGCCGTACATTCCCGTCGTCGTCGACCGCATGTAGATCTCACCGACCTCGTCGACGGGCACCTCGTGCTGGTCCTGGTCGAGGATCCGGAGCTCCGTGCCCCGAAAGCCCCGCCCGATGCTCCCCGGGTGCTCGAGCCACTCGTCGCCGCGGATGGCGGTGAGCCCGATCCGTTCGGTCATCCCGTAGCACATGTACAGCCGATCGCCGCCGACCAGATCGATCCAGGTGCGCACCAGGGCCGGCGGGAACGATGCCGCCCCCTGCTGGACCCACACCAGACTCGAGAAGTCTCGACGGTCGATGCCGGGCAGCCGGGCGATACGGGCCAGCATGGTAGGCGTGGCCGTAAATGTGGTGATCCTCTGGCGCTCGATGAGGTCGACGGCCAGCGCGGCGTCGAACTTGACCATGATGGTAAGCGAGTCCCCGGCCAGCAGATAGGTGAACTGGGCAAACCCGTTGGTGTGGTAGAGCGCGGTCGGGACCAGGATCCGCTGCGTGCCGACGTCGACCCCCCAGGCCGCTGGGAACGGCTTGGAGGACGGCAGCAGCACCGCCGGATTGTGATCCATGATCACCTTGGGCGTGCCGGTCGAGCCACTGCTGCAGATGCCGCTGACCGAGGGCGACACCACGGGTGGGAGTGGTGCGGACGACAACGCGTCGGCTTCGACGAAGAGGTCAGAGCTTTCACGGCCGACCATCAGGGCGGCGTCGAGTACCTGAGCGACCCGGTCTCGCTCCCAGTCCGGCAGGTCCCAGCGCACCGGGACCGGAGCGGCCCCGACCTTCCAGGCCGCCAGCACCGCCTCGACCATCCCCCTCGAGTTGGGCAGTTCGAGGCCCACCCGGTCGCCTACGCCGACGCCGCGGGCGGTCATGGCCCTGCCCACCTGGTTGGAACGTTCGTCGAGGTGGCGCCAGCTCAACTCGGTCACCGACCCCTGCTCGTCCACCAGGCTCACCGCCACCATGTCGGGGTGCTCGTCGGCCATGGTGCGGATCCGGGTGATGAAGGGGGTGCCCTCGACCGTCGGACCCGTCATCGATCCCCCCGGTGCCCGGCGCTCGGCCGCCACCCGCGGGTCGGGAGACTTCGGGCCGAGCGGGACAGAGCCGAGCGGGACAGAGACGCCATCATTGGTGCAGCAAACCAGACATCCGACGTCCCGTCGATCGTCTCACCCCCGAACGCTGGCCCCTCGACATCAGGTGTCCACTCTCACAACGACTGGAGAACCTATCCGCCGGGTGATGCGTCCGCCATCCGGCTCGCCTCGGGCCGGTCATGTCAGTGTCGTATCCGGATCGACCACCAGTAGAGTCGGCGGTGGGGCCCGGCAAGTGTGGAAGGGACCCCCGAGTGCGGGCGGGCTCGACCATCCGGTCGGGTCCGACCCTCGTCGCGGTGCGTATGAGACGTCAACCCTGGAGGGACCATGAACTACGTGAATCTGGGCAACACCGGTCTGCGGGTGTCGCGTGTGTGCCTGGGCATGATGAGCTTCGGCAACGACAGCGACCGTCCCTGGGTGCTGGACGAAGCGGAAACCGAGCCCATCGTCAAGGCTGCGGTGGAAGGAGGGGTCACGTTCTTCGACACCGCCGACACGTACTCCAACGGCGCCAGTGAAGTAGCCACGGGGCGGCTGCTGCCCAAATTCCTCAGCCGCGAGGAGATGGTGGTGGCCACCAAGGTCTTCATGCCGATGACACCGGGGGAGAACGGAGGCGGTCTGTCCCGCAAGCACATCATGTCCGCCGTCGACGCCTCGCTGGCCCGGTTGGACATGGAATACGTCGACCTCTACCAGATCCATCGGTGGGACTCCCGGACCCCGATCGAGGAGACGATGGAGGCGCTCCATGACGTGGTCCGGGCCGGAAAGGCGCGGTACATCGGAGCCAGCAGCATGTTCTCGTGGCAGTTCGCCAAGGCCCAACACGTCGCCGACCTCAACAACTGGACCAGGTTCGTCTCCATGCAGCCCCACTACAACCTCATCTACCGCGAGGAGGAGCGAGAGATGATCCCCCTGTGCATCGACCAGGGTGTGGGGATCATCCCGTGGAGCCCGTTGGCCCGTGGGGTGCTGGCCGGCAACCGCACGAGAGAGGGTGCCCGCAACACCACCCGTTCGGACACCGACGGCTTCACCGACTACCTCTACAGCCAGCCCACCGACTTCGACGTGGTCGAGCGTGTGGCCGAGGTCGCCGCCGAACGCCAGGTGCCGCCGGCCCAGGTGGCGCTGGCCTGGCTCCTGCAGCGGCCGGGAGTCACCGCCCCGATCGTCGGCGCCACCAAGCTCGGCCACCTCGTCGACGCATTGGCCGCCGAACACCTGGAGCTCGGCGCCGAAGAGGTGGCCAGGCTCGAGGAGCCCTACGTGCCCCACCCGGTTCTCGGTCACTTCTGAGGAACGGATCACGTCCGGCGGAGTGTACGGTGCCCATGGTCAGGCCTTCCCTGGCCGCAGCATCGGAGAGGAGCGCGATCACGGTGGACCATCCGACGGGAGTCGACTTCCACTTCGACATCATGTGCCCGTACGCCTACCACACGTCGCTGTGGATGCGCGAGGTCCGCGACCTGACCGGCATCGACGTGCGGTGGCGGTTCTTCAGCCTGGAGGAGATCAACCGCGGCGAGGGTAAGAAGCACCCTTGGGAGCGCGCATGGTCCTACGGCTGGTCCATGATGCGCATCGGGGCCTACCTCCGTCGCCAGGACATGAGCCTCCTCGACCGGTGGTACGCCGGGGCGGGCAGGGCCCTCCACGTCGAAGGACGGAAGCCGCACCGGCCCGAGGTGGCCGAGGTCCTGCTCACCGAGCTCGGTCTCGACCCCGGGATCGTGAAGGCGGCCATCGACGATCCCTCGACCGGTGACGAGGTTCTCCGCGAGCACCAGAACGTCACGTCCAAGGGAGGCTTCGGGGTCCCGACCCTCGTCTTCGACGACGGTCAGGCCCTCTTCGGTCCGGTCCTGGTCAATCCCCCCGCCGGCGCCGAGGCGGTGCGCCTCTGGGAACACGTCACCGGTTGGCTCCGGTTTCCCCATCTGTACGAGATGCAGCGTCCCAAGAGCCCGGCGGACATCGACACCATCGTCGCGGCCTTCGCCCCCTATCTCGAAGCGCGCGACTGGCTCTCCGTCCAGCGGGCCACGCCGTGACGTCGGTGCCGTATTCGGGCGGGCGCCGGCCCGGCGGCTGAGCGGTCGATCGCGGCCGTGCCCCGAGCCGACATTCCCCACGCCGCCGCCATGTGGGTCGAGTCCGCCGCCGGCTCGGTCCGCACCGGGTCCCCGGGGAGCAGCCCTCGAGCCTCGCAGACCATGGTCCCAGGCACCGGGTATTCCGACGGGCGACCATGCTGATCGTGGTCGGGCCGGTTGCGTCCGAGCAGCACGAACGGCCTCGACATCCGGAGCGGCCGAGTCGGATCGGGGCCGTCATGGGAGGCGTCGCCGATCTCCACCTGGACTCCGACCTGGTGGAGATCCCCTCCCGACCTGCCGACATCGATGAGCTCAGACTGGTGCACTCGGCCGACTACCTCGAGCGACTGCAACGGTTCAGCGCCCAAGGCGGTGGACCTCTCGACGCCGACACCTATGCCACGGCGGGGTCGTGGGAGGCGGCGCGCCTGGCCGCCGGCGGTGGGTTGGTGGCCGTCGACGCACTCAGGACCCGTGGCACGGGGGTGGCCTTCGTGGCCGCCCGCCCCCCCGGGCACCACGCCCTCTTCGATCGGGCCATGGGCTTCTGCCTGCTCAACAACGTGGCGGTGGCAGCCGCATCCCTGGCCGCGGCTGGAGAACTGGTGCTGATCGTCGACTGGGACGTCCATCACGGCAACGGCACCCAGGCGCTCTTCTGGGATCACCCTGAGGTGCTCTACGTCTCCACCCACCAGTGGCCGTTCTACCCCGGGACCGGTCGGGCGGACGACATCGGAGGGCCACGAGGGAGAGGAAGCACCATGAACCTCCCGCTGCCCGCCGGCACCACCGGTGACGTCATGGGACGAGCCTTCGATCAGCTGGTGGCGCCGGCTGTGGCCGACTTCATGCCCTCATGGGTGCTGGTCTCAGCGGGATTCGACGCCCATCGGGACGATCCTCTGGCCGAGATGGCACTGTCGGCAGGAGACTTCGCCCGGCTGGCCCGGACCACCGCCGAGTTCGCGCCGGCGCCCGGGCGCATGGTGCTGTTCCTCGAAGGAGGGTACGACCTCGAGGCACTGCGGTCATCGACGTCCGCCACCCTCGGCGCCCTGGTCGATGCCGCCCCTACTTCCGAGGCTCCGACGACCGGGGGTCCGGGTGCCGATCAGCTGCGCCACATCGGGACGGTGCGCCGGGCCGCGCTGAACCGTTCGGCCTGACGGAATGGACCCTGGTCCACGACCATGACCAGCGAGCTGCTCAACCAGGTCATCTCCGGCATGCCGGCGGACTTCGCCGATCCGCGTGACGACTACCTGAGCACCAGGGAGAAGTTCGCCCCGCTGCACGGCCAACCGCTGAGGCCGGACACATCGGTACGGCGCTCAGAGGTGGGGGGCGTGCGCGCCGGTTGGCTGACCTCTTCCTCGAGCGATCCCGACCGCGGCGCCGCTCTCTTCTTCCACGGGGGCGCCTTCGTCTCCTGCGACCTCGCCGCCTACCTCTTCTACGCCGAATTCATCGCCGACGGAATCGGGGTCCCGGTTCTGACCGTGGACTACCGGCTGGCACCCGAGCACCCCTACCCCGCCGGCCTGGATGACTGCATGGCGGCCTACGAGGGCCTCCTCGAGGAGGGGCAGGCGCCCGACCGTCTCGTCTTCGTGGGCGACTCATGTGGGGGAGGCCTGGCCTTGGCCACGCTCCTCCGGGCCCGCGACGCCGACCTCCCGCTTCCCGCCGGACTGGTCTGCCTGTCCGGCTGGATCGACCTCGACACCCAGGGCTACGGGCCGGACGGACCGAGCACCCGGGACCCGTTCATCTCCGAGGGGTTCCTGCGGGCCCGGGCCTTGGACTACCTCGGAGCCGGCGGTGACCCCCACGGCGTGTGGGCCTCGCCGGGAAGGGCGGCCCTCGACGGGCTTCCGCCCCTCCTCTTCCAGGTCGGCGAGACGGATGTGTGCCGCCTCGACGCGGAACAGGCGTGGGTGCGCGCCCGGGAGGCGGGCGTGGACGCCCAACTCGATGTGGTGGCGGGCGGGGTCCACGGCATCCAGGGACTCGTCAACCTCGGGGTACCCGAGGCGGAAGCCGCGTGGAGGTCCGTGCGGGAGTTCACCGACGGCCTCCTACCCGGCTGAGAGAACACCCCTGCTGAACGACCTCCTCGTTGAGGACGAACGGCCCCGATCCTCAGAGAATCACCGGCAGATCACAGCAGTGGATCACCACGTGTCCACACAGGATCGCTTCTTGCCTGTACGCGGCGGTGGAGGCGGCGCTGCTCGGAGCGCATCGACGATCCTCCGGCGCGAGTCCGCGGGGTCGATCACGTCGTCGATCTCGAATGCCGTCGCCACATTGATGGCCCGCCCGTGCTGGTAGGCCCGTTCGACCATGCTCTGGAACTGGGCCTCCCGTTGTTCGGGATCTTCCACCGCCTCGAGCTCCCTTCGGAACCCGAGCCGGACGGCGCCCTCCAACCCCATGCCGCCCAGCTCACCGCTCGGCCACGCCACCGTGAAGATGGGCGAACGGAAGCTCCCCCCGGCCATGGCCTGGGCCCCCAGCCCGTAACCCTTGCGCAGTACCATGGTGAAGAAGGGGACGGTGAGGCTGGCTCCGATCACGAAGAGACGGCCGAAGTGGCGGACCTGGGCCGTCCGCTCCGCCTCCGGGCCGACCATGAAGCCCGGCGTATCGCACAGGAACAGGATCGGGACGTCGTGGGCGTCGCACAGCTGGAGGAAGCGGGCGGCCTTGTCGGCTCCATCGCTGTCGATGGCACCGCCGAGGTGGCCGGGGTTGTTGGCGACCACACCGACGGTCCTGCCCTCCACTCTGACGAGGGCGGTCACCATGCCCCCGGCGAACCCCTGACGCAACTCCATCACCGAGTCTTCGTCAGCCAGGATGCCGATGAGTTGCCGAACGTCGTAGACCCGCACCCGCTCCTCGGGAATGGCCGAGCGCAGCAGTCGCTGGTCGGCGCAGGACCATCCTTCGCTGGGCCCTTGGAAGTACGAGAGGTACGACCGGGCCAGGCGGACGGCGTCGGCGTCGTCGTCGGCCACCAGGTCCACGACCCCGTTGGGGACCTGGACATCGAGGGGGCCGACCTCCTCGGGCCCATAGGTCCCGAGCCCGCCCCCCTCGATCATGGCCGGTCCACCCATTCCGATGGAGGCATCCCTGGTGGCGATGATCACGTCGCAGCAGCCGAGGAGGGCGGCGTTGCCGGCAAAGCACCATCCGGATGCGATCCCCACCATGGGCACCAGGCCACTCAACCGTCCGAACAGCGAGAAGGCCAGGGTGTCGAGACCGGTGATGACGGCATAGTCCGTATCCCCGGGCCGGCCTCCCCCGCCCTCGGCGAACAGGACCACCGGCAATCGCAGGCGCTCGATGAGCTCGAACAGGCGGTCCTTCTTCCGATGGTTCTGTTGGCCCTGGGTCCCGGCCAGCACGGTGTAGTCGTAGGAGAGCACGGCGCACGATGATCGCCGGTCATCGAACTGGCTCCCGTTCACCCTGCCGATGCCGGCCACCAGCCCGTCGGCCGGGGTCCGCTCGATGAGCTCCTCGAGTGGGCGGCGGGCCCGCTGCGCGGCGATGGCCAGTGACCCGTACTCGGTGAAGGTCCCCGGGTCGCACAGATCGGCGACGTTCTCCCGCGCCGTGCGCCTCCCCCGCCGGTGACGCCGCGCCACCACATCGGGGCGGGCGGCATCGAGCACCCCGGACTGGCGCCGGCCGAGCTCGGCCAGATCGGCTCGAATGACATCGAGGTCGACAGGCACTTCCTCGCCCATTCTGGTCCCCGAGTCGGCGGATACCTCCACCACGACCAGCGGATCGCCCGCGGCCACCAGTGCTCCCGGCTCCACGGCCACCGAACGGACGGCGCCGGCCGAAGCGGCGGCTACGACGTGCTCCATCTTCATGGACTCGAGGACCGCCACCGGGGCACCACGGTCCACCGCATCCCCCGGGGCGACCGGCACCGATACCACGGTTCCCTGCACCGGTGCGACCACGGTGAGGATCGAGCCGGGGAGCAGGTCCATGCCGTCAGGCGGTGGGCATGGGGAAGATGCTGGGTTCGCCGGCCACGGCCTCGACGGCTGCATCTCGCTCCGCCCCGTCCATCGGTGTGTAGCGTTCCGCAGCTTCGAGGACGACCGGGAGCACCTGTTGATCGCCCGGGGTGCACAGGGCGTGGACCCCGGGAGTCGAGAGGGCGAACCTGACACCTCGGGAGATGTCTTCGCTCGAGGTGTAGGGCTCGTACCAGGTCCCCGAGGTGTGGGCGCGGTCCCCCCAGGGTCGGGCGGATACAGCCTTGATGGCCATGACACCGACATCGTGCTCATCGGCGTGGGCCAGCAGCGCCTCCGCATCGCCTCGGTAGGCCCGGTCCGACCAGAGCTGGGGACTGACCGGGAACATCACCGTATCGAGGTCGTGCCGGCGCAGTGCCTCGAGGTGGGCTGCAGGGGCCGTCAGGTTGTGGCCGGTGATGCCCACCCATCGGCACAGGCCTTCCTCCCGGGCGGTCACGATGGCTTCGAGGGCGCCGGCCCGCGTCTCCAGGTCGTCGACATCGGTGACTCCGTGGAGCTGGTAGAGGTCGAAGTGATCGCAGCGCAGCAGCTCGAGCGACTCCTCGAGTTGCGCCCGCACCCCGTCGGCGCTGTGGCGGAGTGTCTTGCAGGCCACGAACAGTCGGTCCCGCACGGCCGGGATGTGAGGCCCGAGCAGTTGTTGCGCCTTCCCGTACTGTGGGGCCACGTCGAGGTGGTTGACCCCGGCGGCCATGGCTGCATCGAAGGCTGCGGCCGTGGCGTCGCGGTCGGAGTCCCAGAAGGCCGCTCCCCCGAGAATGGCCACCGACGAGCGGTGCCCGGTCCTTCCCAGCCGTCGGGCTTCCATGATGGCAGGGTAGTGCGGCCGAGTCCGGCGTAGCGACCCTCGGTCCTCCCGGTCAGCCGGCCGACGCCGCCGAGCGGGCGGCTTCCCACTCCGCCACCATGGCTCCGAACCGCATCGGGTTGTAGATGTCCTCCTCGTAGGACCAGCGATCGTCTCCGGCGTACTTGAGGAGGGTGACGTTGTACTCCTGATGAATGCTGCCGTCGCCGGGGTCCCTCATCCGGTTCCACACCTGGCACACCACCCAACCACGCTCATCGTCGATGATGTACCACCCGATGGGGAACTCCGGCATGTCGCGGCCCGGGTAGTCCGACATGGCCGAGGCGATCCATTCGAAGATGGCCTCCCGGCCCACGAACGTCCCGAAATGGTGCTCGATGTAGGTGGCGTCCTCCGTGAACTGGTCGGCCCACTCCTTCCAGTCGCCGGATCGACCAGCCTCGGCGGCCTTGCGTTGATACTCGGCGAACGCCCGCTCGAGCTCGGCCCTGCTCCACTGTCCCATGTCCTCGGCTCCTTGCCCGGCCCTGGTGGGCCAGCGATCAGTGTGGGCCTCCAGATCCCGAAGGTCAAACACGGGGGATCGGCAGCGAGGGATTTTATCGACAGTGTGGTCAGGACTGGAGCGAACACTGTTGGCTCTCGTCACTCGACTGCCCGGAGTGGTCTCCGGTCCCCATCCAGGAGGTCGGCCGAACGAAATTGGGGTCTCGGGCGCCAGGGTGCTCCTCATCGAAGGCGACCCCGACCCTCTGCTCAGGCCGGGTTGTGGTCTCCAAGGTGATGTCCGCCAGCACCTTCTTGTCCGCGACGGTCAGTGGGGGTGGCACCAGCGACCTCGGCCACAAATGGCGAGCCTTCACGACATTGATCTCGGCGGCAAACATGGTGAGTTGCGCATTCAGATAGATCCAGGCAAGAAGGCCCAGCACGACGGCAAAGAATCCGTACACCTGACTGGTATGGCGGAGCGTATGGCCGACCAGCGCGCCGCCGAGGTACTGGAGAAGCGTCCACCCCACCCCGCCCACGACCGCGCCTGGGACCTGCCATCGCCAGCTGATCTGCTTCGGCGTCAGCAGGCGGAAGGCCACGGCACCGATGGTGACATTGAGGACGAGGGATAGGGCAATCGACCCGAGCGTCTCGAGGCCGGTCCCATTGCCGACTGTGACGAAACCGGCGATTCCCGCGCTGACCACCAGCAGGACCCCCAACAGCGCCATGGTGCCGAGCGTGCGAAGGAGCCGGGCACCGAATCCAGGGCGCTCGGTGTTTGGCACATTCCACACCTCGGCCATGGCGTACTGGGCGGCCTGTATGGCCCCCTGGGACCCCCACACAAGGCCGGCGATACCGACGGCCAGACCGACGCCGGCCCGGTTATGAAGTTGGTGGATGTTCGCACCGAGCTGCTCGCCGACGACGGGAAACTGGGACAGCGCCGAGTGTTCGATTCGGTGAATGGTCGCGGGGTCCCCGCCCGATGCCATCCCGACAACCGTCAGCAGCAACAAGAGGAGCGGGAACAGGGAGAGGAAACCGTAGTGGGTCAACAGGGCCGCCAACGACCCACACCGATCATCTCCGAACTTCCTGATCACGCCCACCACGAACGCCAGGGATGCCGTGCGCTGCTGCGCACCGTCAACGGCCCGGAGGACGGCCCGAACGGGATTCACGCCTCGATCAGGAACGCCTCGATCAGGGCGCTTCCTTGGTGGCGTTGGCGACCGACTTCGTCTTGGCCTTGCCATCGGACAGGGCGCTTCCGATCATCTCCCTGGTATCAGCGGCGGCGGCGGCCGCCCTGGTCTTTCCGTCGGACACGACCTCCCCCGTCTTCTTTTTCGCCGCCAGCGTGACCTCCTTGGCCTGCTCGGCAACCTCAGGGTCTCGAACCCTGCTGGCGCCCTCTGCAACGGCATCAGACACCGCATGGCGCAACCGATCCACGACCTCTGGGGCTTGATGCGCCACCCTGTCGCCGATTGCGGTCGCCTGTCGCGCCCCCCGGTCGAGCACATCGAGCACGACACCCGCGGCTACTCCGGTCAGCCCTCCGAGCACTAGTCCCTTCCATACATTCTTCATCACGAACTCCTCTCCGCTGATCGGCGCAACTGGGCGCCGGACCGCTGTCGGTCGGCAGTCTCTACGTGACTCTTCCCATTCCCCTCGCATCTATGCGCGCAACGGGAATGTTTCTGCCTTGCACGCCGGGGTACATCGGAACCAACAGAATTTGAGATCACGCACCCCCGAGGAGGGACCACGTGGCAATCAGAACTGCCCCAGCGTCGGCCGCAACGAAGAGCGTCAAAGGACCGTCATCCAGGACCCGGAAACCAGCGGCGCTGGATGCCATTGCCCTCTTGAAGGCAGATCACCGAGAGGTCGAACGGCTGTTCAAGGCGTTCTCCAAGGCGGGCACGACGGCATACAAGTCCAAGCGCAAGTTGGTCGATCGGATGATCGCCGAATTGTCCCGACATGCCGTTGTCGAAGAGAGGATCCTGTACCCTGCCGCCCGCAGTGAGGTCCGATCTCCCGCTGATGATGTCCTCGAGTACCTCGAGGAGCACCACGTCGTCAAATGGCAGCTCCAAGAGCTGATCGGCTTGGATCCGAGGGACGAACGATTCGAAGCGAAGGTGACTGTGATGGCGGAGAATGTTCGCCATCACGTACGTGAGGAAGAGAATGAGCTCTTCCCCCTGCTCCGGTCACAATTGACTCGAAAGAGGCTTCTGGAGCTCGGTGAGGCCTTGCACGACGCCAAGAGAACGGCTTCCCCCCGCCCCCATCCGCGGGCATCAGATGAACCACCGGGAAATCTGCTACCAGACTCCGTTTCTGGAGTCGTGGACAAAGCCCGTGATCTCGTGAAATCAGTGCGTCCCGGTTCTTGACCACCGAGATTGAAGCGGCCCGGACACCATGAAGCCAGCGTCGGCAGAAAGGGCGGCCATCGATCGTGCTATGGCGGCGTTCACTGATCGGGTCGAGTACTCATTCTTTGTGGTCACCACCGCTTCATCGCCCCGGGACATCAGCGGCTGCCTGGCTGGATTCGTAACACAATGCAGTATCCGTCCACCCCGCTTCCTGATCTGCATCTCCAAGGTCAACCACACCTACTTCGTAGCTGAACGGGCTGAGGGCGTTGTGCTCCACATTCTGGGGAGAGACCAGACAGAACTGGCTTCGCTCTTCGGTGGGCACACCGGCGACAATTTCGCAAAGTTCCAGCACTGTCACTGGTCGCCGGGCACGACGGGGGCCCCGGTCCTGAGCGACTGCGCGGCCTGGATCGAATGCCTCATCCTCGAGCGGTTTGATGTGGGAGATCACCAGGCACTGCTGGCGCGCCCCGTGGCGGGCGATGGGGGTCAATGCCAAGGAGTGCTGACCTCTCATACTCTGCCACCTCTCGAGCCCGGACACCCTGTGGCATGACATTTGGTGACCGATAGTCATTCACCTATTTGGTTTGAAGACCCGGTACTCGGGGAATCATTTTCATGAGGGTCAGAGCGGCCCGGTCAAGGGAAGGACATTCACGCCAATGGTTATTCTGCTCGCTTTTCTAGTTGTCCTGTTATTCGCAGGATTGGGATTTGCGCTGCACTTCCTCTGGATAGTGGCTGCAGTGCTCCTCATACTTTGGCTGGTGGGCTTTGCCATGGGGCGGGGCGAGAGCGCTGGAAACCGCCGGTTCTACCGCTGGTAATTCTGGGAATAGGCCGTTAAGGCCTCACGCCACGACTGATTGAGCACTGACGGTGTAGTTCCAGTCGCCGTG
>JADMIJ010000239.1 GCA_015478655.1 Acidimicrobiales bacterium | reverse complement strand
CGGAATGACGGCATCAGGCCACCGATGAATGGCGGCGTGAAGAGGACGGGCTAAGACGTAGCCGGCGGGTGACGTCGCGTGAGATGAGCCCCGTCACCGTGTTGGTGGCCCGGCCCCAATGCCGATAGAACCGCCAGCAGACATCACCGGTCAGCTCGATGGCATAGCCTCGCTCGACCCCAGAGCACTGCAGGGCCTCCAAGAGACACAGTGTGAGCGCCGCGAGCATCACGTTCTGGCGACTACCCACCGTCGGCTCGTGGGGAAGGTTCGGAGCCTCACGATCGAAGCGGTCGAACGCCTGACCGACCAGGCTCTTGACGTCGTGATCTGTGAATCGGCCCGCCGTCGGGTCGGTTCGCGATCGGCTCCGGCCGACGATCGCCCTGCTGGCCGCGACGAGTGCGAACGGCTTTGCACCCCGTATCAGCGTCACCGCCCATCGACTGGGAGCGAGGTCCGCCGGACGACCAGCTCGTCCCTCGGTGTTGGACATGATTCTCACGCAACTGTGATTGTACGCTTGTGCAAGACATTTGTCCGACACGTTTGTGCAAAGGGAAGTAGAGTGGGCAGCGTGGCAAACCGTGAAGCACTCCTCGAGGCTGGCATCGCCTGCCTGCACGACAAGGGCTATGCCGACACCACGGCTCGAGATATCGCGGGACGCGCCGACGTCAGCCTGGGAGCGATCGGCTACCACTTCGGTTCCACCGACGATCTCTTGGAGTCTGCCCTAGCCGAGGCAGTTCGACGATGGTTCGAACCGTTGATCAGTCTTATCTCGGCGATGCCTGCGCGTGTAGATCGCCAGGCGCTCGGTGCCTGTATCGACCGACTCCTCGAGACCTTCGAGGCGCACCGCCCGCTCGTCGTTGCCTACTGCGAAGCGCTCCTACGCGCTCAGCGGACGCCGGAGCTGCGCAGTGCGATGGCCGCGGACTTCGACGCATTGCGAGTGGCCATCGCGACTGGTATCGAGCGATTCCAAACGAAACAACCAGAATCGCGACGAGTTGACCCCGAGATGTCCGCCACGCTGGTCATGGCTGTCTTCGATGGCTTGGTCATTCAGTGGTTGCTCGACCCGAGTCGCCTTCCGTCCGGCAAGAGCATCGCCGACACTTTGTGGCGTGCTGCCCAGGTCTCGGTCCCCGTGGCGCGCCCTCGACGCGTCGTGGAGAAGGTCGGTGCTGAATGAGTGCCATTGGTCCTCTCGAATATGGACCTATGGCACTGCCCCACGGATACCGTGGGAGCAGGCTGGCCGTGTAGTGACCCTCATGGAACTCGGGGCTGAAGGAGGTCGTTGAGATGATGTTCGGTTACGGAAGCAAGCGGGCCTCTTGAAGGTGGCTAGATCCGACCTGTAAGGCGTGATGTGACAGGATCGACGCCGGTCCCGACAACTGGAAAGTCCCTTATCAGACGCTGTTTCGACCTGTGGGTGCCGACAACTTCATCCGACCAGGTCACGCGACGAGTCGGTACTCGTGATTAAGCCTTGATCCACCGAATAACTGCCTGATCCGGTAACCGCTCATCCGCGGAAAGTGCCTCCCTGCCTGGGAGAATTGTGATTGTCGAAGTGTAACTGTTCAGGTGGGAACCGGAAGCCAAGCCTGACCATCGAACAGCCGACGT
>JADMIJ010000238.1 GCA_015478655.1 Acidimicrobiales bacterium | reverse complement strand
CAATGCCACGTAGCGTAAGTGGATCATGCTGCTGACCTGGGTTTCAGTACGCGGATGTTGATCGTGGCCGGTGCTCGGTGGCGGATGCTGGCCGGCTCGCCGGGTTTCTTGACCCGGTAGCTGTTGTGCCGGGCCCGTTTGACCGCGCGCGGGCAGGTCCGTTCGCGGCGCGGGGGGACGAGCAGCGTGGCGATCTCGCTGAGGTGGGCCGGGAGACGGTCGTGCCAGTCCTCAGGGGGGAATGTCCGCCGTCCCGGTGGCGGAACGGCGGATCATGCGCAGGGCCTTGGCGAAGGAGATCGAGTCCGGATCGAGGTCGGCTGCCGCGGACGCTCGGGCGGTCAGGGCGCTGATGGCGTGGTGGACGATCAGATAAGCCCAGATCTCCTGATGGACCAGGTCGGGCAGCTTCGAGCGCAGGACTCTGCCGGGGCCTCGCAGGTGGGTTTTGAGCTGGTCGTTCGCGGTCTCTTCTTCCCAGCGCTGGTTGTAGGCGGTGGCCAGTTCGTCGGCTCGGGCCCCGTTGTCCCCGCTCAGCTCGGTGATGGTGGACAGTACGACGATCACCTCGCCGGTGCCGTTGCCGTCCCGGTCGGGCACGTCGTACTCGATGACTCGGGCCAGGTGGATGACCGGCAGGCCGCGGTCGTCGAACGCGTCGGGGACAGCGTTGATGTCGGTGAGGTCGCGGCGGTTGCGGGCGGCGGCGAGCAGCCGCTCCCGGCGGGCGCCGCGGATGGTGGGCTTGATCAGCGCGGTGAGGTAGGTCCCGTCGGACAGCACCGCCACGACGGGCAGCCCGAGCTGGGTCGGGGCTCGCCACAGCAGCGCCGCACCGGTCGCGGCGGCGGTATCCCAGGCCTGCCAGGAGTAGAAACCCCGGTCCGCGGTGAGCAACTCGTCGCGGCGCAGCCGCGGGTACAGCCGTTGCGCGAGGGTCTTCTCCCCGACCCGGTAGGCGTCGAGTTCGGCGGCGACGAACGCGTGGGTGCCGCACTCGGCCAACGCCACCACCCTGACCTTGGGGAACGCCGAACGGTTGTCCCCCGAGCCGGCGTAGCCGAACTCGGCGGCGTTCTCCTTGCTGTCGGGAACGTCGATCTCGAACCCGTCGATCGCCAACAGCCGCCACCGCCGCAGGAACGACCCGCGCGCGGTGCCCAACGCCACGTTCTCAGCCGTCAGACCGGGCTTGCCCGCGACCGGTCCGCAGGTGCGTTCGAACAGCTCCGGGAACACGTTGCGGCCCAACCGTTTCCGGGCCTGAGTGATCGCCGAGGCGGTCGGCACCGTCCAGCCGGCGTCCCAGCAGCCCCACCGGTCCAGCGACCCGGTGACCTTGGTCGCGACCTCGGTGTAATCGTCGTCGGGGAACAGGCACAACGCCAACGTCACATACGTGATCACATGCGCGGGCAGCTTGCCGTCCGAGCGTTTCTCACCGACCCCGCACACCGCGACCGCCTCATCGACCGCGTCCCGCGACACAGCGTTGATCAGCACCCCCAGCGACACCTGATCCGGCCGCACCACCACACCCTCGCCCATGACCGGCGACCGTGCCACCCGCACGACCCGAGACGATCACGCCACGCCGAACCGATCAAGAACTACCAGCTCAGAGCCTTGATCGACTTACGCTACACGGCATTG
>JADMIJ010000237.1 GCA_015478655.1 Acidimicrobiales bacterium | reverse complement strand
GCTCCGGATATGAACACCGTGGCTTCTATTGGAAGCGGGTCCGGTAGGGCATGCCTCGACGGGACCCCAAGCTCGAGAAGATGATCGAGAAGGTGGCGGAGCAGGACTGCGAGACCCCGGAGGACATCGCCATCGGCCTCTGCTACGCAATCCAAGAACACATACGGTTCCCGGTGGCTGGCAAAGTGATCGGCGAGGATGTGACGGTTGTCGGAGTGGAGGAGGGGGACGGTATTGAAGTGATGGCAATCTGCGAACGGAAGGGGAGAAAGTACCGAGTACGCCTGCAGGACGTGCGCCTCACTGCACGGCCGCGTGGGGTCGAGTGGATCGACGCCTACGCCCAGTTCCGCCGATCAGGAGGGTAGGGAATGGGATGGGAGTCACTCGGCAGCCGGCTTATCCGATAACGCATGAATAGAGCGTCTGCTCGGTCGGCGCGTGGCCGTAGATCGGCCGAAACCATGCCACCCGCCTGCTGAGGACACCCGGCGACGCGTGGGCACGGAATCCTTGCCGCAGCTTGCGGCCAGTTCGATCTGATGGGTCGCAAACCTCCCACCTAAGACTCGTAGCAAGGGCCCTCATGACAAAAGAGCGGCGAGCGCAGGCCCCTCTACTTGTAGGGGGGTTAGCGCGCCTCAAGTACTCCTCCCGCTTCCGCTCTGTCGTACCCGGGGGCACCGGGGAATCCACGCCTGTAGAAATCGCGGCCTCCACTCCTTCGGGAGCGAGCCGGGTCGATGAAGCAGGAACCGCCCGACGGGACCCAAACACCCCGGTCGCGCGGATTACCCGGGGATGCGATGAGCACCCACCCGCCCCTCCCTTCGGGGAGGGCGGTACGAGACCCTCATAGCGGGGTGAGGTATGGCCGATACGTTTGGGTCCCGTCGAGGAAGCCACCGAACTTGTTCGGTGGAGGATGTCACGTCTCGGTTGTTGTTGATCACGTGGGCCTCCGCGAATCGATTGGGAGACCTGAACTGCCTCGAATGTTTCCACGCAGAGGATACACCATGGACCCTGAATCTGGCAAGAAGGCGGAGAACGGCCGGCCACGGACCGACCGGCGCGGGCCCCTCGGAGTCCTGCGACGCTGGTTCAGGGGCCCTTCGAACGCCAGTTCGGCGAAACCCGCGTCACGGACGGTCTCCGGCGCCCGGGGCCGGCCGACCGCTCTCTCGGGCCTCTCCGCGATGCAGTTCATCGGTCGGAACGACAGGGTCGTCCTCGACCTATGGGCCGGCTGGTGCCGACCGTGCCGGGCCTTTTCGCCGGTCGTGGAAGAGGTCGCGCGTAGATTCGTCGACCGGGTAGCCTTTGGGAAAGTGAACGTCGAGCGTGACCCGAGCCTCGCCGAAGGCTGGAAAGTGGTCAGCATCCCGACCCTCCTGTTCTTTCGGGACGGCCGGCTCGTCGGTCGCCTCACGGGAGTCCGTCCGCCCCAAACGCTCGAGCGTGAGATTCGGCGAATCCTCAAGCTCGGCCGAGACGACTAGCCGCCCCGTGCCGAGCGAAGTCGGGGTCCGCGCCTTGCCATCGCCTGGGTCCTGAAACGGGACCAGCGACCCGAAGGGAGTCCGTGAGCCTGGTGAAGTACCCGCACCAGCGATGCTCGACCATGAGGAGTGCGGGGGACGGTCCGAACCGGAG
>JADMIJ010000100.1 GCA_015478655.1 Acidimicrobiales bacterium | reverse complement strand
ATTCCACTCCACGGAGGACTAGCGGTGTATTATACAAAGATCTTTTAGAGCTGTGATGGTGGCAGATTCCGTGGCCGGTGACGACACAATGCACCACCCAGTGGGCATCCGTCGCCTGTGGCCGCGAATCCGGTATGTGCTTGGTGTCGGAATCGTCGCTGCCGCCTTCTGGGTGCTGACCTCGCACACCGATGAGCTATCAGGATTGTCCACGGTACTTAGCCACCTGGCCTGGTATTGGGTCGCGGTGGCGGTCATCTTGGAGGCACTCTCCTTCACCTGCTTCGCCCAGATGCAACGCGAGCTGCTGAAGTGCGGTGGCTTGAAGACGCGGCTTGGACGCGTGTTGAAGGTGACGTTCGCTGCACAGGCACTGGCGAACTCCCTTCCCGGAGGGGTCGCGATTTCGGCTGTGTACGGATTCAGGTGGTTCCGACGGTTCGGTGCCGGAAGCGTCCTGGCGGCCTGGTCGGCAGCCGGAACAATCATTGCGGCTGCTGTCTCGCTCTCGTTGATCGCCGCTGCAGGGTTGGCACTGGCGGCAAGCGAAGGCGCCTCTCTCGACCTCATTCCGGCCATCGTTGGCACGCTGCTGGTAACCATTGCGGTCGGCGCACTCTTCGTCTACGAACAGCCACTGCTCAGAGTCGTCTCGGCGACGCTCAGCGCCTCGCACTCGATCATCGGGCGACCGAAGGGCGATACCTCAGCCCAGATCGATCGAGTCATGAGGTCGATCACCGCCGTCAGTCTGGGATGGCGACAGCTGATGCGGATCGTGTTCTGGGGCACCGCGAACTGGCTGTTTGATTGCGCGTGCTTCGCCGTCATGTTCTTGGCCATCCACTCACATATCCCGTGGAAGGGCTTGCTTCTTGCCTACGGGGCTGGACAGTTGGCGGCGGCTCTTCCCATCACCCCTGGCGGCTTGGGTGCAGTCGAAGGAAGCATCACCATTGCGTTGGTCGAGTTCGGTGGCGCGCAGACCCCGACGGTGGACGCGGTCCTTCTGTACCGATTGGTGAGCTTCTGGCTGGTCCTCGTCGTCGGCTGGGTGCTGTGTGGCGAGCTGGCGCTCGAGGTGCGCAGAGGGCGCTGGAACCGCCAGGCTCTGGCCGCCCCGGTCGAAGCAGGATTGGGGCTTGAAACTGTCGCTGGGGCACCGCCCGTCTCGACACCAGACACGTCGAAGGTATCGCCTTCATGAGACCGGCACTGAGGCAGCGATCCAAGGGTGCCCCCATGGCCTTGCTGACGACGTGCTTCGCGGCAGTTCTCATGCTGACCAGCGGATGCACGACGGTTCGCAGCAATCTCGGGACGACGGACAGCGGGTGCTATCTCGGGTTGCCGGCAGCTACGAAATCGGTGCACTCGGTGGGAAGGCTGTCGGGAGTCCATCGCGTTCGGCTCACGCAGCTGAAGAAGAGCTTCCCCGGTCTTCTCGCCTCCCTCCAAGTGGAGGCCACCAGGCAACAAGTCTGCCTGTTCGCATTCTCGGGAAGCTTCACAGCCGCATCGGTGTCCAAGCCGCGGGGGAGGCCTGATGGCCATCTGGCCGTGGTCGTCCTGAGCACCCCTGCGAATGAGCTGATCGGTACGGTCATCCTGAACCACCTGCCTCTCCGATTTGGCCATTCCCACATCGGCCTCCTGGCGGAAGTCAAAGGCGGCGGCGGAACAGCGGTCAGCTAGGCCAAGGATCGAGCCGTCACATCGACACCGGAGCGCGGCAGAGCGGACGTCCGTGCGGTTCCCCGGCGTGGACGGGGATCACTCTCGGGTCGGCGGTATTGGGAGATCGGCCACGGCTCTCGGCCATGCGATCGGGGTGACGTCACTGTCGATGACCTCGCCCATGGCGATGCCAGCCCGATCAACTGATGGGTGCGGGCGCTCTGATCCGCGCACGCAACCGTCGCGGAAGTAGATGGCCGTATGTACCCGCCGGGTGCGGTTGGTCCGATTCGGTCGGGCCAGGTGAAACGTGAGCCCGTGGTGAAAGGCCACTCCTCCGGGCGGCACTTCGACGTACACCGGCTTACAGTCCCTCAATGCGTCTATGGAGAGGATGTCCTCCGGCTTCCCGGAGAAGATGTTGACAAACTTCCGTATGCCCAACTGATGGGATCCCGGCAGATAGCCCATGGCTCCGCTCTCCAGCGTCGACCCTTCGAAAGGGATCCAGGCCGTGATGGTGTCGGTCTCTGCAATGGGCCAGTACGGCTGATCCTGGTGGGGATCGGTCTCCCGGCCACCGGGCTCCTTGTAGAGAGCCTGGTCATGCCAGATCCGAATGGCGTCAACCCCCAAGAGCCGGGCGGCTGTCTCGGTCACCACAGGATGAAACGTGAGGGGCCGGACGCCTGGACAGTCCTCCCAAAGGTTCTGGCACTGCATGAAGCTCTGTTCGTATCGGGACTTCTCGGCCAACTGTCGCGTGTCATGACGACTTCGAATAGCGACGGACTCGTCAACGGCCTTGCCGAACCGTTGCAGCTCAACTTCGGTGAGAAGATCCGGGACCACCACGAACCCGTCGCGTTGGAACGCTTCGATCTTCTGGGCATGAAGGTTGCTTGAGGAGACTGACCTCAAGGCGAAATCCCTGCGAAGATGCTCCGTTCGCGCATGCAAAGCAACCCTAACCCGTGGGGATGGGGAACGCTCTGGGCGGTCGTATGGAGAACGCCATGCCACGAAGATGCGGCCGATTGGCCTCGAAGAGGTCCGCCAGCGATCTTGCCTGACCCAATTGTCACATTCTCCTACGCTCCGGAGTCATACACACTGACCCACAAGTGTGGTGCAACGTGACAGGAGGAGACCCATGCCAGTTCAGTGCAATACCGTGCTCTACCCCGTGAAGGACCTCGCCAAGGCAACGGCAGTCTTTGCTGTCCTGTTCGGTGCCGATCCCCACGTCGACTCGCCCTACTATGTCGGCTTCTCCGTCGATGGCGCCGAGATCGGTCTCGTCCCCAGTGGACACGACCAAGGCATGACGGGGCCGGTCCCATTCTTCGACGTCGACGACATTTCCGCCACCATCGGCGCCCTCCAGGCCGCCGGCGCACAGGTGGTTCAAGAGCCGAGCGACGTGGGCGCCGGGCTCCTCGTGGCGAAGGTCAGCGATGCCGACGGCAACGACATCGGATTGAGGCAGCCGCCGGCCAGCGCATAGGAGTTCACATGCTCGGATGCACGGACTCCTCGGTCCGGGCGCAGGCCACGAGGGCGGCCGGACCGCCTTCGAGGGCACACCCGCGGACCTTGTCGCTGCCGGCTCCACGCTCACCGGCCAACACCTCGCGGTATACGTCGGCCCCTGACCGAACTCCGACTCGCAGTTTCGGTGGAAGTGATGGGACTACGTTCGAACCCCTCTGGCAGTCGCCATATTCGCGGTGATCAGGGGAAGTCGGGCCTCCGACCTGAGCTACGCCCACGAGTTTTGCGGCACCAGGCTGACGTCGTCGGACGCACCTGGGTGTTGCTGTGCGATACTCGGCCGATGCGGGTGGGGTGCCAAGGCCGCGCTGTACTGGTTGTGGTCGTCGTGGCCATGACGATGTTGGCGCCGCTCGCGTGCGGCGGCGTGGCCGGAGCTACCTCCGGCGGCCCTAGGGCTCCGCTGGCGTTGACCGTGGACGACTTGGCGTCGCCCGTAAGTATCGGGCTAACCGACGTCTACTTCGGATGGCACGTCGGCGACAGTCGGCGTGACGCGGTCCAGAGCGCGTACCGCATCCTGGTCTCCCGCCCCGCTCTCGGCGGCCCGGGACGCGGCGCGGCACCGGTGGTCTGGGACAGCGGCAAGATCGTGTCCGCGGCGCAGGCGTTCGTGCCGTATGGGGGACGCGTTCTGGCGCCGGACACCACCTACCGGTGGACGGTTCAGACTTGGGACGGCTCGGGAGCTCGCGGGCCGCTGGCGCGCGCCGAGACATTCGACACCGGCTTGGACGACGGCGACTGGCACGCGGACTGGATCAAGCGACCCACTGTCGAGGAATTGGACACGCCAGAAACGTTCAACGTCCAGAACACCACCGGCGTCTGGGCCAACAAGGACGAGTACAGCTACGTCCGGAAGGAGGCGACCCTCGGCGGCTCTCCAATCGTCCGGGCCCGAGCGTATGTGTCAGCTGACCAGCAGTATGAGCTCTATGTGAACGGGTCGATGGCCGCCAAGGGCGAGGCGTACGCGTACCCGGACTCGCAGTACTACGAGACGACCGACATCACCCACCTCCTCAAGGCGGGAAAGGCCAACGCCTTCGGGATCATCTACGACTGGCAGGGCCCCGGCAAGGGCCGACCGGAGGGCACGCCGGGCGTCATCGCCCGCATAACGGTGCTGCACGCCGACGGCACGGTCGACGTGATCACCACCGATGGCACGTGGGAGGTCCTGCCCGGTGCGTGGCTGCCGGGCGTCCAGCGCGACGAGGAGGGCGACCCGGTCGACTATACCGAGAACATCAACGGCCCGGTCGAGCCCATCGGCTG
Source organism: Acidimicrobiales bacterium (assembly GCA_015478655.1). Classification (GTDB taxonomy): domain Bacteria; phylum Actinomycetota; class Acidimicrobiia; order Acidimicrobiales; family RAAP-2; genus Bog-756. Next base: position 5,695 of record JADMIJ010000100.1, on the reverse strand, counting down.
GGACAAGGCCGCCTATCGGGTCTTGGGGTGGCAGCCGGCAATGGTCATCGGTCCTCATCCCACCACACCCTGGACTCATCTGGTGTCCGTGCGGACCCGTATCGTCTACGAGCCGGTCCACGCTGTCTCCGTGTCCCGCCTCGCATCTGGCGCCGTCGTGGCCGACTTCGGGAAGGTTTACGCCGCGATCCCCTCGGTCACCTTCAGCCACGGGCGGCCCGGCCGGCGGGTGACGATGCACGCCGGGTACCTCCTCGACCGGTCGGGTGACGTCTCGACCACAATGGGGACCCAGCACACGAACATGAGTTACTCCTACGTCGAGCGGGGCGGCGGTCGCGAGACCTTCCGCCCCTTCGACTACCTCGGTTTCCGGTACCTCCAGATCGACGACCCGGGCGAGACTCTCACCACGAAGAACATCGTCGTCCTTACCCGGCACGATGCTGTCCCCGACGAGAACGCCGGAACGTTCACCTCCTCGGACAAGACGGTGGACGCGGTCTTCGACCTCGGTCGCCACTCGGCCTTGTTCACGATGCAGGAGCAGTTCGTCGACACCCCCACGCGGGAAAAGGGCCCGTGGGTCGGGGACGGAGCGAACGAGTCGCAGACGGCCATGGATGCCTTCGGCGAGACGAATCTGACGAGGAAGGACCTGCTCGAGTTCGCCCAATCGCAGGCCCGCTTCTGGCCGAACGGTGCCATCAACAAGATCTATCCGACCGCGCTCGGGGCTCAGGAGATCCCCCAGGGTACTGCGTACTACCCCGAGTGGGTTTGGCAGTACTGGATCCACACCGGCGACAGGGCGCTGCTGACAGCGCTCTATCCGGTCGTGGTCAAGGTGTCGGACTTCTTTTGGAGCAACATCGGCTCCAACGGTCTTGTCGGGACCATCCCCGGTCCAACTGACGTCCCGCAGTTTCCGACCGACACGCAACTCAACCTGCTGGCGGACAACGTGTTCAACCGCGTCGCCGACATGGCCGACGCCCTTGGCCGTCCGGCGCCCGAGGTGGCAACTCAGCGCCAGCGAGGCTTCGAGCTGGCGACCGCCATCAACGCCCACCTCCTGCTGCCGGCGGGTTACTACACCGACGGACTGGACGCCATGGGCAGACCGGTTGCGTCAAACGACGACCTGTGCACGTGCTCAGGCGCGGTCTCGCCGCAAGTCGACAACGCACTTGCCGTGCAGTTCGGGGTCGTTCCACCGTCCGACGTCACGACTGTGAGCAACTACATCGACAGCATGCCCTTCTCCCCGCCGGTCGTCAGTGCCGCCGATGTCCTCGACGCGCTGCGGATTACCGGTCGGGACAGCGACATCCTGCATATCTTGACGGACGCGTCGGGGCCCGGTTGGGCCAACATCCTGGCCCAGGGCGGAACCTTCACTTGGGAGATGTGGCACCCCCAGGACCAGGATGTCCTCACCCCGCCCCTTGCCTCGCTCCTCGGCAACGGCGATAGCCGTTCACACGGCTTTGGCTCGAACGTGCTGGTCGCGATCCAGCAGACGATGCTCGGTGTCATCCCTACGGCCGCGGGATATGCCTCGTTCGACGTCACCGTGCCGCTGCATGCACTCAGCTACGCAGCGGGACGGGTGCCGACCCTCGATGGGGCCATTGAAGTGGCGTGGAGCCGACCGGCGGTGGCAACCCGGCCCTTCAAGGTCGACGTCATTGTGCCGGCCAACACGAAGGCGAGGGTCAGCATCCCAGCCCGCGCCCTGGACAACGTCCGCGAGTCGGGCATGGCACTCAGTCGGCGGGAAGGGGTCGCGTCGGCGTCCATCGACGGTGCCTACGCCGTTGTCGAAGTCGGCGCTGGCTCCTATCGCTTCACGAGCACCGACGTACCAGCGGCCGCGATCGGCACTGGCGGTGGCTCCTCCAGTCGAGCCCACGCGGAGGTCCCCACGGGCTGAGCGCGACAACAGCGCAGTGTGATGCCCTTCTACCCGGGACAGCGATGCAAGTCTGACAACGGCGTGGGGGCGAAGGGACTCGAACCCTCGAACCTCTTGACTGCCAGCCCAGTGTGAGCTGCAAGGTTCAACGTGGACCAACCGGCTCTTACCTGGTCAAGTGGGAGATCGACATACCGCTGCGGCAGCCAACTTGGACTTCCTCCACTAAAGGGCCCCCATCGGTGTTGCCACGTGCCCACGAGAGTGACCTCAGCCCAGCTCTAAGCCCAGGTCGCCGCCCAGAACAGGACACTCTGGATCGTCCTGCCGACCGTGGACTTGTTGCTCTTCGTCCTCGTCGGCGGTGTGCCGGAATGGTCGATCTCACAGCTATCCAGCCGGAGCCGAAACAGGGGGCGTAAATCGAAGGGCTGACCCGGACGACGCGCAGGACGGCCGACTTCGATGGATAGGTTCGAACACCTCCGTCAAAAACATGAACGAAAAAGCCACTAAGAAGATCGGCTCCACAAGGGTGCCGAGCCGATCCGTCAGGTAGACCAGTCCGAGCAGTGGATACGCCAGGACGAACAATCCCACCAGGCCTCGGTAGATCCGAGCCTCCACTGATCCCTTATGCTCGGTCCGCTTCATGGCGATGATTGCAGCACCGGTCAATAGGGCGAACTCGGCGATGCCAGAAGCCACGTGGACGTAATGATGGATTGGAAGTTGCCGATGCCACTCCAGATGACGGCAGCTCGCATTCAACCCCTCGGCGCACGCATAGGGATATCGGCCGCCGATGACTCCGCAGAGGGCGAAGGCCATCATCCACTTCCACTCTCTGCGCACTCCGTCACGGACATAAGAGCCTCGGAGGAAGAGGGCCGCAACCATGAGTACACCGGCCAGCATGTCGGCATCGGACAAGAGTCCGGCGTGTGGCTGGCCGTTGGCTTCGAGGTCGGAAAAGAAGCCATTGACCGATGGCATCATGCCGGGGACGAAAGGGACCACTACCCACCAGTTGTAGGCCACCGCTCCGCCCAGACTCAGCGCTTTGGCCCACCTGATTCTGGCGACGCTTGCGTCGGCCAACCTGAAGGCATGAACTCGTCTCGTTACGGTTGCCTGCTCGATTGTCATGCCAGCGCCCCTGCGACACCTTGGTTGAGAGCGACATCGAGGAATTCGGCGTCCATGGACACGCCGGATCAGTCCTGAACTCGCATAAACCTCAGACACGTCCGCATCTTGCTTCTCCTGCCCCATTTCAAGCCCACAACCTCGTTTACAGCCTCCTCCAGGGTGCCTCTACCCACTAGAGGCAAAGGTCCCGGCCATGCTCGTCGCCCCAGATTCAGACGCCGTTTCGGGACTCGTCACCGCCCAGGGCGTCAGCAATGCGCCAGGTCCCCAACGATCTCTCCTGGCTGGTGGAACCAAACCATGTACGGTGCCGATCATGGAGCTACCTCCAATGGTCTTGACAGCGCAGGCCCAGGCGGATCGTCTTGGTTTCGACTTGTCCTCTGAGCCTGAAGTCGGTCGGCTCATTGCCTTCTTCTCCAACGGGGTACCGTCGGGCGGACGGGTGCTGGAGCTTGGCACGGGATCCGGGGTTGGACTGGCCTGGATCGTCCATGGAATCGGCGAGCGAACAGACGTAGAAGTGGTCAGTGTGGAACTCGATGGAGAGCGAGCAGTCCAAGCCCAAGCGATGGGTTGGCCAGAATGGGTGTCGATAATCGAGGGCGATGGGGCCGACGTGGTCGGAACACTGGGGTCGTTCGACCTCATCTTTCCGGACGCCCCTGGGGGAAAGATCTTCAAGCTTCGCAAGACCATCGCCGATTTGCGAGCTGGTGGAGTGATTCTGGTCGATGACATGGACTTGTCTCGGCACTCGGACCCCGAACTTCGGAACGGACTGGCCACGGTCAAGGACCGACTCCTTCAACACCCCGACCTCATCTGCGCTGAGTTGCCATTCGCCAGCGGCGTGATTGTGGCGAGAAGGCGAAAAGGGGATCGCTGACTGCGTGCCACTGCCAGCTGGGGTGGAGGGGCGACCGCTCAGTTGTCGATCACCATCTCCTGACTGAACGTACCGGGATTCAAAAAGCTATGACTGCGGACGGTATCGACCGTCGTCACCCCAGAGCCGGGCCCCGTCTCGTAGCACCCTGCGGATGTCATCGAGCGGCGATGGCTATGTCTCAGCTAGCGGGGGTGGCGCCTCAGGAGGTTGACCGCCTGGACTGGTCCCTGGCGGACCCTGATAGCCGAGATAGCTCGCTCGCTGCAGGTATTCATCCGAGGTGATTTCACCTCGTGCATAGCGGATTCGTAGTTCGGTCAGAGCGGGGTCGACAGCCTGGCCCTGCTGCGTTCCCGCTTGGGTCGGACTCGTGAGGCCAGTGCGAGTTCTCCAGAACCGCACCAAGGCAAAGATGGCGAGCACCAATAATGCGAGGAAAAGGACCAGGAGGATGATTCCGAAGACTGGGTGGTGGGCGTGGTGTCCATAGCCGTACATGAGCAGTCCTTGCCAAAATAGGCGACGGTTCAATGAAACCAGATCTATCGGGGCACCGGCCCAAAGATCGCTGAAGAAAACCCTAAGAATCAGCCGCTGCCAACGCCCTGAACGGCGGCGTAGAGGAGTGCGAGAACTCGCCGAGTGCTGCCGTCCCCAGGATTCCCGCCCCGATGAGGTCGTGCCGATGATCGATGGGCTTCCGTGAACCGATCAACGTCTCTGCTTCTGAGGCTACGGGCCGCTCTGATCGATGGTCAGGGCCAAAAGACTTCAAGGAGTTGCCTCGTCCAGATCCGATATTCGAGATTGGGACCGATGCCCAAGGATCAGGAAAGAGACGAATAAGGGTCCTTCGGCTCTGTGAACTACAAGGCCAAGGGCGGAGCATCAAAGGAGGCAGATGAATGAACGGGGAAGGAACCACGATGCGAACGCACACCGATCACCGCACCCAGGAAGAGATGAACGAGATGGCCCACCTCGACCGTCTGCGTCACATCTTGGAGATATTGGAGGCTGGCGACGAACCCCCATTCAATTTCTATGCTCACGAACACCCAGAAGACCGGCAACAGATCCACGTCCGGGGCTGATCCCCAACGTGAGCAGCCTGATTGGCATGCGCCGGACTCGTAGAAGCGAGACATATCGAATCCGCGCTACGCCTTCTGACGCACTGGAAATCCGATTGTGACCCGTCTCCATTTCTTGCACTGCTTGAAGGGCGGTGTCCCACCACACCGGGTCTGTGGGACATGCTGGCAAACACAGATCAGAGACATCTCGCTTACATGTAGCCCTCCCGAATGACCAGAAGACCACGCTCAACGTCATCCACATGATGTAGTGAGTCGTGCAATGCATGTTCAAGGAGGCGCCGGACGTCGGTCCGCTCATCACCAATTGTGAGGCCTCGGCTCCAAGCATCGGACCCGGCGTCAGCCGCCAAACCAGCTAGCTCGGATGCATGGTTCTCCAGATCGGTTCCCACCTGATCGGGGTCGGCATCTTCGTAAGTGGCAGCAGCCGCTTCGATCAGCTCGTCACTCTCGATTGGCGGATAGGTAGGTTCATCTTGCGTCAAAGCCTGCTGCACTCCAAAGGCATGTAGTGCTGTGATGTCCCGGCTGTGCGCCGCATACTCAATCGCCGACCACACCCCTGGACTTGGCCGTGCCCTAGGAGACTGTTGAACAATTCTCCCGTTGGTGCTCGCGATTTGCGGCCAGATC
>JADMIJ010000099.1 GCA_015478655.1 Acidimicrobiales bacterium | reverse complement strand
CTCCTGCCCCGGCCCCGCCGATCGCCCCGACGGCACCTCCGGTCGCAGCATCGGCGCCCGCCCCGGCACCTCCCCGGGCTCCCGCCCCTTCGGGGTCACCACGTCCCGCCGCACCCTCGGCCCCGGCCGCGGGCGCACCGAGCACGCCGCCATCGGCCCCCGTGCACGCGCCGACCAGTGCGTCAGGCCGGCCCATTCCACCTCCGCCAGGGGGTCCGCCCCGGTCGGTGACCGGCAAGCCCATCCCGCCGCCGCCCGGATCCGGGGGTCGGCGCCCACCTCCGGGAGCGGCGCGTCCCGGCGGGTCGAGCGGTTTCACCGGGCGAACCGGCGGGCCCGGTGCCGGCGCCGGCCGACCGGGCGGGGGAACCCGCACGGGAAGTCCAGGCGGGGCCGGAGGCTTCGGGTCCCGCCCGGGTGGCGGCGGAGGAGGATACAGCGGTCGTCCGGGCGGGGGACCCGGGGGTGGTCCCGGCGGCGGCCCTGGCGGCGGCCCCGGCGGTCCTGGTGGACGGGGAGGGCCCGGAGTTGGTCGCGGGCGCCCCAATCAGCGCCGGCCGCGTCGTCGGCGCCGCAACCTCGAGGAGCTCGAGCCGACCCAACTCACCGCCTACGCGCCCTCGACCGCTCCGGTGCCGGACACCGAGGTGATCATCGAGCGCGGGTCCACGGCTCGCGACCTGGGCCCCAAGCTCAACCGGTCGGCCGGCGACGTGATCCGTTTCCTGCTGCTGCAGGGAGAGATGGTCACGGCCACCCAGTCCCTGACCGACGACATGATCGATCTGTTCGCGGCCGAGCTCGGAGCCGACGTTCGCCTCGTCGACCCCGGTGAGGAACGCGAGGCCGAGTTGCTGGCCAAGTTCTTCGACGACGACGACGAGGAGGAGGCCGAGGAGGATCTGCGGCCGCGGCCCCCGGTCGTCACGGTGATGGGTCACGTCGACCACGGCAAGACGCTGCTGCTCGATCGCATCCGGTCCACCAACGTGGTGTCGGGTGAGGCGGGGGGGATCACCCAGCACATCGGTGCCTACCAGGTCGAGTGGAACGGCCACCCCATCACCTTCATCGACACCCCGGGCCACGAGGCGTTCACCGCCATGCGGGCTCGCGGGGCCGAGGTCACCGACATCGTGGTGCTGGTGGTGGCCGCGGACGACGGGGTCATGCCCCAGACCATCGAGGCCATCGACCACGCCAAGGCCGCCGACGTTCCCATCGTCGTGGCGGTCAACAAGATCGATCGCGAGGAGGCCGATCCGAACCGCGTGCTCCAGCAGCTCTCGGAGCACGGGCTGGTCCCTGAGTCCTGGGGCGGGGACACCATCACCGTCGAGGTCTCGGCCCTGCAGAATCTCGGGATCGAAGACCTGCTCGAGCAGATCGTCCTGGTCGCCGAGGTCGAGGAGCTGGTGGCCACCCCCGAGGGACGGGCCCGCGGTGTGGTCCTCGAGGCGGAGCTCGAGATCGGCCGGGGCCCGGTGGCCTCGGTCATCGTGGAGCGGGGCACGCTCCGGGTCGGCGACCCGATCGTGGCCGGAGCGGCGTGGGGCAAGGTCAAGGCCCTGGTCGACGAGCACGGTGACCAGATCAAGGAGGCGCCGCCGTCGACACCGGTCCAGGTGCTCGGGTTCTCCGAGCCGCCCGACGCCGGCGACGAGTTCCGGGTGGCCCCCGAACTGGCCCAGGCGCGCACCATCGGAGAGGCCAGGGCCCACCGCTACCGGGTGGCCGGTCATGTGCCGGCGGCCACCTCCGCTCTGGGAGGGGCCAAGCTCGAGGACCTGTTCGAACAGATCCAACGGGGCGAGACCGCCACCCTCAACCTCATCCTGAAGGCCGACGTCCGAGGCTCACTGGAGGCGGTGACCGACAGCCTCCGCAAGCTCGAGCGGGACGACGTCAAACTCAGCTTCGTCCACCGGGGGGTGGGCGGGATCACCGAGTACGACGTGCAGCTGGCCCAGGCCTCGGCGGCGGCCATCATCGGGTTCAACGTCCGTCCCGACCGACGGGCCCGGGAGATGGCGGCCAAGGCGAATGTGGAGATCCGCCTCTACGAGATCATCTACAAGCTGCTCGAAGACCTCGAGGCCGCCATGCTCGGCCTGCTGTCGCCGGTCTACGAGGAAGTGGTCACAGGTGAGGCCGAGGTCCGCCAGGTCTTCCGCGTTCCTCGCATCGGGGCCATCGCCGGCTGCTACGTGCGCGAGGGCGTGATCACCAGGGGCTCGAAGGTCCGGTTCCTCCGTGACGGGGCGATCATCTGGAAGGGCACCATCACCTCGCTTCGTCGCTTCAAGGAGGATGCCCGCGAAGTGCAGGCGGGCTTCGAGTGCGGGATCGGCCTCTCCGACTACCAGGACCTCAAGGAAGGCGACATCATCGAGACATTCGACGAGCGGGAGATTCCGCGCACCTAAATTTAGTGGCGATCGTCGTCGACTCGGACGACGGCACCCGGAGGTGGTGGGAGCGGAGGAGTTGTGCCAGGTCGTCGGCAGGACAACCGAGGAGTGGCCCCCTACAAGCGGTCACTGCGAGTCAATCAGGTCCTCCGGCAGGTGTTGGCCGAGGAGCTGGAGCGCCTGGCCGACGCCGATGAGCGCTTGCGGCTCGTAACGGTGACAGCCGTGGACACCGCCCCGGACCTCCGGCACGCCACCGTCTACCTGAGCTCCCTCTCGGAGGAGGCGGCTGACGGGTTGGCGGAGCGACGGGCCCAGCTGCAGCGAGCCGTGGGCCGCCAGACGCGGATGAAGCGCACCCCGCTGCTGGAGTTCCTCGTCGACCCCGCCGTGGTGGCCGGGGGCCGGATCGACGAGGCATTGCGCCGGATCCACGGCCAGGACATCGAGTCTGGTGGGACCGACGACCCGGCACCGCCCGAACGATGAGCCCGGTGGGCCCGGACCAGGTGACGGGGCTGGTGGTGGTGGACAAAGAGGCCGGCTGGACGTCCCATGACGTCGTGGCCCGCTGCCGCCGCATCTTCGGTCAGCGCCGGGTGGGTCATGCCGGCACGCTCGATCCCGATGCAACCGGGGTGCTTCTCGTAGGGCTGGGCCGGGCCACCCGGCTCATGCGGTTCCTGACCCCCCTGCCCAAGACCTACGAGGCCGAGGTGGTACTCGGCTCGGCCACCTCCACGCTCGACGCCTCGGGCGAGGTGACGGGGACCTGGGAGATGGACGAGGTGAGCCTGGCCCAGGTCCGCGCCGCCGCGGCCGCCCTGACGGGTGCAATCGCCCAGGTACCGCCCATGGTGTCCGCCGTCAAGGTGGGCGGCCGGCGTCTGCACGCACTGGCCCGCGAGGGCATCGAGGTCGAACGATCGGCCCGACCGGTCACCGTGTACCGGTTCGACGTGTCCCCGGGGCTCACTCCCGGCGTCTTCCGTATCGAGGTGGAGTGCTCGTCGGGCACCTACGTGAGGGTGCTGGCGGCCGACCTGGGCGAGGCCCTCGGAGGCGGTGCCCACCTTCGCAACCTGAGGCGGACGCGGATCGGGTCGTTCTCCGTCGAGGACGCCCGCCGGGTCGACGAGCTGACCGCGGCGGTGGTGCTCACGCCGGCCCAGGCCCTCCGGGACCTCGACCAGGTGGTGGTGGGAACCGATGTGCAGCGAGACGTGGCACGGGGCCTGGCGCTGGACCGGGTTCCGCTCGGGGTGACCGGGGAGGGCCCCTGGGGCCTGGTCGATGCCGGGCACCGTCTGCTGGCCGTCTATGAGGCCACCGAGACCGACCGCATCCGCCCGGCCGTGGTCATCGAGGTAGCCCGATGACCGCGGATCCTCCTTCCGCCCGTCGGCCCTCACCGGCCCCCACAGGTGTCGGCAGTAATCTTCAACTGATGGACATCGTGACCGACCTGTCGAGCCTGGCCCCGCCGCCCGGCGGGAGTGCGGTGACCATCGGGGCCTACGACGGCGTCCACCTCGGTCATCGGGCGTTGCTCGGCGAGTTGCGATCGCGGGCTCGAGCCGACGGCCTGACCACGGTCGTCGTGACCTTCGACCGCCATCCGGCCACGGTGGTCCGTCCGGGGTCTGCCCCCCGTCTGCTCTGCGACCTCGACCAGAAGCTGGAGCTGCTCGATGCGGCGGGGGTCGACCGGACGGTGGTGGTCCCGTTCGACACCGAACGCGCCAATGAGACGGCCGAGGAGTTCGTCGAGACGATCCTGATCGAAGGATTGGGGGCGCGCCTGGTCGTGGTGGGCGAGGACTTCCATTTCGGCCACGGTCGCAAGGGGAACGTGGCCCTGCTGCGGGACATGGGGTCCACCTCGGGATTTGCCGTCGACGGTGTCTCCCTGCAGGCCGACGTTGGCGCCTCGGTCACCTCCGGCGAGCCCATCTCGTCCACCCGGGTGCGCAGCCTGGTGGCGGAGGGCAGGGTCGAGGAGGCGGCGGCCCTGCTCGGCCGACCGCACCAGGTCAGGGGCCCCGTGGTCCACGGGGATCACCGCGGCGGTGCCGAGCTCGGGTTTCCGACCGCCAATGTCAACGTCCCGGCGGAAATCTGCCTTCCGGCCACCGGGATCTACGCCGGACGGTATGCGCGCCCCGACGGATCGGTCTGGAAGGCGGCCATCTCGGTCGGCCGCCGCCCCACGTTCTACGGGAAGGACGGGGAGCTGCTGGTGGAGGCCCACCTCCTCGACTTCACCGACCTGCTGTACGGCGAAGAGGCCCGGGTGTCCTTCGTGGCCCGCCTCCGCGACGAGTTGACCTTCGACGACAAGGCGTCACTGGTCGCCCAGATGGAGCGCGATGTGGTGGCCACCCGGACCCGGTTGGCTGCCTCCGGGTAGGCCGGACGGTTGTCGGGACGTCCCGGGCCGTGCCCCGGATCAGATGACCGGTGTGCTCCCCAGCAGCTCGGTCCGCAGGTCCCGCTTGAGGACCTTGCCGGCAGGGTTGCGGGGGAGCGGCTCGGCCCGGAACCAGAACCGTGAGGGAACATTGAAGGCAGCCAGCCGCTCGCCTACGAAGCGGGAGAGTTCGTCGGCCCCCACGTCCGCTCCGGGCCGGAGCACGATGACGGCGCCGACCTCCTCGCCGAGCACGGGATGGGGGACGCCGATGACGGCGCAGTCGGCCACCGCCGGGTGCTCGAAGAGGGCGGCCTCCACCTCGACGCAGTACACGTTCTCACCACCCCGGATGATCATGTCCTTGGCCCGGTCGACGATATGGACGAAGCCCTCCTCGTCGATGCGGGCCACATCCCCGGTGTGGAGCCAGCCGCGGCTGAATGACGCCGCCGTCTCCTCAGGCCGGTTCCAGTAGCCGCGTACCACGTTCGGCCCCTTGATCCACAGCTCGCCGGTCCGTTCGGGGTCCAAGGCCTGGTCGGGCGGCGGCTCCACTCCCTCGTAGTCCTCGGGGACCACCGCCACGTCGCACACGGGTGCCGGGGGACCCACGCTGTCGGGCTTGCGGACGTAGTCGTCTCCCGCATTCATGGTGGTCATGGCCGAGGTCTCGGTCAGCCCGTACCCGTTGCCCGGGGCCCCGGCGGGAAAGTGCTCCGTGATGCGGCGGACCAGATCGGGGGGACAGGGGGCACCGCCATAGGAGATCGACCGTACCGAGGAGGTGTCGCGCTTCTCGAAGTTCGGTGAGTCGATCACCTGCATGACCATGGCCGGGACCCCCCCGAAGATGGTGATGCGCTCCCGTTCGATCAACTCGAGCGCCCGGTCGGGGTCGAAGTGGTGCATCATCACCAGCTTGCCCCCGGCCGCCGTGTTGGTGACCAGCACCGCGTGGCACCCGGTGGCGTGGAACAGGGGCACCGACAGGAGATTGGCGTTTTGGGTGCCGCCCGCCTCGCCGGCCGCGCTGCGGCGGCGCATGGTGCCGACGGTGGACACGAAGAAGAGGTTCATCAGGTTAGACACGCTGTTGCGGTGCGTCCCCACCGCCCCCTTGGGCCGGCCCGTGGTCCCCGAGGTGTAGAAGATGGTGGCGTCGTCGTCGGGCTCGATGGACACCTCGGGCAGCGTCACCCCCTCGGGCGCGTCGCCGGTCAGCTGGGCGAAGGGGATGGCCGCCAACGGACCTGCTCCGACCCTGGCCACCTCGGATCCCTGGGCGGCCCGGCGGCCGCCGGCGGGGTCGGGCTCCTCGCAGCACACGATCATGGAGCGCAGGTCGGGCATCTCCGCCAGGTGGGGCAGGATACGGGCCTGGCGCTCCTCGTCGACGAACACCACCGAGCTCCCCGAGTCGCTCAACCCGTAGGCCAGCTCGGCTCCGGTCCACCAGGCGTTGAGGGGAACGACGACCGCCCCGACGGCGATCGAGGCCCAAAAGGCCATCACCCACTCGGGCAGGTTGCGCATGGCGATGGCCACCCGGTCACCCTTCTTGATACCGAACTCCCCGACGAGGGCGTGACCGAGGCCGGCGGCGATCCGGAAGTGCTCGGCGAAGCTGACCCTCTCGTCCTCATAGACGAGGAAGTCGTTGTCGCCATGCATCGACGAAAGCTCGAGGATGGACCGGAGGGTGGCGGGAGCGAGCTTCCAGGTGCGGGTGGGGATGCCCCTGATGGTCAGCTCCTCCATCTCGAATCCCTGACCCGGTGCCGTCAGTGTGGCCGTCGCTTCGGCCAGCGTGGGGATCGGGGCCTCGGCCGATGGTTGAGGCTGTTCGGCCGAATCGGCCATGTCTGCTCCTCTCAGGTGGGCTCCCGGAACACCGTGGCACGGTAGTAGGCCAACTCGGCCACGCTCTCGCGGATGTCGTCCATGGCCCGGTGGCCGCCGGCCTTGGTCGGGGCGCCGTCCATGGCCTTGGGGTACCAGCGCCTCGTGAGCTCCTTGACGGTCGAGACATCGACGGACCGGTAGTGGAGGTACTCCTCGATCTCGGGGACCTGGGCCGCCAGGAACCGGCGGTCGGTACCGATGGAATTGCCCGCCAGCGGCACGGTACGGGGCTTGGGGACATGGGAGCGGATGAACTCCATGGTGGCCGCAGCGGCCTGGTCGAGGGAGATGGTCGAGGCTTCGATATCGGCCAGGAGGCCACTTTTGGTGTGCATGGCCTTCACGAATTCGTCCATGGCCGCCAGCTGGTCGGGTGTGGCCGAGATGACCAGATCGGGGCCCTCGGCCACGATGGTCAGGTCGTCGTCCGTGATCAGGGTGGCCATTTCGACGATGACATGGCGCGCGATGTCGAGCCCGGTCATTTCGAGGTCCATCCACACCAGCACGCGATGACGCTAGCGGGTCGAGGCGCCTCGTCCAAGATGAGGGGTCGCCCTGGTGCTCGATCCACCGGGTGCGCCCCTAGCGATCAATGCCGCGGCCCCGGGCCTGGGACAGAGTGTCAACGAGGCCCTTTGCGGGACGATAGCGTCACAGCGGGGAGAAGTGGAGGAGTCCGGTGGCCCCCGGATCACGTAGTGGCGCCGACGCGGTGGTGGACGAGCAGTTGGGTCGCGCTCCGGACCGGTCCGCGGCGCCAGTGGTGCCCGTCCTCCGGCTCGACCCCGGTCTTCCCCTCCCCGGGTACGCCCGACTGGGCGATGCGGGCGCCGATCTGGTAGCCCGGATCGATGCCACGCTGGGGCCCAGAGGCGGGAGGGCCATGATCCCGACCGGCATCGCGCTGGCCATCCCGGAGGGCTTCGCCGGCTTCGTCCAGCCGAGGAGTGGTCTCGCCTTGCGCCACGGCGTGACCTGCCTGAACACCCCTGGGCTCATCGATTCGGGGTATCGCGACGAACTGGCGGTCCTGCTGGTCAACACCGATCCCGAGGCCACATACGAGATCCACCGGGGCGACCGGATCGCCCAACTGGTGATCCAACGGGTCGAAACGGCGGAGTTCATCGAAGTCGATGAGCTGTCCCGGAGCGAGCGGGGCCTCGGCGGCTTCGGGTCGACGGGCCGGTAGCGGGAAGTGGAGCGCTTGGAGGGGTTGGACGGTGCCTTTCTGTCCCTTGAGTCACCCACCACCCATCTGCAGATCCTCGGGGCGTTGATCTTCGATCCCGCCGGAGTCGACGGAGGGGTCGACTTCTGGCGAGTTCGGGACATGGTGGCCGACCGGGTCGATCGGGTCCCGCCGTTCCGGAAGCGGATGGTCGAGGTTCCCTTTGGCCTGCAGCACCCGTCGATGGTCGACGACCCGGACTTCGACATCGACTACCACGTGCGACGGGTCAGCCTCCCCGATCCGGGAGGGCTCGAGGAGTTGGCGGCACTGGCCGCCGACGTGGCTTCCCGACCGCTGGATCGGCGCCGTCCCTTGTGGGAGTTCCACGTCGTCGAGGGACTCGAGCACGGTCACCTGGCGCTGATCCCCAAGGTGCACCACTCGATCATCGACGGCGTGTCTGGTGCCGAGGTGATGGCGGCGTTCTTCGACCTCTCGCCCGAACCGGCCCCCCACCGCCTGTTCGCCCGGCGCACCTCGGCCTCGGGCCGCACCCCGAACCGGCCGGGTGGCCCGGAGGGCCGGTCCGATACCGCCCCGACCGAGGGTTCGGAGCCGGGTCAACGGTCGTGGGAGCCCGAACCGCTACCGGGGAACCTCGACCAGTGGCGCGAGGTCGTGGGTTCGCTTCCCGGCCACGCCGACGCGCTCATCAAGACGGTGTCCCGGACGCTGCAGACGGCGCGGAGCCTGAACGGCCGAAACCGTGATGTCCAGGGCGGTTTGCCGCCTTCGCCGTTCGAGGCGCCGCGCACGTCGATCAATCGGGCCATCTCACCTCATCGCCGGGTGGCCCTGGCCCGGCTCCCGCTGAGCGACGTGCGGCGGATCCGAGAGGTGCTCGGGGGCACGGCCAATGACGTCGTCCTCGCCGCGACCTCGGGTGCCATGCGCACGTTCTTCGCCGAACGGGGAGAGGAGCTCGACAGTTCGCTGGTCGCCATGGTGCCGGTATCCGTACGCGCCCCTTCGGAACGGGATGCGCTGGGCAATCGGGTGTCGGCCATCCTCGTCTCGTTGGCCAGCGGGGTGGAGGATGCCGCAACGCGACTGCGGCACATTGGCGACGGGATGCGGTCGGCCAAGGAGCAGAGCCGGTCGATCGGGTCGGACGTGTTCGCCGGATGGGCCCAGGTCCTCTTCCCGGCGCTGGCGACCCGGCTGTCCCGCCTGGTGACCAACCTACGGTTGTTCGATCATGTGACACCGGTGTTCAACCTGATCGTGTCCAACGTCCCGGGACCGGACTTCCCGCTGTACCTTGCCGGCGCTCGGATGGTGGCCATGTATCCGTTGGGCCCGATCGTCGAGGGTGTCGGGGTCAACGTCACCGTGTTCTCCTATCTGGACACCATGTACGTGGGAGTCCAGGCCTGTTGGGACCTGGCGCCGGACATCGACACCATCGCCCGGGGCATGGAGGACTCGCTCGAGGAGCTGGTCCGAGAGGCGGACCGCCGGGACCGGCCGGTACCGTGGTGGCACGCAGAACTCCCGGCGTGACAGCTGCCGCATGCGCCCGGGATGATGCATGAATGGTGGCAGGACGGCCTGCATGGGCCGGCCATCGCCAGAGGAGCGCGGCCGTCAACTGCTAGGGTGTGTGCCCTACGCGGACGTGGCTCAGTTGGTAGAGCATCACCTTGCCAAGGTGAGGGTCGCGGGTTCGAATCCCGTCGTCCGCTCCAGAGAGTTTCCAGGTCAGGGCGCTTCGCAGGGACCATTTTGGGCCCTCCGATGGGTGCAACAGAGTGCCCTGCACCACATTTGCACCACATTTTTCTAATTTTTTTGGCAGCGAGGCGGTGGACCCTCACTTTCTGCGTGTGATGCTCAACCGCTGGTTTCCTAGCGATCAACACCGCCAGGCGTTCCAAATTCCTTCGTTTGCCCGAGCTGACAGTTGGCGCTCTGGGTGGCTTTGGTTCGTGGGGGCCCCGGGCTACCCGCTACGAGGGTGATCACGAGTTCGAAGTCGCTGATCGGCCCTGTGAGAAGTTCTAGTTCGGTCAGGCCCCAGCTGCGTCACATCTCTATGGGACCGTTTTCCGTCTAGCCGCGGCCCCAGGAAGGAGGGCCACGTGTCGAACGTGACCCAGTCAGAGATGCACCACCACGAGCACGCCGTTGAGGTAATCGTACGGAGCCCCGCCGGGACCCCGCACCCCTTCAGCTTCGGGTTCGACGAGCTTGTGTCGCTTGCCAGTCTTATGGGACCACCCCGTTGCCAGCAGCATGGGACCACC
>JADMIJ010000236.1 GCA_015478655.1 Acidimicrobiales bacterium | reverse complement strand
GTCGCCTCGGAGAACGCGAATCGAGACCCGAGAAAGACACCAGCCACCTAGGGCCAGGTTCTTCGAGTAGCGATGCAGGATGCCCCACACCCCCAATCCCACCCCGGCGATGACTAGTGCCGCCCCTCCAACGCCAACGATCTCAGTGCCCGCCGGCCATCCCAGCACCTTCACCACCAACGGCTCGGGATTGGCTGATGCGCCACCACTCGTCGAGTGGCCTGCTGCCAGCTCGATTGCTCGGGCGAGAAGTCCGAAGTAGATGACGGCGATGGCGACAGAGCCGGCACGCTTCAAGGCGCCCTCTCGGCTCACCACGGCATTGACAAGTCGCCAAATGGCGTAGCAACCGAGACCGGCAGCCAGGAGAGCTAGAAGTACCGACCCGCCATCACGGTGACCGACCTCTTCCAGGGCACCCGTACTGGTGGCCTGAGCCGGGGCATTCCCGTGCCGGGCGATGTCGAAGGCCAGGTACGCCAGGATCACGTAGATGGCGCCCCGGGAGCCGATCCCGATGCGACCCACCACCTGAACCCAGCCATGTCCTCTCGTCGATGGTGCCAGAGACCTTTCGGTCGCCACCGTTGCCGTAGACATCAATTGTCGCCGTGATGAGAGGCTATTTGGACTCTAGGAGTACACCAGCGGTTGTCGCATGTGGTGCACCGGAAGCTGTAGAGGTCTGTCAGGAAACGGTCGGCAGCCAGCACGACCTTCATGCTGGTAGCGCCGCAAAATGGACATCCGGGAAAATCCGGCATTCCACCTCCTCTGTGAAGCTCGTCGCTACAAGAGTGCAACACGGCCGGAGCCTTGTGGGCCCCGGCCCTGTTGCCTGCCCGTCACCGAACGCTCAGATGTACGTATCATCCCGCCGGACGACATTGCCCCGACCGTCATTCACAGTCGTTCGATGCCGACGGGGGCCACTGCCTACGAATAGCGCCAGCAGCGACAGAACAGCTCCAACCACGCCAACGATCATCAAGATGACGCCGACCGTGTGAATGTTGAATCCGTGCTGATCGGGTCCCACAGTGACAGCGAAGTCGAGCACTGCCCCTACTGCAAAGGCGATGATGCTCGCTACCAGTCCACCTGCCATGGGTTTCCTCCCCTTTCGCTTCGACTGCGGGTGCAGCCGCTGTGGAGAGACTTTTCCCCGCACCTGACTCCCGAAACATTGCGTGATTCGGAAATACTGCTTACGATCACCGGATTCCAGATCCCTCCAAGGGGAGGGGACCGAGGGATGGTTGCGAAGGGCGGCCATTGGGAAGGACAGCGGACAGGTGCCGGATCCGTTGAGCACGATGCGCCTTCGTGGTCCGGATCCGGCGCCTCCAGGGGATAGTGACTTCAAGGTAGTGGGGTGCTGTGTGAATGACCTTCATGGCGGGTATCACCAGGGACGCCAGGCCCGGGGCGCTAGACGTAGGGGCTCGCCCCGGGCCTAGGCCCCTCGCCTTGTAAGCCCTAACCCGACCGCAAGCATCGACATCCGCCTCGGCCTCTGGCTGGGTGGTCTTTTGTCGTGTCCGGCTCGTCCATGGGCGAGACCTTCCGCCAGCCCTGGTTGAACAGCCCTCAACCCTCATCCCGTGCGACCAGTCCGGCATTACTGAGTTCGTAGGCATTTTCGGGGGTCCCGGATGACATCGTCCC
>JADMIJ010000235.1 GCA_015478655.1 Acidimicrobiales bacterium | reverse complement strand
CGTCACGGCTCATACACCCTTGAACGACCCCTCACGCCCCGCTATCCAAGTACGCCCGACCCCGGCCTGCCCGCCAGCGCCCAGATTTGGTCCTGGGGGCGCATACGGCAATGATCGGACCATGACCGTGGTCAAGATCAATGCCATCACCGTACGCGAGGGCTCGGGGGACGAACTGGCCCGTCGATTCGCCAAGCGGACCGGGGCCGTGGACGATGCCGACGGCTTCGAGGGGTTCGAGCTGTTGCAGCCAACCGACCACCGCGACGTCTGGCTGGTCGTGACGCGCTGGCGTGACGAGCCATCCTTCGAGGCCTGGGTCGCTTCTCCGGCGTTCGCCCACGGCCACCGCGGCGAGACCGGTCGCGACCGCGCCAATTCAGAGGAGGGTGACGCTGGCGCCACAGGTCCTCCGCCTCCGGTGGGGACCCACAGCGAGCTGTGGTCCTTTGACATCGTCGACCTCCCGGCCCCGACATGACCAGCCAACCGGTGCCGGTCGGCGAACCCGTACCCCTTCACCGGCGTTCCATCGAGTACGAGGCCTTCGACGCCGGCGAGTCGCTGCTGGTGATCGGGAGGCTGCGCGACTCCCGCCCGTGGGCCAAAGGCGGGCACTCCATCGCCAGTGTGCACGATATGGAACTCCGGGTGACCGTGCGGATCAGTGACATGACCATCACCGAGGCCTCGGCGAACATGCACACCTTCCCCCACGCCGAGTGTCCGGGGATCGTGCAGGCCTTCAAGGACCTGGCCGGGTTGAGTGTGGCCCGCGGCTACACCCGCGCCGTGCAAACCCGGTTCGGGGGACCCAGGGGGTGCACCCATCTCGAACAGCTCGCCCGGTCGATCGGACCGGTGGTGGTCCAGGCCGTGACCTCGAGGCGGGCGCAGGCAGTCAGCCTGGGCCTGTCGACTGACCTGCTCTCGGCAGGGGCCAGCCCGTGGGCCCGGGACTCGTGCCACGTGTGGGCCGAGGGAGGGGTTGCCGACCAGAAGATCGCCGCCGGCTGGCGCCCGGGCAGCGGCCCCTACCCTTCGCTCCCCGTCGAGGAGATCAGGAAGGCGGGCACTGGGTCGTGACACCGTGCGCATCAGCGCTGCGTCCTCGAAAAGCGGTTCTTCGATGCACTCCGGTCGTGGCATCGGTGGCGGCGGTGTTGATGGTCACCGGCTGTTCGCCCTCGGGAACCGCGGTGTCGTCCCCGTTCGCACCGCCGGCCCCCCTCGAACACGGGCCCGTCAACGAGGTCAAGGTGCGGACGATCGGTGGACTGGGGCCCCTGCTGGTCGATGGGCAGGGTCGAACGCTCTATCTGTTCACGACCGACGTCCGTGGCTCCCCCTCCCGTTGCTACGACATCTGCGCCGTGCAGTGGCCACCACTCACCTTGCCTCCGGGGGCCGCGGCCCCGATCGCCGGGCCGGGCATCGAAGGCCGCCTGCTCGGCACCGCGCCCCGTACCGACGGAACCACGCAGATCACCTACAACGGGTGGCCGCTGTACCTGTGGCCTTTCGACCGGTCCCCGGGCCAGGCCACCGGTCAGGCACTGACCAACGCCGGTGGGCGGTGGTACGCCGTCGATGTGACCGGAAACGCCATCGGGGCCCACTAACCCGTCCTCTTCACGCCGCCATTCATCGGTGGCCTGATGCCGTCATTCCGG
>JADMIJ010000098.1 GCA_015478655.1 Acidimicrobiales bacterium | reverse complement strand
TCACCCTGCAGGTGGAAGCGCAGAATTGACCCACGGATCAGTCAGGAGAGCCTCATTTCGACGGTCCGTGACCCTGAGTCTTGTGAGTAGGACACGGAACGCCATAAGAGGAAGTAGTCATCTGTGCTCGCATCCCCGAAGGCAGTGGTGCCCGACCTCTCCCCGAACACGGTCAACCTCCTAATCGAGTCGCGTCACGCTCGACACATCTTCGACAGCGGCTTCACGCTCATCGAGGTGATGGTCTCCCTCTTGATCTTGGCCATTCTGCTGGCCATTGCCATCCCGACCTTCCTTGGAGTGACGAAATCGGCAAATGATCGAGTCGCCCAGTCGAATCTGAACACGGCGCTCCTCAATGCCAGGGCTGCCTATGACAGCGGAGGCCAGTCGTACGCATCGGTCAACTCAGCAACCCTCAGTTCGGCAGAGCACAGCCTGACATTCGTTGCGGGCTCAACCGTGACCACGGCAGGAGTGTCCACGCAACAGGCGCAAGTCTCTATCTACGCGCCACCTGATGGAAGCAGCATGGTGCTGGCCACATTCGCCACGAAAACGAAGAACTGCTGGGTGATCGTCGACAATCCGAAAACGGAGGGGAGCGCCGCCAATCCCTACGTCGCTCCGAGCAACTTCACCAAGGTGGTGGGCACCACCTACTACAAGATCAGCATGACCGCGTTAGGCCAAAAGAACACCTGCAATGCGGAACACCCCGGGGTGGCAGTGACGGCGACCGGAGCTGCCGGAAAAGGCTTTCCTCCTTGATCCGCTCCCCGATTTCCCTGCTCCCGCTGGAGAACCGGCTGGCCGCCATGAGAGCCGCACGCAAGGGCAGCGTAGATCCTGTGCGGAAACCCCAGGCCGACGATTGGACCTGTCAGTGGTGTTCCCGAACGATCGCGGCGGCAACAATCTTCTGCCCGGGTTGTGGACGAAATGTCGGGCCACCACCAGAGCGTGCGCCGGATCCCGTGGCGCATGGTTCGGACGAGCACCGTAGAGAGTTTGCATTTCTTGCCAAAGAGCACCCGGCCTCCTTCGATGCCGTCTGGTATTCAGCGAACCAGATCGGGTCATGGCCGGAATCGCCAACCGAGGCCCTCAGGGCCGCTTGCCATGCCGTCGAGAGCGGAGTTCCGTCTTCTGCTGCTGTGCGAGAGGCTTTTGCTCCCAGGTTCCCCGCGGGTAGCGCACAAATGCTCCTACAATCTCACCGACGTCATTCAGAACCAGGTGCTAAACACACTGAAATCGCCGTCACATTTCGTGTTCAGAGTTATCTCTCCCGTCCATGACAGTCTCGCATCTTCCCCCAGGTCTGAGTAAAGCGGACCGAACCGTACTCGGGTCGACTTGAAGCTGACGGCCAACAGTGGTGAGCGACTGGCCTCTCGGTACAGGTCAGCGGCTCGCTCTATGGCTGCAGGACCCAGAATCCGGTACCCGGCGGGGGAGATCTTCTCGGGCCAAAGGGTTCGAAACCGTCCCACGGTGGATACGTTGCTCCAGCTGCCGGACGTCTGCACAGTGCTTCCTCACCGCTGCGTCGACTGACTCTTCAACCAATGCGACTGCCGGAAGACTTCGTCGCCAGGACAAAGGCGCTTTTCACCCCGAAGGTCTTGGTCGCTCCTTGCGCCGAGTCCGAGATGAAGTGGTACTGCGGGTTGTCCTGAAGGTGGCGTAGCTCGAGCCCGGCCTCCTCGATAGCCCGCCGGTAGTCGTCTTCCTGCATCGCTCCACCGATGCAGGACGCCCACAGGTTGACGTCGCAGACGCTCGCCTCGGCAAGCTGGCGCTCGGTCACGATGTCGGAGATCGCCATCCTGCCGCCCGGCTTCAGCATCCGGGCGATCTTGCGGAAGATCGCTGTTTTGTCGTCACACAGGTTGATGACCCCGTTGCTGATCACGACATCGACCGACTCGTCAACGACCGGCGCCTCCTCGATGTAACCCTTCTCGAAACGAACGCTGGCGTAACCGTCCCGCTCGGCGAGGCGACGCGCTTTGGCGAGTTGCTCGTCGGTCATATCGATGCCAATGACCTCCCCCTCGGCCCCGGCAAGCTGCGCCGCGAGGAAAGCATCCATTCCCGAACCGCTACCGAGGTCAACTACCAGCTCGCCCGCCTCGATTGCCGCCATCCTGAGGTGGTAGCCCACGCCCGACGAACGACTCGATTGCTTCTAGAGGTAAAGCGTCCAGTTCGCCGGCAGGGTAGCCGAGGCGCTGCGCCAAGACCCGTCCCATCTCGAAGTGGAACGCGCCGTGCGGCGCCTCTGCGACTGCCCGGTACATGACCTTGACCTTGTCCCTGAGCTCGTCGATGTCCACCTGTGTCATGACGTCCCTCCACCTTCGCCGACTGCTATTTCGTGGCCG
Source organism: Acidimicrobiales bacterium (assembly GCA_015478655.1). Lineage (GTDB taxonomy): Bacteria > Actinomycetota > Acidimicrobiia > Acidimicrobiales > RAAP-2 > Bog-756. Next base: position 7,946 of record JADMIJ010000098.1, on the reverse strand, counting down.
GCGCGCTTCCACTCTGGGAATCCATCCTCCAGCCGGCGAGCTCGGACGCCGCGACGCTGGAGGTCTCTAACAACGTCGTCTGCGTAGACGCAGAAGGGTCCCCGGCAGTACGCGACGATCTCGCCGTCTTTTGGGATCGTACGGAGACGTCGCCGCACTTCGTCCGGCGGTACCGATCGGGCGCCGGGAATATGTCCGGCGGTGTACTCCGCCCTCGGTCGCACATCGATGACGACCACATCACGTCGGCGCAGCCGGGATGCGAGTTCCTTTCGAGTGATCGCCTCCACGTCATGCCGGTCCCCGACGTATGCGGTGGCAAGCTTCTCGATGCCTGCGACGTGTTCGGCGGCGACGTCACGCAACGCGGCCCAGAGTTCGCCGACCCGGTCGCTGGCCAGTGTGTAGAACACTCGCGTCCCCTCACGGCGGCTCGATAGCAGGCCGGCGCGTGTCAGCGCCTGCAGATGATGCGAGGTATTGGCGACGCTCTGGTCGATCTCGGCGGCTATCCCGTCAACCGACCGTTCACCCTGGGCGAGTACGTCGGCGATCTCCGCACGCCGCCCGCTCCCGAGTGCCTTGGCGATCTCGGCGAACGCATCGAAGAGAGCATTCTTAGCTTGACGGTCGCTCATTGGAACTCATTCTGCTGCCGAGGACCTCTTAAGTCAAGTAATCAAATGAATACTTGACAATGATCGAAGAGGCGACCAGGATAGAACCCGCGGAGGCCACATCAGAAGAGGGAGGCGACCATGAGAAGGCTCGATTGTTCGTGTGGATTGACCCTGACGGCGAAGATCGGCGCCGATCAGAACGTCCCTGACGGGTTCATTCCAGGGCGGTTCGGGGCGATGCACCCGACGCCCACGTTTCGAGAGGACCGGGAGACCTGAATGGGCGAGCACTCTGTGACGCGGGTTATTGCGGCTTCTCCTGACGATGTCTTCGGTCTGCTTACTGCTCCTGAGCACCTACCCGAATGGAACGACGCGATCATTTGTGTCGTTCACGCGCCTAGTCAGCTACGACCGGGTGCAGAGTGGGTGGTCCAGGTGTCGGCGCTAGGGCAATCGTGGGCCAGTCGCTCAACGGTCGCCGCGCTCGACCCCGAGACGAGACACTTTGCGTACCGGTCACAAACCAATGACGGTAACCCGTCGTATGTCGACTGGTCATGGCAGGTAGCTGATGCGCCTGGTGGGTGTGAAGTGGTGGTGTCGTTCGCGCTGCATCCCATAACGTTCTGGCGGCGCGTGCTACTGGTGAGGGTTCGGGCGCGGCAGTTGCGGCGGCGGGAGGTTCCAGCGTCGCTAGATGCCCTTGCGTCGTTGGCGACGACGGTGCACGACGCATGATAGAGATCGTGTCGTTCGTCAATGAGGGCCTCGGGCACTCGTCCTACCTCGTTGACCTCGGCGACGGTCGTGCGCTCGTGGTCGATCCGCCTAGGATTTCCGAACGCCAGATCGCCGAGGCACGCACCAGCGCCCTCGAGATCGCCTTCACAGCCGATACCCACTCGCATGCTGACTACGTGTCCGGCGGTCCGGAGCTGGCGGCGCTGGGGGCGGTGTTCCTGGCGTCGAAGGGTGCGCACCTGGAGGTCGTGCATCGGGGCCTCGCCGCTGGCGATGAGGTCGAGCTGCGTGCCGGCCTCGTCCTGCGCGCCATCGCTACACCGGGTCATACCCCCGACCATCTCGCGTACCTCATTTCCGAAGACGGACACCCGACGGCGCTGTTCAGCGGCGGATCGCTCATGGTCGGCACGGTCGGGCGGACCGACCTGCTCGGCCCCGAGCTGCGAGAGGACCTCGCCCGCCAGCTGTTTCGCGCGTTGTGCGACGAGATCCTTACGCTGCCCGACGACCTGGCTGTGTACCCGACCCATGGTGCCGGATCGTTCTGTTCCGCACCCGGCGCCATCGAGCGCACCACGACGATCGGTCGGGAACGCGAGACCAACCCGATGCTCGCAATACACGATAAGGACCGGTTCGTCGAGGTGCTCCTGGCGGGCTTCGGGTCGTTCCCCACGTACTTCTCTCGCCTCCCAGAAGTGAATCGGCGCGGACCGCGCCTCTACCCGAGTCTTCCTCCTCTCGACCGACTGGGCAGCGCAGAGTTCCGTCAAGCGCTCGCCGACGGCGCCCTGCTCGTCGACGTTCGGAACATCGAAGATTTCGCAGCCGGTCACGTCCCAGGTGCGCTATCGATCGAGCTCCGGCCGGTGTTCGCGAGCTGGCTGGGATGGCTTGTCGAGCCAGACCGACCGCTCGCGTTCGTGCTCGGCGATGACCAGGATCGCCCCGAGCTGGTGCGCCAATGCTTGAGTATCGGTTATGAGCATCTCGTCGGAGAGCTCGCCGGCGGCATGTCTGCTTGGCGAGCGGCCACCCAACCCGAGGCAACGATCGAGATCGTCGGCCCCGACGCCATCGGACCCAATGTTGTCGACGTCCGCCAACGCAACGAGTACGTCTCGGGCCATGTCCCAGGTGCGGTGAATATCGAGCTCGGCGCCGTACTCGACGCAGTCGACAGGGTTCCGCCGGGCCCCGCAACCGTGATGTGTGGTCACGGCGAACGGGCCATGAGCGCAGCATCAATACTCACCGAACACGAACGAGATGACATCTCTGTCCTGGCGGGTGGCCCCGCAGAGTGGGCCACTGCCACGGGCCTTCCTCTCGTGTGAGCGTGAGCGCGCACGACACCGCGCAGCCCATTCGTTTGGGGTTGCGAGAGAACCTCGGCCAGTTCGCGCTGCTAGTCAGTGTGAACGCGCTCGTCGGCGGGATGATCGGCCAAGAACGTACGGTGCTTCCGCTGCTGGCCAAGCAGGTGTTCGGGCTCGCCGCGTTCTCGAGCGCCCTCACCTTCATCGTGGCGTTCGGTGCGGTAAAGGCCGTCACCAACTTCTTCGCGGGCACCTTGTCGGATCGCTACGGTCGCAAGCCCGTCCTGGTGGGGGGGTGGATGGTTGGTCTCCCCGTGCCGCTGTTGTTGATGTGGGCGCCCTCGTGGGGCTGGGTCATCTTCGCCAACGTGCTGTTGGGCGTGAACCAAGGTCTGACCTGGTCGACGACGGTCATCATGAAGATCGACCTGGTCGGCCCAGCCAAGCGCGGTCTGGCCATGGGGTTCAACGAGGCCGCCGGGTACGGCGCCGTCGCGCTTACCGCGCTGGCAACCGGATTCATCGCCGCCAAGTACGGGCTTCGCCCCGCTCCTTTCTATTTGGGCATCGCCTACGCCGGTCTCGGTCTCGGAGTGTCGACGATCTTCGTCCGTGAGACCCATGGCTACGCCAAGTACGAGGCGGCCAAGCACATCACCACCTCGGATGGCCTTGCCGGGAACCTGTCGACCAAGGACGTCTTCCTGCTGACCTCATTCAAGGAGAAGGCATTGTCCTCGTGTTCGCAAGCGGGCATGGTGAACAATCTCAATGACGGCCTCGCCTGGGGCCTGTTCCCGCTGTACTTCGCTGCCGCCGGCCTGTCCATCGCCCGCATCGGAATCCTCGCCGCGCTGTACCCGGCCGTGTGGGGCCTTGGCCAGCTCCTCACCGGTGGACTGTCAGATCGGATCGGCCGCAAGTGGTTGATCGCTGGCGGCATGTTTACCCAGGCGTTCGCCATCGCCCTCATCGGTGCGACCAGCGGTTTCTGGATCTGGGCGGTTAGCGCGATGGTGCTTGGCGCCGGCACGGCAATGGTCTACCCGACACTTCTGGCGGCAATCGGCGATGTCGCTCATCCGGCCTGGAGGGCCCGATCCGTTGGGGTCTACCGGCTCTGGCGGGACGGCGGGTTCGCCGTAGGGGCGCTCTTCGCTGGGATCATTGCCGATGCCTTCGGCCTGACCGCTGCGATCTATGCGGTAGCCGCCATTACGGCCGCCTCCGGCGGAGTCGTCGCCATTCGTATGTACGAGACCCACCCCCGTATGCCGTAGCGCCGTGCCCGACCATGTCGACCTGGAAAGAATGACCGACCTTCTGATCGACGACGCCGGCCCGGTCCTGGACGCTGACGCAGTACGGCGTGCGCCATCAAGCTTCGATAGTTGAGAGCTCAGTCGTTTCGGGTGGCGGTGATGAGCCAGATACCGGCATCGAGCCGGACGCCTGAGGGGTATTGGTGGTCTTCGAGGGCGTCGCGAACGTCGGCGAGGGCAGCGTCGCGAGCGGGACCTTCGGGAATGGTCTCGAGCAGGATTCGCCCTGGTCCGCTGTCGGCCAGATACTCGACGGCCTCGTCTACGGTCTGACCGAGGGTGAGGGTGACCTTGTTGGCTTCGATGGTGATGTTGACGAGCCCGGCCGCACTAAAGGTGGCGGTGATGACGTCCGGGTCGGACTGGGCAAACATCCCCGGCTCGTTGGAGATACCGGCGGGCACGTCTGTGTGCCGTAGGAGGGCTGCTCCGGGAACGGTAAGCCATTCGTTGGCCGTGAGAGGTTGCCACGTAGCGAGGCAGAGCCTCCCGCCGGGTCGAATGGCCTTGCCAATGTTGATCAATGCCGCGTCGGGATCCGAGAAGAACATTGTGCCGAAGCGGCTGATGACGAGGTCGACCGAGCCCGCCTTGAAGCCGTGGGTCTGCGCATCGCCGCTCACGAAGGTGGAGTTGCTGGCACCGACGGTAGTGGCGCGCTGTCTCGCGAGGTCGAGCATGGGTTGTGAGAGATCGATGCCGAAAACTGAGCCCGCCTTGCCGACCTCAAGGGCCGCCATGAGGGTGGTGGCGCCACAGCCACAACCGATATCGAGGACACACATCCCCGGGGTTGGAGCGGTAACGGCAAATAGCGCTTCGGCGACCGGCGCGAGGACCCGGTCGCGCTGATCTGCGCTAGCGACCCAGCGGTGGCCGTTGTCACCGTTCCAGGCTTCGAACTGAGATGGGTTCGCGCTGATCATCACGCCGGGTCGCCTCGGTTCTCGACAATGTGGTGGATGCTGGATTCGAGGTCCGCCTCTTCACTGATCCCGAGCCGTCGGCCGATCGTGTGGAGGGTGAGCCGGCCCACGCCATGGGCGAGAAGACCACGACCTCGTTGGAGGAAGGCGGTAGTGGCGTCGGCGTCAGCAGGCAATCGGGTGATCTGCTGGACGACCTGGTCGGCGACGGTATTGGCCGCACGTTGGATCGCACTGAGCAGGGCGATCACGTCATCAGGGTCGAGATCGGCGCCTTGGGAGTCGATGGCGAGTTGGAGCAGCGAGGGGCTGGGGATGCAGAACCGGTTGGGCCCGCAGTACTCAATTGCTCCGGTGGCCACGAGCTCGGCGAGGCGGTCGGGGATCATCGCCGGGAGCAGAACGGTGAGTTGTTCGAGTGTGGCGGGTGCACCTGGCTCGTCGACGTGGACGAGTTGGTCGGGTTCGAGCCCGAGCACCTCGCCAAGGTCGGCACCGGCGCTCCAGTTGCCGAGGAGATCGCCGATTCCGGCGAGCGAGTAGCCGCGCTCGCGGAGTCGGGCGATCAGTTGGAGACGTCGGAGATGACTTGCTCCGTAGAGGCCGACGCGACCCTGACGGCGGGGCGCGGGGAGGATACCGAGGGTCTGGTACTCCCGGAGCGTGCGGACGGGCAGTCCTACGAGCCCGGCCAATCCATCGATGGTCCACTCCGGAGAGGCGGTGTCGCCGGTGGAGGCCCTGTTGGTCTCTGTATCAAGCATAGGTAGACAATATCGGATATTACCGTTACGGTAAAGACCATGACAGTAAAATCAGATACTCCGGCGCTGATCGGGTCCCGCCTTGCCGAAGCATGGCCGGGAACCGTTCTGGCGACTGAGCCGACCCCCCTCACTGGCGGCTTCTGGGCCTCGATGTACCGGCTCCGCCTGGAGGGCCAACCCGTGGCGGTGCCATCTGACGTCGTCTTTCGGATCGCTCCCGACGCCGCTATGGGCGCCAAGGAACTCGCCGTCCAAGAAACCGTGGCGGACATGGGCTTCTCCACCCCGCACGTGCGGCTTTCCCGGCCCGCCGACGACGACCTCGGCGGGACCTGGTCGGTCATGGATTTCGCCGTTGGCACCCCACCGCTGGGAGATCTGAACGGGATCGCCGCCCTGCGACGAGCGCCACGCCTGTTTACCCAGCTGCCAGCCCAGCTCGCCGTAGCGATGACGGGGCTCCACACCATTGACCCCGAACCAGTGACTGCAGCCGTGAAGGCGGCCGCACCAACCGTCGCCTGGACCGTAGAGGACCTCTTCGGGTACTTCGAGGCCGGCGCTGAGGTGGTTGGGCGAGACGACCTCGTGGCAGCCGTTCGGGCGCTGGCCGACTGCCGGCCACCCGAGGGCACCACGGTGATCTGTCACGGTGATCTCCATCCTTTCAACCTGCTCGTCGAGACCACCGGCGACGTCGTCCTCATCGACTGGACCGCGGCGATCCGCGCTGATCCGGCCTATGACGTCGCCTTCACGACGATGTTGGTCGCCAACCCGCCACTCGACGCGCCGAGTCCGTTGGCTGCCGTTATCGCGTGGGTCGGCGCCCGGCTCGCTCGTCGCTTCGTTGCTCGCTACCTGGCAATTACCCCCCAGTGTGACCTCAGAGCCCTTGACTGGTACCGCGCGCTTCACGGCGTCCGGATCCTCGTCGAAGTGGCCTCCCTCGAGGGTCGCCGCGGACCTGGCTCGGGTGGACATCCGTTCGAGGCGCTGGTACCGGCCGCTGGGTCGGCGGTCAGGGCTGTCACCGGAGAATCGATAGCGACGCAGGCCTAGTCACCGCCAGTCGATCGACGCGGATGTCGCAAGCCGGGATCTCCAATATTCCACCGAGCAACTCTCGTCGCGCTTAAGGCTGAGATCCGCCCGCGCTCATCGGCACCGCCGGAGCTGGCTGGACCCTAACCGTTCGCAGGTGAGCCGGGCCATCGGGCGGCGTCAATCGGATCGGCGGCCGTGGTGAAGTGGTACAAAATGTCGTGCTGCGTGTACCTGTGGTTGCAGAAAATCCCATCAAGGCCCTGACCTGAAGAGAGAGATTCGCCGATACTGACGCGACTCGCTTGGGTTCAGACAACCTTCGATCCCGTCTGACTTCCAACGGACTCGGGATGCCTTCGAAAGGGACCGTCGTTAGCCAGGAGCGTGGGAAATGCATCGTCCCAGTTCAGGACTATGGATGACATTTTCGGCACCCACAGGGCGCCAGGACCTTGCACCCCAGGTTCCTTCATTCGGTGGCGCCGAGGGTGAGATGCAACGGCGACAGAAATACAAGATCACTGATCATCGTCCGCATCGGGTTTTCGGACCGTACGGGCTGGTGCCGACGAAACTCCAGGTGAGCGAGTTGGATGGGATATTTGGCACCCACAGGCTACGAACTAGCCGATCAGCAGGTCGCGAGCGCCGGTATCCGACGACGGGTGCCGCAGCTTGGACATGGCCCGTGCCTCGATCTGACGGATGCGCTCGCGCGTCAGGTTGAAACGCTCGCCGACTTGTTCCAATGTCCTCGCCTCACCGCGGTCGAGGCCAAAACGTAGCCGGAGGATCTCCCCCTCGCGCGCCGTGAGCGGTGCGAGGAGCCGGGTGATCTCGTCGGGCAGCAACGACAGGGCGGCCTGCTCGAACGGTGAGGCTGCACCGCGGTCTTCCACCACGTCGCTCAGCTCGGCGTCGCCATCACTACTCAGCAGCTGGGACAACGGCAGCGCGTCGGTTCTGTAGCCCATCACCTCGACCAGCTTCTCGTGCGGGAGATCGACTTCTGCACCCAGCTCCGCCAAAGTGGGCGAACGACCGAGTTTCGATTCGAGGAGGCCCTGGGTATGCTTAAGGGCGGTGAGCTTGTCGTCGGCGTGCCCCGGCAGGCGGATGGTGCGACCGGTGTTGGCGATACCTCGGGAGATGGCCTGGCGGATCCACCACGTCGCGTAAGTGGAGAACTTGAAGCCCT
>JADMIJ010000234.1 GCA_015478655.1 Acidimicrobiales bacterium | reverse complement strand
GATCCTCACAACGCTGGCTGCATATACCCAGCGGATCTCCGACTCAGGACACTAGCCACATGACACGACCCCGGGGCGGCAAACAGAGGACTCGACGGCCCGAGGAGATTCGAGGGTGCTGACGTAGCCCTTCCCCGACCGGCTTGGCGAGACCAGGCCGCCTCGACAGGGCCAGCCGAAGTGATTTCTGGGCCGAACGGCCCTACCCCACCCCGGATGGATCCGACACAATGTCGCCAGAAGCCAACGGCAGACCCGGGCAACGAACCGGGCGGAGCGGAGACAGAAGGAAGGCACAGTGCCATGAGTACGTTGTGGGGAAGACTGAACAGCAGATCGAATCGAGCGAGCCGGCACGCCTCGATCGCGTCGGCTGGCCGGCCCGACGAGGTACGACTCGTGCACGAGTGCGAGACGTACCTAGTCGGCACTTACCGCTCGACGTGCGTGGGTCGCACCGATTCTGTGCCGGATTGGGCGTGGCTGAACGAGTTGGCCCACGGAGATCTAGACCGGATCCGTCATCTCGCTCGTCGTGGCACCGGTGGCCGCCGTCACCAGGACGGCCTCGCCCAGTGGTCGGCGGCCGCCGCGTGGAGCTTGTCTGGCGCCGCTCTCTGGATCGGCGCCGAGGAGCCCGCCGGGTTCGGCGCTCGCCTTCCGGCATCCATCGATGACCAGCGGTGGGAGCAGGTCGCCCACACCCTGGCGGGTGACCTGCTCGACCTCACTGGTGCGGAGCCAGGACGGGTCGGGGCGCTCCAGCACGAGGTACTCGTCCCCCTTGAGCTCGACCTGCTCGGGAGTAGGCCCCAGCATCCCCGCACTCCTACTGAGATCTTGGCACGGGGCCGAGCGGCGATGGCCTTGGCGGCGCTCTGAAGCAAGCTTCGGCCAGGTGTGGCCACCAGCTGCGCGGCCCACACGGTCGGCGATGGTTCAAAGCCGCACCATCTATCAGATCGTGGCAGCGGCCACGTCGAGAACGGCCCCCGTCGGGCTCGGAGTGCCGGACTGTGGAGGACGCAGTGGCGGCGACGGTCGCTGAGCCGGCGCGACCGGCGTCACATCTGAGGCCGGAGTCCGCGCGGGACTCAGGCTGACGTAGGAGGCGGGGTGTATGAGAAGCGAATGGGAAGAGACACCATGACGGACGCCGTGAAGTCCACGTTCATCGCCTCCAGCCGCGCAAGCTGAGGAGGGCGGGCGACCGGGCATCCGGGTACCGTTCACTGAACTAGTGACGGTCGGTGATTCTCCGGTGCGGCAGGGTACGATGAGCAACCACCCGATCCGCCTCTATGACACCTCGGGTCCCTGAAGTGACCCCGGATCGGTCTCCCTCGGCTTGCGATATGCCGCCGCCCTCGAGCCGGGCGAGGGCCTGCCCGTCGTCTAGTTGTTCGCCTACGGTTGGTTCTACCTTTTCCACGTCCTCCAGGCTGAAGTCGGGGCCGAAGGGCCGGCCATTCCGTGCAAAGGTAGCCCGGACCGGTCAGGCTAGATAGGCGTGTTGTTCTTGGGCCAATGCGTCCCAGCCCATCTGGCCCGCAGCCGCCCGCGTATCGGCAACCTGATTTCACAATGCCGGCGCCGACAATCCGCGGAACACGGGCACGCCCTCTGGGACACCGAGACCTAAGGGTCCACCATAGGTTAATCCGCGCGATGTAGACTCTGCGTGTGGAAG
>JADMIJ010000233.1 GCA_015478655.1 Acidimicrobiales bacterium | reverse complement strand
GAGCTTCACGGTGGAGTCCCCGGCGACGGAGCTGGCCCCGGATGGTCCGTTCCGACACGGTGATGCCGTGGCGATGGAACAGGATCTGGGCGATCTGGGCCGCCGAGCGGGCCGGGACCTCGATGCGCAGTGCTGCCGCCTCAGAGAAGAGCTCGGGATGGGTCCGGACCGCCCCGGTGTCGGCTCGCTGGGTGGGGATCAATCCTGCAAGGCCTCCGTGTCGCCACTCCCGGATCCACCGGTCGATCGTCCCCCTCGAATAGCGGCGGTCGCTCCCATCCGGATGGGCGTGGGTCCGCATCGCCGCCGCCCGCACCATCGCTCCTCGTTCGGCCGGACTCAGCCGCTCGTTGGCCGCCTCGGCGATGACGGCCCAGCGGTGCAGGCCCACCGCCTCTGGTCGTGGTCGTTCCATGTCGTCTCTCCTCGCTCATAGGTCCCGGTCATGGGACAGGAGGCATGAAACGCCGTTTGCCGACGATGAGGTAGGGCGAGTTCGTGTTGGTGGCCACGAACCTCCCGCCGGTGACCGCAGAGACGAACCGCCACCGGCCACAACCGAGCCATCCCGGCAGTCCCGACACCGCTCGCCACGCCGCCCGGATGGCGGTGAGCGCATCGGCCGATGCACGACCGAGCTCGGTGACGACCTCTGCACCGAGGTCGATGGCGAGAGCGGCGAAGGAGATGGCGTATTCGGCTCTCCGGGCCACAAAGCGCCTGACCCATCCCCGGGCCGTGGTGTGGGGAACGTCTCGGCGACGGGCCGGCGGACGGACTCCTCCGTCTCGGCCCACCACCTCGTCGATCACAGCGCCGATGGTCTCGGCCACATCAAGTCGTCCGGCCACCACGAAGGCCGGGAGCAGGGCATGGGTCACCTTGCAGGGTCCGCAGCGGACCCTCGGCACCCAGATCCTCGAGTACTGCCCAGCCTCTCGAACCTGGCGTTGATAGCCGGACCACCGCGACGTCGGGACCGAACAGCTCGGACAGTCAGGACGGGGGAACTCGACCTCCCGGCCGAGCGCCACGTACTCGTCGACGGACAACGAACAAGGCCATACGATGGACACCGGTGGAAACACCGCCTTGGACCCCCTCCGCCGCAGTGCCAACTGGTGAGGAGGGGGTCCCTCGCGTTCAGGGACCGCTCATCTTCCTCAATGCCAGGTCAGGGTTGTCCAATCGCGTCCGCAAACAGCGTGACCGAAGGACACCCCTACATGCTCAGGCAGTTATGCCGCCAACAGCGGGCTCAAGCCCAGAGTGGAGATGATGGGACTCGAACCCACGACCCCCTGCTTGCAAAGCAGGTGCTCTAGCCAACTGAGCTACGTCCCCGAGCTTGGTGGTAAAGGACTCGAAACAACCAGCGTAGGCGAAGCGACGCCGGGCGCAGTCAACCATGCGACCGACCGGAGGCAGACGTTGGGCGGCCAAGGCTGACGATGACAGATACGGTGGGGCCCGGGCCGCGCCCGACAGGACCGGTAGCCACAGGCGCCGGGGATAGGAACGCCGACCGTGTTCGGATTTCACGTCATTCGTCAGTATGAGCAGGGCCTGGTGTTCCGGTGGGGCAAGTTGTCGCCGAAGGTCCGCCAACCGGGCCTCACCTGGCTAAACCCCGTGAGCTGCCGGCTCACGAAGGTCAACATGCAGACGGTTGTGGCCGGCGTGCCGGCTCAAGAAG
>JADMIJ010000097.1 GCA_015478655.1 Acidimicrobiales bacterium | reverse complement strand
CAAACAGACAGAAATTCCTATTTCTGTAAGAATCTCCGACTCAGGACACTAGGAGCAGACCAGGACTGCGCTCCGGCTGACTGCTCAAGCCAACTGACGACCAGCTTCACGAGATTGCTTTGGAGATGGTCAGTAGGCCGGTGGCCAAGAGGAGAACGTCGACTGTCCCACCCGAAGTGAGATGGACCCATTCGACCTCCCATCCATGACCCCACGATGATGCCGGCGGCACAGGGCAATACGGAAGCGACGGCGAGAACAATGTCGAACGTGGTGATCAGCCCGGCCAGAGCGAGTAGCGGCAGCCCAATCAGATTCGACAGCAGGAAGACGGCAGAGATGGTGGCCCGGAATCTGTCGCCGTGGAATCCGGCACGACGAAGTTCATAGACGAGCGGCGGCCCGTTGGTTGCGAGCGAGGTATTGATGACCCCACTGGCGAAGCCCATTGCCAAGGTTGTCGAACGATGCGGCACGACCGGTTCGGGACGCGCCAACCGAGAAGAAACGATGATCCAGTCCGCGGCCATGCACGTCGTCACGCCAAGAACGAGGCGCAGTGTGGCGGCCGAGGTCACGCTTAGGATGATCACCCCCACCGGCGCGCCAGCAATAGCCCCTACTCCCAATCGCCGGGCCATGGGCCATTCGGTGTGCCGACGAAGACGAGTGGCCAGCCAGGCGCACACAACCGTTCCGTTCAGGAATACGATGACCACCGCGCTCTTGGTTGGAACTACGAAAGCCAAAAGAGGTACCGCGAGTAGTGCGAATCCAAACCCGACGGCCCGCTGTAGGACGGCGGCGGCAAAGATGATGCCGGACACGGCCGCAACGGAACCCAGCGTGATCACGGTGCGAAACCTACTGGGAATCAACTGCTCATTTCGTTGCCAAAAGGAACGCGGCTGTGAGCGAACCCTCGGTGTCGGGCGACGCTTCAACCAGTCGGAGCCGCAGTTCGTAGGAGTGAGTAACGCGCAGCGGTACTTGGGAGCTTCCTATCGTCTCCTCTGCGCGAGGCGTGCTGAGATGAGGTATCTCCTGGTTGCGTTGTTGTCCATGCGGTCCCGGATGCGCTGCTCGACCGCCGAGAGAAGGGGCTCTCTGACTTCAGCCGCGAGACTGCCGTAGACGGAGGTCGTGCGGAGGTGTTCCACGTAACCATGGGCATCAAAATGTTGGACCTGGCGGTACCACCGAAGGATCGGGGATTGGAAGAGGTCCGTCTCAGAGGGGCCGGGTGCTCGGCCGATGACCCGCTCGACGTCAGCGATGCTCGAGGACACAGCCTCGGCCGCGGCGATGACCTCCTGCGCCGTCGGGGGATGGCCCCAGCTCGGGTGCCCTGAAGCGTGGGCCTCATGGAGGTCAGCTGTCTCTGCATACACCTCCGGCTCGTCGGGGTCTGCGACGACGATGTGACCAAGCAGCACAAGCCAGCCGGACGGGTTGAGGACATCGTGGGCTTTCGTCCACCGAGTCGTCGGATCGAGCCAATGCCACGAGGACGCCGCAACGACGGCATCAAAACCTGACTTGGGTGGTTCCCAATCCTCGAATCGTGACCGCACGATCGTCACATCGGGGAAGACGGCTAATCGTCGAGAAAGCAGTTCGCCAAGGGCCGGGCCAGGCTCGACCGCGACCAGCGTCGTACCCAGTTCTGCGAGGCGTATCGTTGCCAGACCGGTACCGGCCCCGATCTCGACGACCGGCGACCCTCTACCGAGACCCGTAATCGCTGCGATCTCCTCGAAGACAACCCAGGGGAATCCGGGACGGCGCGCATCATAGATATCGGCAACTCCGTCGAAGACATCTCTCCCCTTGGTCCACGGCTCGGGCGGCACCGTTCAAGTCTGCCACCGGTACCATCCAGCGCTCGGGGGCGGGCCCGGACCACTAGCTCTTTTCCGCTCGGCATCAGTGGGTAGCCTGGGGAGCCGATGAACACTCGCGCTCGGCCTGTCTCGATGAAGCCCCTCGACGAGCGCGAGTCCCTGCGTCGTTGGCTCGATTTCCAGCGCGGGCCCCCTTGTCCACAAGGTCGAGAGCGTCGATGCCGATGGACTGGCGTTTACGCCTGTCGGCAGCGGAACCTCCCTCGGTGGCCTTGTCCGGCACATGGTGGAGGTCGAGGAGTATTGGTTCCAGGTCACGCTACGAGGCGGGGCCGTCCCTCACCGCTGGAATGATCCCTGGCAACGCGACGACGAATCCGGCGACGAACTCATCGCCATCTACCAGGAAGTGTGCGAATCCAGTCGAGTGGTCGAGTGGTCGAGTGTACGGCCACCTCCCTCGATCAGCTCGCTGTTGGTCCCGTGGCCTGGGCCAACAATGCCCACCCCAGTCTTCGTTGGATCATGAATCACATGATCGAGGAGGGGGCTCGTCACAACGGCCACGCTGACTTGCTACGCGAGATGGTAGACGGCTCCATGGGCATGTAACGACGCGAGATCACCGGACCTAAGGACTTGACTAAATTAAGTCACGCATCACGTGCGGTGGATGATCTTCGACGCAGTGAAAAGCGCAAGGTGAAGTGCTGATGGCTCCGGTTCGCCGTAGTCGGTCCCGCCGGCAGGCGCAACGGACGCCTCAAGGATTAGTGTGCGCATCACCACCTAATTTAGGGAGGTCGCCGACATGTGGGCACAAATGATCACGACGCGCTTAAAGCCAGGCCGGGAAGATGACCTACCGAAGCTGGTCGCCGAGTTGCGGGCCACCGAACAGCCCGGCTCGGGTCTCGTGCACTCGACGGCAACCCGAGACACGAAGGACCCGAGCCGGGTCATCATGTTCGTTGTCTTCGAGAGCGAGGAGAAAGCTCGCGAGCGCGAGAGCGACCCTCGTCGTCAGGAGGGACTGGAGGCAGCGAGGGCGACGATGTCGGAGATCTTCGAAGGTCCTCCCGAGTTCACGGACCTGTCAGTCGTTGGCGACTGGTCGGTGTAGGACGGCGATCGGTCTTGGAGCGGATCCTGCGGCTGGGAACACCGAAGGTCGCTGTTATCCGCTGACGGTGATGGTGGAGCCTGCCTTGTGCCGCCGATGCCGACGCACCATCACAACGATCAGAAGAGCGCTCATCACAAGACCCAGGATGAGGATGAGGACGTCCGTGGTCGAATGGTGACCAGTCGTTACCCGGCCAACTCCGTAGGCGGTCGCAGCAACCGAAAGCGTGAAGGCAAGCGACGCGAAGAGGTTCCACACGGCGAACTGGCTGAGCTTCATTCTTGCCGTCCCTGAGATGATTGCCGGAGTAAAGAAGACGGCAAGGCGTCCCCACTTGGCGTAGGCCAACTCACCCCTGTCCATCAGCTTCTGCCGACCGACCTGCCGCTTTCCTGGTCGCGCCAGAATCCGAGTTCCCCAACGGTTGCCTATGGAGTAGCCAATCAACCCGCCTGCTTCGCCACCGATCACCGAGATGACCATCACTGCAGCCAGATTGAGGTTGCCTTGGCTGGCACCCACGGCCGCGGCTCCGACCGCGGCGCTGCCGATGGCGGGTACTCCTGCCCAGGAGGCCATCACCGCCACGAACAGCAAACCGTATTCCCACCAGTTGCCTTCCGCTCCTGACGACTGGGAGGTTGAAGCCGCCAGCACTACCCATCCAGCGACCATGGCCAGCATCTGTTGCTCCTCTCAAGCCGATGGTCGGATGAATCAGCAGTCTTGTCCATTGGGAGGCGGTGGTCAGTTCGGTCCCCATGTTGGTCCTGACGCACCATCCATATTGCGACGAACTGGAGACGTCGTCGATCGGCAGTCCGTCAGGTGGGTCGATTCTCTGCCTGTCCCAACGTCACCCTCGAACGTCACCCCTCGCTGTTCAAGCCGCTGCCTGACCTGCGATGGAGGGTGAATCGCCATTGGTCGGCTCGGTCCTGTCGAGGAAGACACCTATCCAAGCAGCTTCTTGGCGATGACGACCCGCTGGATCTGGTTGGTCCCCTCGTAGATCTGGGTGGACACTCCCGGGGGTCCAGCGGGTCGTCTCCAGTGCGCTGACCTGGGCATATTCTGGATCGGCTCATGCTGAATTCGCTGAGTTTCGCTGAGTAGTAGGGATAAAGTAGGAGTGAAAACGGGGTCAGAACGAGCAACGGCCACGCTCAGCGCTCGACCTGCTTCACCGTCAGCTCGGCGATTCGCACCATGCGTGCCGCAGCGGTGACCGCCGCCTTCGCTTCCGCTGCCGAGATCGGATCAGGGTCGTACTCCGCCCGGTTCTTCAGCGGCAGGAGCCGGCGGAGGTGAGGGGCGGCCTTCCGCCCGTCGTCGCCACCGACCCTCTCCAGATGGGCCGGGGACTGCGAATGCTCCCCCTTCCAGACCACCGTGGCCCGGGCGGCCGTGATGGCGTCGGCGGCAGCGATGCCGGCGTGGACGGCGTTGCCAGCCGCAGCCACGCGGTTCCCGAGCTCGAGCGAGTCCTCGGCTGCCCGCAAGAACTCCAGGGCTTTGTCCAGATAGGCCCGGGCATCAGCAGCTGAAGCGGGCCTCGTAGTCGTCTGCCGGCGTGCAGCCGTCATGACGCCACGTTTAGTTCCAACGGAAAGGCGCCAATTAGTACGACGGCCTCGGCAAGAATTGTTCGCCATGGTGCTCGCTCACGACGGACCAGTCTCGGCAACTCCTCCACGGTGGCTTCGAGAAGATTGACCGGATTGCCGGCGATCCGAGCCGCCCGGTCCGCCCACTGGCCGAGCGCCTCCGTCCACTGGCCGGTATCGGCCAGAGCAGCGGGGGGCGGTACGACCAGGACGTCGACGTCGCTGCTCTCATGCGCCTCACCACGAGCGAACGAGCCGAATACAGCAAGGCAGATCGGAACCGGGCGAATCGTCCTCGCCTCCGCCGCCAGGCGAGCCAAGACCCCATCGCGGAGGTCTACCAGCGCGAGCACCGACCGTGCTGCCTCGTTCTCACGGACCAGACGCACGAGCGCGGCAACCCCCACATCCCGCCGTTCGACGAGCCCCAGACGCACCAGTCGGTTGAGTACCACGGTGGCCTGGTTGGCACTCACGCCAGCCAGCTCGGCGACTGACCGCATCGTCAATTCCGCTTCGGTCCGGGCCAGTACGGTCAGGACGCGACCCTGCACGCCTGGAATCACCGCCTCCACCGGGTCCCCGTAGTCCATGGGATCTATTATCCCACTTTTTCGCACATATGTGCGCTTTTTTGCGACATTATCCAGTCACTGGCCGGAGCCCTCCGTCCGATGCGCAGGCTCAGGCATCGCCCCATGAGCTGCGTCGCTTGAAGAGCGCCTTGCGGGCCGACTTTGCCACCACCTTCGTTGGGTGCATCTCG
This sequence comes from Acidimicrobiales bacterium, assembly GCA_015478655.1. GTDB lineage: Bacteria > Actinomycetota > Acidimicrobiia > Acidimicrobiales > RAAP-2 > Bog-756. The sequence continues at coordinate 5,295 of JADMIJ010000097.1, read as the reverse complement.
GAGACGGCCATCAGTACCAACTCGGTCATCGGCGACGGCGCCTTCCACATGTCGGCGATGACGTCGACTTGTTGTCCGTGGTCCCCGGTCAGGGCCAGTGCCGAGATCAGGCCGTCCGGCCCACCCGTCACCATGCGATATCCGAGAACGTCAACGAACCCAGGCACGTCCGCTGGGTCGAAGAGTTGTTCTTCACTGGCTTGGCCGTGATCAACCAGCCAGCACAGAGCGAAGCCACGAGTGCCGGCTTCCGAAGCGAGCCCACGGACGTATGGCGTAGCGACGTCGGGACCGATCTCCGCCAGGATGACCAGACCTAGGTTCCGTAGGACGGGGTCGTCGAGCTCCCGCACGGCCTCGGACATTTCTGCCGCTGCCTCCGCGGGCTGACGAGCAGCACGCCACGCCATTGCCTCTCCATAGGCGACGGAGATCTCCTCCACGTCCGTGCCCAACAGCAGTTCCGTCGCGCTGACGTCGGCGAGTCGACCGGCGGCGGGGGTGTCGTACCCGGCGGCAGCGAGCAATCGCCTCGCGCAGACCACGCCGGCCGGGGTGAGCGACACCAACCCCCCCGGCCTACGACGACCATCACCCTGGTCACCGGCATCGATCCGCTGGACCACGCCAGCCAGCTCGAAAGCATCCATGATGTCGGTGACGTCGGTCGTCACTCTCCGCAGCACCTCATCGTCCTCAAGCTGGAAGCTGAACGCGTCAAGCACCACCCCGTTGGCCGTCGCAGCGATGTCCTCCAGCGGGAACGCAGTCTGGGCCCCGTACGGCGCAATAAGGAGGTGGGCACTCACCGAGTCGAGGACTTTGTCGACCTCAGGCCAGGCGAACCATGCGTCAGGGAAGCGCTGGGAGGTAAGCGGCCCGATCGCCAGAAGGGCGTCAACCGCACGGTCGAACGACCCGCCGAGGTCATTAGCAAGCCCCAGTCCGCGCTTTGTGGCGACAACCTTGCCGTGGACCACCCGCACGACACCCGCCTTCTTGGCCCAGGCGAACACCTGCCGGAGCTGGTACAGCTCGTCTGAGCTGGTCGTCCGGAATGTCCGGTCCCCGATCTGCTCGTCCATCAGGTCCCCTGTTCCGAGCAGCTCAACCAGGGCCCGGGCATCGGCCAAAGTCAGGTGGCCCTTCTGGGTCAACTTGCGGCCTGCGCCGACATAGGCGGCGAGATCCCGAAACATCGCGAGGACCGGTGCCGACTCCCTCGAAGTCGCCACGTCTTCCTCAGACGGCACCGCGACCGGTGGAAGGCTACGACGGGCCGGTGGCCCCGAGAACGCCGAGTCGGGCAGTAGCCGGTGGCGTTCCGCCTCCGGCCGGTCGTTGAAGCGCTCCATCCACGCTTCAAGCTCGGCGGGGTCGGTCGTGTCGACCCCTTCGTCGCTGGCTGCGGTGAACATCGACTTGGCCAGGCCGAACTTAGATCGGTCACCCATGGCCACGACGAACTCATCGGTCAGCGACATCACCATATCGACAAGCCGGTCGACCGGGGCCGACCCTGGACCGAGGAGGGCCTGGTCATCGAGGAAACTCAGGAACGAGAGCACGGCCGGGGGGACCGTGATGCAGTCGGCCTGGCTCACGCTGAGTTTCTGCGGGCACCACTCGAGGAGGAATTCGGCGACGTCACCAGTGCGCCACGTCGCCAGCTCTCCGTCCCCGAAGCTCCACTTCCAGTCGAGGGCGATGCTCACGTCTCCGAGCAGTTCATCGATCTCTTCGACCGGGTACCGGTCTCGTCCTGTCAGCCAACGGGAGAATCGACCGAGGAGCATATCCCTGGCCGCTATGAATCCCTCCTCGTCCTCATGGTCGATCTCGAGCCGCACAAGGCCGAGTTTTCCATGCCCTGACAGGCCGCTGCATGCGGTCGAGCAAGGTCCAAGTAAGAGTGGCGCTCGGAAATGGAGTTCATGTTCCGAGCTTGGACTATCCAGATTTGGGTGTAACACTCGAGCGGTCACCTGTCGGTCCAGTCAGCGCGACCCAGGCGAGCGCTACACCTACGTGCCGGTGGGCCTTGTTGCTCATGGAAGGTCCCGCCGCCAGTCAGGCCATGTCAGCCTGCCCCTTGCCGGTCATCGATCGGACTGAGCCGGGCCATCCGACGATCAGCAATCGAAATGGCGACCTCCTCAACCGAGCGTCCTGTCCGCTCAGCTGCTGCCCGCACGAAGATGAGCAGGGCGAAGAATGAGTAGGCCCAGAGATCATCGGTCTGCCACCACGCCGCATCATCCAGCAGGTCCGGGTAGACGCCACCGTGGATCATGGCGGCTGCCGTTATGGCGTACTTGCTTTTGTAGTGCTGGTTCTTGCCGGAGAAGCGGTGCTCAGGGAGGAATCGCTCACGGATCTTCTCGAAGTCGATTGGTTCAGCCGGTGTGGCCCCCGACTCACCAATGGCGTCGGAGGCCAGTTCGAGCAGCTCTTCGGCCGGAAAAGTGTTGTGGCGAATGTGCAGTGCCGCGAGCTCCTCTAAGACCGGATCTGTGTCCTGGCCAGAGGCCAGGGTGGCGATGACGATCTGGATGGCATGACTTCGATCCTCGGGCGTTGGCTGCTTCCTCGGCGCCATATCCGCAAGGCTAGATCGACGGGCTCAAGTCCGCAGATATCGGCCTCGAGCCGGCGATCAGGGATACCTAACGACGAGGTCGCGGTTGCCGAACTTGGCTATCCTGCCTTGGCCGGTGAAGGGTTCGGAAGTGCGCATCGACTGCCCCGCCTGAGTCGCCATACCAGTGTCAACCAGGCCAACGGCGTCCAGCCAGACCCATCAGTGGCAGTGACCTGGAGGGGGTGGTGCACCTGCGTCTGCTGCTCCCAGAACGTCTGAGTACCCGGCATCGAGCCGTGGCCACTGTGAGGTGGGACGACCTCCTGGCCATTTCCACAGGGGCGGCCATTCCGGAGCCCCACCCAAGGTCCGGATCGCCTGCCCGCGCCGCGGCCAGCCCCCCGGTGAGTCCTCCCATTCCTCCTGCCTGCCGAAGGCGGTGAGGTCCATGAGCGCGTAGCTGTAGTCGAGAACCTCGGCTCCACGACGATTGGTCCAGTACGTCTCGAAAACCCGGTCGCCATTCCGCAGGTAGCACACCAGATGGAACAGACCGTGCTCGCGGCCGACCAGGAGAGTGTCCAACGAGGGCTGGGCCGAGTACCACGGCATGTCCCAGCCCATGAAGGCGCGGTATCGGAGGCTCTCGTCGTATGACGTCTGCGCGTCGCCAGGGCCGTAGGCAGTGTTCCGCCCCTGGCACAGCACCGCGAAGGTGATGTCCCGGGAGTGGAGGTACGCAAGTTCGCCCACATGGCTCATCCCCCACGTACAGCCTTCGCACTGCTCGGCCGCAGGTCGACCCGGCCACCACATGAAGGAGTACGCAATGAGCTGACGCCGGCCTTCGAACGCGTCGAGCAACGTCACCGGGCCGTGGGGTCCGAGGAGCGGGCTGTCTGCGGCGACCTCGACCATCGGCAGCCGTCGGCGGGCCGCGGCAATCGCATCCCCTTCGCGGGTGTGTGCCTTTTCCCTCTCCCGCAAAACCGCCAGTTGCTCGTCGAACGTCTGGCGGTCGACCACCGCTGGTAGAGGTCTGCTCTCATCCTGGGACATCGACACCTCCCCTGATCACCTCGCCGAGGCTACGTACCGGATTCCGGCACGGTCGCGATTTGCGATGTCTCGCGCCACAGTCTCGCCTATCCAGACCTCTGTCCCCGAAGCGCCAGAATGTGGCGGCTCACGGAGGGCAAGCACGCATCGCTTCTGACGTGCCCCGAGCCGACGATTTGGGATACGGCCAGCCTGAACCGAAGTCTCCACTGAGGTCGCGTTCTGAAGCCGGGTTGGTGGCAGCCAAATGCTTAGTGACGCAACCAATCCCGGATCGACGGTACACACGTTCCGACGACAATGGCGCAGAGAACGACAAGTATGCATGCGAGCGCGACGATCCACATCGCCTGGACCCCGGCTGCAGAAGCAGGAAGCACGATGGCCAGAATAATGGCTCCGACGATGAGGCGGTAGGCGTTCATGTGCCACGTAAACCAGCGGCGCTGCATGCCTACCAGCCTACCGCTGCCTCAGCGATTCGACGGCCCGGTCGCTGGCGTTGTGAAGGGCGTCTCTCTCGATTTTGGGATGGCGCACGAGCTGGATCTGGGCAACGGCATTCGTGCATCCCGGACGACCCCTTCCTTCATGAGGACGAACGCCGAGGATGGGAGTTCGTGCTGAACTCCCATCCCCAGGCGCAGTACTACGCGACTCGCCGGACGAGTGCCTCCAGCGCGTCGAGCGACGTCTGAAGGCCACCTTCCATTCCCGAAGCGATCGCAGCGTCGCGAATGTCCATTGTCGGGTACCAGCCAAGGATCCTCAGCGTCGTGACGCCATCAGACTCATCGAAGGTGATCGTGCTGAGGGCTTCGGCATCGGGAAACATCTCGAATACCTCAGTCCTGACAATCCGATTCGGTCGCTCGATCTCCCGGTACTCGCCACTAAAAGCCACCTCGAAACCGCCGTTGGCAGTCAGGACCCACCGCCAGCGGCCACCGATCCGCAGATCGATCTGGGCCTCAGTCACTTCACCCCTGTCACCTGCCCACCAACGCTTGACGAGCTCGGGAGTCGTCCAGGCTTCGAATACGAGGTCCGCAGGAGCAGCGAACTCCCTGGTGACCAGGATCTCGTTGTCGGACGGCAGTGTGAAGACGGCCGATCCGTGCTGACTGCCGATTGAGCTGTTCATTTCGGTTCCTCCTTTGTCTGAAGCTCGACGAGGACGTCGTCAAGCTGGTTCAGTCGGTTGTTCCAGGTCGACTCGAAGTTTCGAACCCATTCAAAAATGGGTTGCAACGCCGGTCCATTTACCCGGTACCAGCGACGCCTGCCATCAATCCGGACGGACACCAACCCAACGGCTCGGAGCACCGCTAAGTGCTTCGAGACTTGGGGTTGGCTCAACCCAAGCCGATCAACGAGGTCGCCAACTGTGGCCTCTTCGGTGCCAAGGACATCGAGCAATGCACGCCGGCTGCCTTCAGCGACAGCATTGAACGCATCGGTCGTCGTCGGTGTGCGGGCCACGCAGCGATTATATGCTGATATCGGTATGTGTCAAGAGTTGCTTCTGTGCGACGAACGGTTGTCGAAGTGAATGGGGGCGGACCCTCCCGGCATTGGAAGATGTCGCCCCTGCTGGTCTTCCAGTCGAGTAGCCGGGGGGAATCGCACCCCCCGGCTCTCACAGAACCGGACGT
>JADMIJ010000096.1 GCA_015478655.1 Acidimicrobiales bacterium | reverse complement strand
GGCGTTGCTCGCGTCAGGGGGTGGTCGGGGCGCCCACGGATGTGTCAGTAGAGCCACTTTCGTTGGTGTGATCCTGGCGACGAAGATGGAGCGTGGCGCTCTCCTTCCTCTACACTGCCTTCGTCCGCATGCTTCAGTTGGTCCTCCTCTCCCGTGGCGAGCAAAAGGACCTGGCCATTGAAGTCGTGATTCTCCGCCACGAGGTTGCGGTATTGCGCCGGCAGGTAGCGCGTCCGGCGCTTCAGCCTCCGGATCGAGCGGTACTCGCTGGATTGAGCCGAATGCTGTCGATTGCTCGCCGGGGACGCTTCTTCGTCCAGCCGGAGACTCTGCTTCGCTGGCATCGAGAACTCGTGCGGCGGAAGTGGACCTACTCGCACCGACGGCCTGGTCGACCGGCGATTCCAGCAGGAACGGTCTCTCTGGTCCTTCGTCTGGCCAAAGAGAACCCGACCTGGGGCTATCGGCGGATCCACGGGGAGCTGGCAACGATGGGCGTTCGGCTCGCTCCTGCGAGCGTGTGGGCAATCCTCCGCCGCCATGGCATCGAACCCAGTCCATGTCGATCGGGGCCGACCTGGACGGAGTTCTTGCGAACGCAGGCGGCAACCATGCTGGCCTGCGACTTCTTCACCGTTGATACGGTGCTGCTCCGCCGGCTCTACGTGCTGTTCTTCATCGAGATCGACACCCGAAGGATCTATCTCTGCGGGGTCACCTCCAACCCAGTAGGGGAGTGGGTTGTGCAGCAGGCCCGCAATCTGAGCTTTGACCTTGCAGGCCGATCTCGGGCAGCGAAGTTCCTCATTCGGGACAGAGACACGAAGTTCACGTCTCGTTTCGACGAGGTGTTTCGCTCGGAGCGGATCAGGACCATCAAGACGCCCATTCGAGCACCACGGGCGAATGCGTTCGCCGAGCGATTCGTCGGCACCGTCCGCAGGGAGTGCACTGATCGGCTTCTCGTCTTCGGGCGCACCCATCTCGAGCGTGTCCTGGCCGAGTATGTCACTCACTACAACGATCATCGCCCACATCGTTCTCTCGAGCAGCGGGCACCCAGGACCTTGAGGGTCGCGCCAGCCCCAATCGACAATCCCCATCCCACACAGGTACGTCGCACGGCGGTCCTCGGAGGCACTATTCACGAGTACCGACTCGTCGCTTGACCTGGTCGGATGAGTATTCGGCACGCACAGGCATAGGGGAGGTAGCCGTGGGCGGGGTCCAACGCGGTCGCGCCCTGGCTTGCTTGTGAGTGGAAGGTGAGTTGTTTGGTCGATGTGTTATTGGAGACGGCCTGGCTCTGGTACTCCGTGCTACCGATCACGTAGACGTAGGTGCGCTTGGACCCGCGTTGGATAAAGCCGCCCAGCCGATCGGGTGCCTGATACTTCAGGTAGTCGGTCTGCTTGCCCTGTGGGGTGTTCTGGCTCAGCACCTCCGAGTAGTTGGGCGCAGAGACCGTATTCGTCACCGCCTGCTGCAACGATGCGCTCTTGGCGGCGCCGATGGTAGGCGTTGTCCCAGACGAGCTGCATGCTGCCACCGTCAGCCCTGCACCCACAACGAAGAAAAGGACCTTTGGTCGCCAACGGTTGCTCATTTGGTTGCCACTACTGATTTGGTCAGGCTACACGCCAATCAGTGACAATCTGGGCGTTTCGGGACAGGAAGATGGCAGGCAGATGCGATGATGGTCAGGTGAAGCTAGGAACACGTAGAAGGGCGATCGCCGTAGCGGCCCTCTCCGCCTTGGTCATTGGAGGGTGTTCCATATCAACGACCGGTGGAATCGACCCTCCGCCTTCTCCCCAGACGCCGGTGCAGACGGCCATGGAGTGGTTCAAGGCAATCAACAGCAAGGATGTCGCTGCTGCTCGGGTGCACTTCGTACCCAAGCAGATGGGAATGATGAACTGGGCGAACGGCAATGCCTCTCAGTGGCCCATGTTCTCGACGATCCACTGTCGGACTACTGCGGAGAGCACTACCAATGCGGCAGTCAACTGCACCTTCGCCGAGTCGCTATCAATGGCAACAGGAAACCCGGACTCATTTTGGAACATCTCGATGGTCCCAGGTCCAGCGGGGACCTGGCTCATCGACAACTATGGCCAGGGGTAAAGAGCAGTCAATGTGCCGTGCTGTCCCCCAATCCGGTGGTTAGGGGCAGCGGCCGGGTCTGGCTCCGGGAGGCCATGATGTCCAAGTCTATGGCCGATGGCCGAGTCGCGAGGAGACGGGATGGCAGATGTCGGCTGGGTAGCGCTGGCCCTCGTCGGCGTTGCCGGAATCGTGTGGGGCGCCGAGGTCTTCGCCGAGCATCTAGGCGACGCCGCTGCCGCCCTGCGAGTGAGCACATTTGCACTGGCGTTGTTGTTGGCGGGTGCTGAGCCGGAAGAGCTGGCGACTGGGATAGCCGCGAGCCTGCGTCACGCTCCGGCCATCGCTTTCGGCGACGTGATCGGTGCCAATGTCGCGATGTGCCTGGTAGCGCTTGGCGTCGGTGCGTCGTTCGCCCCGCTGCCCTTCGGCCATCGAGTCCGTTTGTACGGGCTGCTTGGATTGCCGGTCGGCGCGGTCTGTGCCTGGGTGGCGTGGGATGGCCGGGTGGGACGCCCGGCCGGATTCCTACTGGTGGTCCTCTATGTCATCTACGTCGCAGTGATCTGGCGCGTCGAGGGGCGACCTCCGGCTCTCGGTGAGACAGGTGAGATCGAAGAGGCGCAACAACGAAAGGCGACCGACAATCAAGGGCGGCGGAGGATTGGCAAGGATCTCGTCCTCATTGTCGGCGGCGTTATTGCAATGAGCATTGGCGCAACTGTCCTCGTGGAAGGCATCCGCCATCTTGCCAGCGCTGACGCTGCGCAGACGAAGCTCAGTCTTACTCTTGTAGGATTCGCCACGGCTTTCGAGTTGGTCGTACTCGCAGTTTCGGCTTCTCGGCGTGGTGCCTCGGAGGCCGTTGTTGCGGCGGTGGTTGGATCGTTCGCGTACAACGCGACGATGACACTTGGGGCTGCCGCGCTGGCTCGCCCCCTGTTGATTACCAATCCGAGCCAACTTCATGTTCCGCTCCTGTTCATGCTCGCTGCGCTGGCGCTTGCCACTGGCATCGGCTCCATCCGAGGTCACATCGGCCGGACGGGCGGTTTGGTTCTCCTCGCGTGCTATCCCGTCTTCATCCTGTTGGTGTTGACACAACCGTGAGTCATCGAATCACCCACTTGTTCTCCAACTGTGAGACCCGACTCGACCTGGTGCGAACTCCAATCTCGGATACTTGTCAGCCCGAGGTCGTGTACGATTCCGGTGCGGGTCAGGCTTAGGGGGAGCGAATGTGTCGAAGCTGAGACTCTTGCTCGTTGCTGTATTACTGGGTGCGCTCGTAGTAGGCAGCACGCAAGGCGCGTCGGCCGCCGGAGGAGGGCAGTCTGGCGCCGCTCGCCTGGGCGTGGCTTTCGATCCCGCCGCGGCTACAGCGGCCAACGGCGTGATCCCGGCCAACCCAACGGCCGCGGGGGTGTGTGGCTCATCGACCGCGACTTACCTCGCCGAACTCATCTCGGGAAACCCGCTCGCCGCCAAGGTGCTGACCCACTGGGCGGACATCGTCGCCGGCAAGGAAATGATGGTGTCGGGAGTTGTACACCAGGTGAATCGCGGGCTCATCGACCTGCCCTTTGATCACCCCTGGAGTGGCGACCTCACCTTCGACATCGGGCTCGACCCCGAGTACGCGCCGCTGGCCAAGGTTCTCGGTCCCAGCACGGGCGGCGGAGGGTCGGGTCGGCTGCACGTCGAGCTCGAGCAGGGCCAACTGCCTCACGTGGTGCGTGACGCCCGCCGCGCTAGCGGCCAGACCTGGCTCGCCTCCTCGACAGCCAACGCAAAGGGGGTGCAGAACGGGTTTGTGCCTCGCGAGGGCGATCGCGTCGCCGCCATGGGCCGTTGGATCATCGACTGCGGCCACCCCGATTACAGCGCTGAGCTCCACCCGCTCACGTTCCTCGCGTTCGGTCACAGCCAGGGCGGCCGCACGGTCACGCACGTACTCGCCAACCCCTACCGCGTCGCCCAGGTCTACACACCCGACCCGTCGGCTACCAACCTAGTCAATGACGCCGCACGCCTGGCCGCCCCGGGGGTCAAGACGTTCACCGCGTTCTTCGTCGACGAGGTGCTCCGGCTCATCGGTGCCGGTCCGCCCGGCGGCGGGTGCTGCACCGACCACCTCCGAGCGCCGGTCGACGTCGAGGCGACACGACCCGCGCCCGCGCCCTGGCTGGTGTGTGCGCCCAAAACGGCCACCGAGAATGGGCTCACAGTGACGTCAAGGTTCGTCACTCGCCCCGGGGTCAAGATTCGGCTCCACCCGAATCCGGCCAACGGCTGCGTGCGGGTCGAGACCAGGATTGGCCCCAGCTACATCGCCCTCGACCCACCGTTGCGCGATTGCGTGATGCCCTGGGACTTCTTGAACCAACAGGCCGCCGCGGCCGCGGGCGTGCCCAGCCTGGATGTCCGCAGCGTCATCAAGTCGTTCGTACCCCCGGCCTTCCAGTCGAAAGTCGACATCAATCCCACCACCAACTGCTTCGACGCGCTGGCAGGCCCGACGCTCGGCCCGCCGGGCCAGGGACACTCGGTCGAGGTTCGCGCCGACCAGCCCTTCCCCTTCTACGGAGTCATCGAAGTCGGCCGGCATCGCTAGATTGGGGCTGTGGTTGCGGGATACACCTTCCCGGCAGTAGCAGCGCCAATCGGACCCAAGCCGAGGTGTATCCCGAGCGGGCAGCACAAATCATTGAGGAGCGCTCAGCCGTGCCGCAGGCGGACATGGAGCGGAATCTGCAGGCGATGCGAGCGACGATCTAGTGAGAGCAACCGACGTGATCCGATAGGGGTGTCCCCGAGGTACAGCCGCAGTGGGTCACAGTCCCAGTGTTCGGGGTTATGGCCAAAACCCAGACTTCACTGCTAGGACAAGAGGCAAACCATCCTTCTCTCGGGATGCGGTGCACCTCGATCAGCGGAGCATCCATCATAAGAGAATCCACGTCGACGAAAGAAGGCGATCGCACGTTCATTTGACTGCCGTACATCAAGTGCGACCCTGTTTGCCCCTCTATCCTTCGCCCACCGAACCAACGCATCGACCAAGGCGTCGCCGACCCCGCATGCACGACCTTGTGGGTCGACCCTGTGGGGCTCAAGAACCTCGATTCGGGTCACGCCGCACGCATGTACTCGTTGATCAACCCACCGAGAACCTCCCTCCGCTCGATCCGAGTGTCTATTGGCACCGCGGTCAGATCGATAGAGGAGATTGTGGCATTGGGCGGTCGTTGGCCGAGGGATCGGTGCGCCCGATGGTCGTTGTAGTGGGTCACGTAGGCTGAGAGGACAGCCACCAAGTGACGTTGGCCGACAATCATCACCCGGTCCAAACACTCGCGACGTAGCGTCCGGATCCAACGCTCCGCGTAGGTGTTTGCCCGAGGCGCCTGTGGGGGAGTCTTCAGCACGGCCATCCCGGAACCAGTAAAGACGGCATCGAAGCTGGCGGAGAACTTCGCATCCCGATCTCGGACCAAGAGCCGAAATGCATCGGCTCGATCATCCAGGGCCATCAAGAAGTTGCGAGCCTGCTGGGTGACCCAGGCACCGGTTGGGTGACGAGTCACGCCGAGGATGTGGACTCGACGCGTCGCTACCTCGATCAAGAAGAAGACATAGACACGTTGCAACATCACTGTGTCCACGTGGGCAAAATCGCTGGCCAGCATGGACTTGGCTTGCGTACAGCAGAACTGCCGCCAGGTTGGGCCCGATCGCCTTGGTGAGGGATCGATTCCGGCCCGATCCAGGATGTTCCACGCCGTTGCCGCCGACACCTGGTAGCCGAGCCCGATGATCTCCCCATGGATCCGTCGGTGGCCCCAGGTTGGATTCTCTCGAGCCAGCCGAACAACGAGCTTGCGGATCACAACCGATGTTGGCGGCCGACCACCACGAGATACTCGAAGCCTCGGATAGGTCCAGTGCCGTGCCACCAGTTCGCGGTGCCACCGGAGGAGCGTGGACGGCGCCATGATCCTGACGTGCCATCGGTCCCTGGGAAGAAGTCGAGACAGTGTGGCGAGCACCACTCGGTCCTTCGGTTCCAACCGAGGGCGCTTGATCTGGCGACGCAGCACCGCGACTTCATGGCGCAAGATGAGTAGCTCGACGTCCTTGGAGGCTTCACCACGGCCTCGTAGGGCGATCAGGCCAAAGAGACGCTGGGCCAGCATGTAGACGATCGACAACAACACGGGTTGATACTCCCGCAGGGCGTTGCGGGGGTCCAACCCAGGTTGTTGAGCCCCACAAGCTCTCGGGACGTCGTCCGATGGCCGTTCATGTCGTCTCCAGGCTGGCTCGCCAGTCGACCATGGCTTTCGTGACTTCTTGGCATGTCAATTGAGGGCTACAACAGCTTGGTCATCATCACGAGACTCGACGGTTTGCCCCCGCTCGCCTTCGAGAGCGATTGATCAATGCAGCTGGGGGGCACCGGGCGGCTGAGCAAATAGCCCTGCACCACGTCGCAGCCCAATTCTTTCACAGTGGCGAGCTCTCGCTTCGTCTCTACCCCTTCAGCCACGACCTCGAGTCCGAGGTCGTGTGCGAGGCGGACCACAGCGCCCATGATCCTCGTGTCGCCGTGTTCGGCAACGTCCTTTACGAAGCCTCGGTCCACTTTGAGTTGGTCGACCGGGAAACGTCGCAGGTAAGCAAGGGACGAGTAACCAGTGCCGAAGTCATCGATGGACAAACGGACACCAAGATCCTTGAGCTCTCGGAGTACCGACTCGTAGTCGGTGTGCTCTCCGAGAAGGATGCTCTCGGTGATCTCCAGCACGAGCATGTCGGGATTCATGCCCGTCCTAGTCAGCACGTCCCCGACAAAGGACGGAAATGAGGCGTCAGCGAGTTGACGCCCAGAGACATTCACCGCCATCCGCAGATCCGATCGCAGGGTCCCGCGCCAGGCCACTGCCTGGCGGCACGCCTCTTCGAGTACCCAGGCGCCAATGGCAATCATGAGGCCCGACTCCTCGGCCACTGGGATGAATTCGAGGGGAGGGATCATGCCCCGGTCGGGATGGTCCCAGCGCAAAAGGGCCTCGAAACCCGCCACGGTGCTCTCCTTGGACGAGTATGCCGGTTGGTAGGCGAGCACCAACTCACCCCGCTCTAGTGCGCGATGCAACCCGCTAGCCATAGCGAACCGGATCGGTCCCTGCCCCTTGTCGACTTCGACCACGGCGACCCGGTTCCGGCCAGCTCGCTTGACCGCGTACATGGTCGTGTCCGCCCGGGCGAGAACCTCTCCGGACCGGCAGTCGGGTCCAGCGACGACGGCAACCCCCACGCTGGCCGTCATGTACACCTGTTCACCGGCAATCTCGATGGGTTCTCCCGCCGCACGATGAAGGCGCTCCGCCAGGGCACCGGCCTCCTTGACGGGATCGGTGAGGTCCTCGAACAAGGCCACGAACTCGTCCCCACCGAATCGGGCCATCGTGTCTCCCGGCCGAACCTGGGAGGCGAACCGTGCGGCCATTGCCATCAGCAGCTCGTCACCGCCAGCGTGTCCCATCACGTCGTTCACCGACTTGAAATTGTCGAGATCGATGAATGCGAGGGCCAGGCCACCGGGATGACGCGCCAAGCGGTCGATGGCCTTGTCCAACTGGGCGAGCAGCAAGGATCGGTTGGCCAGTCCGGTCAGGGGATCGTGGAGCGCAAGATGCGACAACCGCTCGTGGAGTTCTTGGAGCTCCGCATCGTAACGCTTGGCCATTTGGACCATGCTTGAGTTGCAACTCGCCTCCACCATATCTGTAGCGCTCTGCAGGACAGAAGGGCTGATCCCCAATCGGGCCGCCTCCTCAGCCAGCACGAGGCACGTCGAATCCTTCCACCACAAGTTGAGTTTGGTAAGTAGGGCGACCGACAGAGATCCTGCGGGAACCTCAGACCTAGCTCGGTGCTCGACTGGCGGCGCATCGTGGGCCGCCCTATCTCCGGGAATCACCGTCTCTCGTGTGGCCGCAGCACTCCCGAGAGACGCGATCCGGTCGCGGTCGCGGTGCCCGGCCACGCCACCGGTTTGAAGCCAGTTGGCAATCGCCGCCACAGCCACCGATGTGATGTCCCACATCGAGTTGCGAGCGACTTCCTCTCGACTGAGACCCTCTGATTGCTCAAAGAACTTTCCCTGGCAAATGCGCTGGATGTCGTCGCTTCTGGCTTCAAGTGCGCGTCCCAGAGCGACGCGCTGAGCCTCTCGACACTGCTCGTCCGCACCGGTTGAATCGCCGACAGCCGCCGCCCGCTCCTCCATCGACGGAATTGCCCACACCTTCATCTAGAAACCATCGACACGCCCTCGACAAACTTAAGGCTGGCTGCGGGTTAAGTTGAATCTGAGCTGGACCTGTCCGAGGGAAGCTCACCGAGACTGTCAGTTTGGTGTATTGCGGCTCCGGCCTTTCAGGTCAGAGGCTGCTCAGTGCGGTCCGCGAGCCTCCTTGGCCAAGCGGGCGGCCAGTTGACGGGAGACTCCAAGGGTCCGGCCGATCTCGCCAATACTCATTCCTTCGTCGAGGGCAGGACTGATGAACGCAAGGCGCATCTCATGGCGACTGTGTTCAAACGCGTCGAGGAGGTCATTGGTGGTCTGACGGAGGTCGGACGCATCGGCCCCGGCAGCGCTGACGGCCGCGGAAATGGGCACTCCGCCCTCTAGCCTCTTGATCATCTTGCGACCGATGACTTCGCCTGAGCGCAGATTGGTCCGCAGTGCCTGCGATGCCGAGATAGTGCGCTCCACAGCATTGATGGCGGCCTCGTGTTGACGGTCCATGTTCGAGTTCTAGTCCAAAATCGACGCCGCGTTTGATGTGTTCAAGCCAGAGATTCGCGAAATTGCGGTTGACATGCACTTGTAGGTGCCGGAAACATCATCCGACCGTCGACCTGGACTTTCGTTGGCATGATCCTGGCGACGAAGATGGAGCGTGGCCCTCTCCTTCCTCTACATTGCCTTCGTTCGCATGCTTCAGTTGGTCCGTCTCCCCGTGGTGAGCAACAGGATCTGACCATCGAGATCGTCATGCTCCGTCACGAGGTCGCCGTCTTGCGCCGACAGATGTTGCGTCCGGCGCTTCTGCCTGTAGATCGAGCTGTGCTCGCTGGACTGAGCCGGCTTCTGTCGGGTGCCCGCCGAGGACGCTTCTTCGTCCAGCCGGAGACCCTCTGCGCTGGCATCGACAGTTGGTGCGACGGAAATGGACCTGCTCGCACCAACGGCTAGGACGACCGGCGATTCCAGCGGGCACAGTCTCCTTGGTCCTCCGACTGGCAAAAGAGAACCCGACCTGGGGCTATCGGCGGATCCAGGGGGAGCTGGCCACCATGGGCATCCGGCTCGCCCCCTTTGAGCGTGTGGGAGATCCTGCGCCGTCACGGCATCGAACCATCGCCGAGGCGCTCTGGCCGACCTGTCGGAATTCCTGCGGGCGCAGGCAAAGACTATGCCGGCGTGCGATTTCTTCACCGTCGACACGGTGCTGCTCAGACGCCTCTACGCGCTGTTCTTCATCGAGATCGACACCCGAAGGATCTACTTGGCTGGCGGCACCGCCCACCCAGCGGGGGAGTGGGTCACCCAGCAGGCTCGAAACCTCACCTCGGGTCTCTCCGAGCGCACCCGAGCAGCCAAGTTCCTCATCCGGGACAGAGACACGAAATTCGCGGCCTGCTTCGATGAGGTGTTCCGGTGCGAGGGCATCAGAGTCATCAAGACACCCGTTCGATCTCCACGAGCGAGCGCATTCGCCGAGCGATTTGTGGGCACCGTCCGCCGAGAGTGCACCGATCGGCTCCTTATCTTCGGACGCAAACATCTCGAGCAACTACTGGCCGAGTACGTCGCTCACTACAACTAACACCGCCCGTATCGCTCTCTAGACCAGCAGGCGCCGAGGTCCTCGAGGCTCGAGCCAGACCCAATCGACAAGCCCGATCCGACACGGCTACGTCGATGTGCGGTCCTTGGCGGCCTCATTGACGAGTACCGCCTCGTTGCGTGACCCTTGTCGGATGAGTATTCGGTACGCACAGGTCCCAATCCGCTGAGGCACGGAACGCTGTCCGGCCAGAATCGATCATTCCTGCCATTTCCGGAACGAGCCAACGCTAAGCCCCACTAAGGAGTGATCCGAGCCAGGACGCCAAGATAGATAGTCGCCCAGCCCAGGTCCGAGTCGTCAGCATTTGCGGGGGCCTGAGCTGGAAGTTGGCTTACAAACGCCTACCCGCAACCCCTGTGGTCATTTGCCCTCAAGGTCAAGGCCTGCCTGGTCGATCCTGTCATCAATCAAGCTCTCGCGAGACGGCTCGCGAGTTGGAAGGCCTTGGCGGACCCAAAGTGATGAATGTCCGAGTAAAGAAGCTCCTGCTCTTGATGATGGCGAGCTTGGCTGTCGCGACGGTGTTCTCGGCGAGCCCCGCGTATGCCGTCGCTCCCACCATCACCCCCAGTCCATCCACCACAGCGACGTCGCGCTCGAGCACCCAGGCGGGAACGGCCTTTCCCGCCATGT
>JADMIJ010000232.1 GCA_015478655.1 Acidimicrobiales bacterium | reverse complement strand
CGGCCAAGTCCGGCCGGGGCACGCGGAGCGTGGCCCACACCGAGGCCACCAGCCGGCACGCTCGGTCTCCGTGGCCGGCGTGGGCCAGATCGGTTGCCGCCTCCAGGAACCGGGCCAGCATCACCGCCTCATGGTCGGGTGCCACCGCATCCTCGACCAGTGGAGTCTGCTGGGCCGCTTCGGTCAGCCGGTGCATCTGCACCAGCACCTGGGGCAGGTCGACCCCCTCGTCGGCCAGGAGCGCAGGCAACAGGATGTCGTTCTCCCGGGCCACATGGGCGGCAAAGAGGGCGCCGATCTCCTCGCCCTGCGTGGCTGCCTCCCTGCCATCGTCGGCAGCGGCCAGACCTTCGACGCCGGCGGCGAGCGTCCGGTGCTCGGCAACCATCTCGGCCACCGTGCCGGCGAGCCCGTCCTGCCTTCCCGCGGTCGGGTAGATGGTGTGCTCCTCGGCCAGGGCGTGGGGCAGCACCTCGTCGGCCAGATAGGCGACGAGATCGGCGGCGGCGGCCTCGTAGGCGCCCCCGGCGGCGACAGCCCGGGACAGGCCCTCGACCCGGACGCCCACGTTCTCGAGCAAGGACTGATGGTGGGCGAGCATTGCCTCTGCCGCTTGGGTCTCGGTGATCGTCACAGGTCTGCCTCCTCGTTGGGCCGTCCACCCCGGCTTTGGCCGTTACCCGGGCGACATCCGGCTCGATTGGTATTTTTAGTTTATACTAGAGTAATGCCGGAAGCGCCAGAGGAGGTCCAATGAATCGGAGCGACCGTCAGGAGGTGTATCGCTCGGATCAAGTGCAACACGAGGCCCGGGCTCTGGGCGACCCGACCCGTCATCGCATCTTCCGCTACCTCGCCGAGGCCGCCGGTCCCGTCGGCATCGCCGAGCTCACCGACATGGTCCAGCTCAATCACAATGCCGTCCGTCAACACCTGACCGTGCTGAAGGAAGCGGGACTCGTCGACGAGCAGGTCGAGCGGCGGGACCGGCCCGGACGCCCCCGCTTGCTCTATCGGATGAACCCGGACGTCGGGGGCTCCTGGGGAACCGAGGGGCCCTACGAGCTGCTGGCCTCGCTTCTCAGCGAGGTCGTCCGTAACGGGTCCACTCCCCGGCAGGTGGGTCAGCTGGCCGGTCGGCGACTGGCCCGACCCCGGCCCCCCGGGAGCCGCACGCTCGACGCGCTCAGAGAGGAGATGGTGGCCGGGGGCTTTCGCCCGGTGGACTCACCGGCCGGCGATGGCTGCGACTTCGTCCTCCAGCGATGTCCGTTCGTAGAAGTAGCCGCCAACGATCCCGCCACCGTCTGCCAGGTCCATCTCGGCTTGGCCGAGGGGGTGGCGGCAGAGGTGGATGACGGAGCGGTGGTCGGGCTGGTGGCCAAGGACCCCCGACAGGCCGGATGCTGCATCAGCGTGCGCATGCGCGAGAACCACATACCGGCGGCGCAGCAGTAGGCGCCTGGGCCACCGTCACCCGCCACCGTCAACCACCACCGTCGCCGATCGACGACCAAGCCGATCGAGAACCAAGGAGAGGAAATCGATGCTGGCAACCAACACACCGCTGGCGGCGATCGAGTTCATTGCCGCCTGTATCTGGGTGGGAAGCCTCGTCTGCCTGGCCATTGTGGCCAACGTGGCGCGATCGGTGCTCGAAGGGCCCTCCCAGGTGGGGTTCTTCCGCGCGCTCGGGCGCCGCTACGGCATCGTG
>JADMIJ010000095.1 GCA_015478655.1 Acidimicrobiales bacterium | reverse complement strand
ACGTCGGCTGTTCGATGGTCAGGCTTGGCTTCCGGTTCCCACCTGAACAGTTACGGCAATTTGGGTGCTCTTCGTGGTTATCCTCCCCTTCCTCGGTGTGTTCATCTACTTGATTGCCCGCGGCGGGGGCATGCAACGCCGGGCAGTCGACCAGGCGGCGCAGGAGCAGAAGGCATTCGACGCCTACATCAAACAGACCGCCGGATCTTCGGGCGCGGGCAGTGCTGACGAACTCGCCAAACTGGCCGACCTCAAGGCAAAGGGCGTGCTCACCGACGCCGAGTTTGAGACCCAGAAAGCCAAGCTCCTCACCTGACCGCATCCCGCAGGGAGACAGCTCGGTTCGCATCACTGACTTTGGGACCTGCCCGGCGACTCGGACGCGCATGATCAGCTCCAGCGACGGCAGATGGCGAGGTCGAGGTCATGGGCCCGGAGATCGGCCGATGACCGGATCGGTCATTGCCGGGCTCGTGCTCACCCCTGGTGCCAGCGCCGGACGGGACCACCCGGGACTGGTGGCAATCGACCAGGCGGTCACCCCGCTGGGCATCGCCGTCGAGCGAGTCGAGTTCCCCGGGCAGGCCGCCAAGAGGCGCCGGCCAGATCCAACGGAGGTGTGCATCCGAACGGTCCGCACAGCCGCCTTGGAACTGGCAGACCGACTGGACGTCCCGATCGAACAGGTGGCCATCGGTGGCCGTTCCATGGGCGGCCGGATGTGCTCCATGGCTGCCGCCGAGGGACTGGAGGCGGCGGCGCTCGTCCTGGTCAGCTATCCGCTGCATCCTCCTGGTCGGCCCGACCGGCTCCGGACCGCCCACTTCCCCGAGCTCCACCTGCCGTGCCTCTTCGTGTCCGGTCGCCGGGACGCCTTTGGGACCCCACTCGAGTTCGAACTGGAGACAGGGGCCATCCCGGGACCCGTTTCGCTCACCTTCGTCGAAGGAGACCACTCGCTGCGGAAGGGTGGCGCTGATGCGGCTGAGATCGTCGCCTCCTGGTTGGCAGGCCTGACCGCCAGGCGGGGCAACAGCTGAATGAGGGGGCGACGGAGTCGAGGGTCCGGCGCAGGCAGGACCCAGAAGGCCTGATCACGCAGTCTTCGACTGCTCCGATTCCGCAGCCAAACGTTCTGCGACCTCGTTGACCTGGCCATCAAAACCCGTGCGCTGCCGGGGCCACAGCAGTGGCGACGCAACCTCCTCATTCGGGGAAGGCAGGAGGGCCAATGTCGAGCCGGCCGACGCAGGGCGCTTCGCCGGCATTCTGCCTGGTCTACCCAGGAAATAGCCTTGTCCGAGTGGACAGCCCAAGGCCCGCAGGGTTTCGAACTCGCCTTCGGTCTCGATGCCCTCGGCAACGATCGAAGCCTTGTAGGCATCCAAGCCGAAGGTCAGGAGCGCCCGCCCGAGCGCTCGCCGGGCAGGATCCTTGTCAATGCCTCGGGTCAGGCCGATGTCCAGCTTGATCACGTCGGGCTGAAGATTGAGGATGTGCTGAAGGCTCGAGTAGCCAGCACCGGCGTCGTCCACGGCCAGCCGAACACCCTTGGAACGAATGGCCTCGATGCTCTGTTCGAACTTCTGATAGTCGTCAACCCGCGTGTGCTCGGTCAGCTCGAGGACGATTCGCTCAGCCGGAATACCGGCCAGTGACGCACCGAACTGCTCCGACATGATCGTCTCGACAGACGCATTCAGCGAGAGGTAGAGATTCGACGGGAGTAGATGCAGCTGCTCAAGCGCCATGTCCAGGGCGGCGAGCTCGAGCTCGACACCAAGGCCGACCGATGCTGCGGCGGCAAACCACGCATCCGGGGCCCGAACAGGGAGCTGGGCGAACCGGGACAGCGCTTCGGCCCCCACTGGTTGACCGCTTCGCAGATCGACAATGGGCTGGAAGTGCGTCTCGAAGGATCGGTCGGCGATGGTGACCCGGATCAACTGTTCCCGTTGTTCGCGCTGCTGTTCGGCCTCGAGTTCACCCATTCGGGCACTGCGATCCGAATGCGTGGCACGGTGGGACAGCATCGCTCGCGCCAAACCGCGGGACACCCTCCCCTTCTTGGCGATGAAGAGATCGTCGGTCGTGGGAGAGAATGTCCTCATCGTCGGCACGTCATCGGCTTGTCTCGCTGTCGGTCAGGATTGGCGCTTGACCTGCAGGCTTCCAAAGCGCGCATGACAAGACCATTGCCATATCGTCACAGCTCGGGCATTCCTTGAGGGACATGCCGGCCATGCGCCCTCCATCCGCTCGCGTCCTGTTGCTGCGCCTACCGACTGGTCGCAGACGCAGACGCCGGGCCATGCCTCCGAAGAGCTCGAGCCTCTGCTCCCCCGCGGGGATCAAATCAGGCTCAGCACTCGGGACTCACTGATTGGTCTTGACGGCGGCCCGCAGCTGTGTCGCCGAGCTGATGGAGGTTCCGAGGGTCATGGACACCGAGGAGGTCACGCCGATAGGGGTGGCTTGAAGGAACACGCTGCCTCCGATGGCGGGGACCACGGCAGAGCTCACGGTGATGGTCGAGTTCTGGGCGTAGGTGGTGCCGATCTGTGTTCCTGCGCCGCCGCTGCATGTCCCACCCGACCAAACGACCGGGCAGACGAACAGCGTGAAGGCTGGCGACCCGGTTGCCGGATTGGAGATCGTGACCTTGTAGCTGATAGCGGTCAGACCGATCGTCCCCGTGTTTGCCACCGTCGAGGTCTGCGCCGTGTTGGTCGTGAAGGTCAGCGTCGTCGGGCTCACCGTCGCCAGCCACTTTCCAGTGGTGACTGACTCAGTTTTTGCGGCTTTCGCCTTGACGACGCTGACGGCCTCGGCCCGAGGCGGGACCGCCAGCACCACGAGCAGCAGGATGGCCGTGGCGCCGGCCATCCTGCATGCAACGCGGTGGAAGTGTCTGGTTCTCACGGCTCTGACTCACAATTTGCTGAGTGCCTACTGGTTGGTGGCGACGCCCAGTCGCTGCTGCTCAGTAAACGTGTAGGTGAGCGTGGTGGTCAGGCCCTGGATGGTCGGGCTCGGAGCGACCCCGTTGGTGGATGTCTCTGTCCCCACCAGACCCAGGCTCACCTGAACGTGGGCCACCGACCCGACGGTCGCAGCCAGTGATGGGACGTTGAGGAGGTTCACCGCTGTGCCCGCCGTATTGAACGTGCTGATCTGGGCGGTGGCCAAGATGCTCGTCGTCGTGCCGGAACAGACACCGGTGGCCAAGGTCCAGGCCACTGAGCACTGGGTTGCCGTCACAGACAGGCCTTCACCCGGGGCCGTACCGTTGGTCAACGCGTTGACGGGGCTCCCGGCCACCCACAGGGTCATACCGGCGGCAGTAGCCAAGGTACCGGTGTTGTTCAGGTTCACGTACACGTTGTCGGTGTCACCGGGGGCCATCTTGGGGACGAAGTTGCTGAACCCTGCGCCCACATCAGCGCTCAAGGTCAGATTCAACGTGCCCGAGGTGACGGACTCAGTGCCGGTGGCCACACCTGACAGCGCGGCATAGACACCGGCTGTGGTCAAGAGGCCGACCGAGACGACGAAGAGTCCGGCGATCGCCGCTCGACCGTGCCGCCTCTTTGTCTTCGATGTGTCACTGTGCTGGCTCATTTCCTTCTCTTCCTATGGTTGTCCATTGGGGAACCGCCGTCACCGACGGATGGTGCGATCAATCGACGAGGCACTGGTCCTTCTGCGAGGATGCACAATCAACAGCGCCCCGAAGATGGCCGCGCACAGCCCGCCACCGGTGATGATCACCAGTCGTACCGACGCGAGCCTGGCCATCAGGTTGCCCAGCCACGGCACCGTGCCCACGACCTGAGGGATGGTGGCCGAATCCAATCGGGCGTGCCAGGCGTCCGGGGCCCTGTTGGCATCCCCTTTGGTGGTGATGATCGGATCAGCAGACGAGCTGACCACCGAGGTGATGCGGTGCGCGAACTCGACATGTTCGCCGGGCGGCACAAAGAGGACGACCATCCCGGGACGCAGCTTGTGGACCGAAACCGGCTTGGTGATGACCGCTGCGCCCGGCTGGTAGGCCGGGCGCATGCTTCCCGAGAGGACTGCGTGAACCCCCAGGTGGAGAACGAAGACAGACCCGGCTATTGCCGTCGAGATGCCAAGGCAGGCGATCCCAGCGACCAGCTGCAATGGCAGGAGGAGGCGCCGCCCGCGTTCGGTATTCCGCCTGGAGTGTTCCACCGAGATTCCTTCGACATGCAATTGTCCGAGCTTGAGGACAAATGTCAACGCTTGTTGCGCAGCACCAGTTGTCACATCGAGTCCCGGGGCGGTCAGCGAGAGGAGTCCCTGTTCAGGTCTGGTGTCTGCCTCCGACCTCAACGCTTGCCCCGACGGGCCGGGCGCGCTCTAACTGCGCCGGCCCAAGGGCGTCGCCATCGGCAAGGAAGGGACTCGAGCCAACCGATGGCCTTGACGTTTCACCGGTGCGAACTTCAGTACTCGTCGCAAACGACCGAAAGACGAGCCATGCACGATGCTCGCCAGACGGCCATTGCGGAGACACGCGGGTTGATCGATGAGGCCCGACAGCTCCGAAACCGGCTTCGGACCTGCGAGACCACCTATCGGCGCAGCCTGAGGGAAATGGAACGCGGTACTGCCATCAGGACCGTCCTGAGCAACGCGGAGGTGGGTGACGTTCGCCAATCGCTGAATGACACACTGCAGCAGTTCGAGCAGACCCGCCACCGCTCTCGGCTGGCGATCATTGCCTCGGGCCTGCAGGAGGGGGATGACGATCGGTGAGCTCGGGAGGTCATGGCGATTCTCTCGCCAACTTGCGTCTCGGTACGCAAAGGAAGCCCGCAGCGAGTCCGGAGGGTAGCGAGCACGAGAACGAGTCCGCCAGGGCGTCCCAGCCGACTCTGGAAGGAACCGCCTGGCCGATCTCCGGAGTGTCCTCGGCCAAGGGTCCGACCTTGCCCGTTTATGGGTAGGCCTCACCCCACACCCTCGGCGCGGTTCAACCGAAGTGCCATAAGATCGTTGGAGGTTGGTCGTCCTCCGAGACGAGTGCGAACTGAGGGGGGTTTCATCATGCACTTTCGTTCGATCCGGATCCTTGTCGCCCTATCCGTTGTCGTTCTGTCGTGTTTGGTAGTCAGCACTGCCGGTAGCACTGCTCGGGCCGGTGCGGCCACGCCCAGTGGCCCTGCGTGCACCTTCAACGGGAGCTCGCTGCCGTTGGTGACCGGAGTTTCGGCCGGTACCCCCATCGCCATCAGCTGCAAGGGAATGGGCGTTCTCCACCCCTACCTCGTGATTGGGACCAGCCTGCTGCTGGGGATCGATCCTGCGGCCGCCCCACTCCTGTCCGGTCAGGTCGTCTCACTGGCTGGCCTCACGGCGATACTGGCGGCTCTGCCCGAGCTTGACCTCCTATCGGAGGCTCTTCCCATCTCGGGCCTGAACGGAGACCTCAACCTCACCTGGCCTGTGCCCACCTTCCAGCCGCTCGACCCGAATGCGGGGTGCCCACCGACTCAGAAGGAATTCAATTCCGGTCTCCTCGGCTGTGCCGTTGCGATGATCGATCTGCTCACCTTCAAACCGGTGTCAGCTGGAAGTGCGGTATTCGAATACAAGGATTTCCCCTTTCTACCTCCGAACCCCACGCTGGCCCTCTCCACCACGACGGCCAATCACAACCAAACGGTGTCGATGTCTGACGCCCCGGGAGCGACGACATATTGGTGGTTGTCCACTCTGGCCAAGCTCCAATCGGCGCTCGGAGGCGGGGCCGGTTCGCCGCCCAGTGTCACGGTCACCATGGTCGATACCAAGGGAAATTCGGTGCAGGTGTCGTCAAATGCTCAGGTGACACCAGCAAGCTACAACGGAACCTTTTCCACCCCAGCCTTGTCAGGAACGTTCGTCGTCCCCCCAACCGTTGCTGGCCCGCAGACCGTCCGGGTTCAAGTGGCAGGAACGCTCGAAGGTCTCCCTGTCGCGATTTCGGCGTCGTCGCCCCTATCGGTGAATGCTCCCCCGGTGATCACCTCAGTCAACAGCACCACGTTCACAAAGGGCTCTGCCGGGACGTTCACAGTGACGGCCACGGGTTCGCCGGCTCCCACATTCACCGAGTCCGGGGCCCTGCCCACAGGAGTGACGCTGAGCACGGCCGGGGTCCTGTCGGGCACGCCCACCGTCGCAGGATCCTTCCCGATCACCATTACCGCGCACAACGGCATCGGCAATGACGCGACCCAGAACTTCATGCTCACGGTGGTCGGGTTCCATGTGACGACCACGACCCTGCCGAGTGCTACCCGGGGAGTCGCATTCAGTGCCCAGCTCAACGCCGCGGGCGGTCATACCCCCTACAAGTGGAAGAAGGGCGCGGCGCTGCCCAAAGGATTGAAGCTCAGCTCGGCCGGCCTTCTCTCCGGTACGCCCAGCACCAAGTTGGCGCCAGGTTCGTATCCCATCTCGATACAGGTCACTGATTCCACCAAGCCGGTGCACCAGGTAGCGACGGCCACGCTGGCGCTGACGCTGTCATAGGGCTCACCACCAGGGGCCCCAATCACAGAGTGATCGGCCGACGGCAGTGTGCTTGCACTCACACACGGCCGAGAAACCTGACGGCCAAGCGTAGGCGGACGATGCCCCGGAGTATCACCGATCTCAATTGGCTTTTCAGGAGACCCGCCAACGGCTACCGTTAGACGTTGCGAGCTTGAGGCGGGAGGCGCCCATGCAACCGATGAACTCCACCTATCCGGCCACTCTGACCTTCGAGCCCCCCGAGAGAGTCGCCAACTGGCGACCGATCGCCAACTGGTTCCTTGCCATTCCGCACTTCGTCATCCTGTACGGGTTGCGGATCCTCGCTGAGGTTGTCGGCATCATCTCTTGGTTTGTCATCCTTTTCACGGGTGAACTGCCCGAGAGCTTTGCCAACATTCAGGCCATGTACCTGCGATACGAGATTCGGGTCTACACGTACGCGCTATTCATGCGCGAGGAGTACCCGCCGTTCGCGTTTGCGTTGACGCCGGCCGATGACGGGGAGGAGCCCCGTCTGCGTGTCGATTTCCGACCTCAACTCACCGACCGCAACCGCCTCACTGTCGGATTCCGGATCATCCTCGTCATTCCTCATCTGCTGGCACTCTTCGCACTGGAGATCGTAGCCACGGTGCTGATCGTCATCGCATTTTTCGTTGTGCTCTTCACCGGCGATTGGCCCGAAGGGATGCGAACCCTTGTCCTGAACGTCACGCGCTGGTACCTGCGCGTCCAGGCCTACTTTCTGCTACTCACCGATGAATATCCGCCGTTCGCCCTGGACCTACCGGCGACATAGTCCGAGGGACTCCGGCTGCGATCGGCGACGACAACCGATCCCGGCAAGCAGTGGGTCTTGGTCGTCCGGTGCTGGTGTGATTGCCATGCAACGTTCATCGACACTTCACCATCCCGTGACGCTCCTGTTGAATACCCGTTGTTAGACCGGGTACTGGCTGGTGCACGCCTTCCCTTCGTGCGTGTCGGCCCGGCCACCGGGTTGCAGCGCCACCGCTGGCGGATTTCGTCCACGGCCCGCCAGCGGTTGGCGCTCCCCATGCGCAGAACTTCGCCGGGATCGCTGATGGCTACGGTGCGGGCCTACGATCTGGCCAGTGACCAGGCGGTCGAGTGTCTTGGGGGTAGTGGTTCTCGGGCTGTCGTTGGCCGCCTGCACATCAACGGGGAACGCGACGCACGCGTCACCGACATGGGCTCCAAACGGCGCGATCTCGACGGCCCCAACGTCTTCGACGACGTTGCCAAATCCGGCCGATTGCCAATCAGGGACGGTGTCC
The DNA here is from genome assembly GCA_015478655.1 of Acidimicrobiales bacterium. Taxonomy (GTDB): domain Bacteria; phylum Actinomycetota; class Acidimicrobiia; order Acidimicrobiales; family RAAP-2; genus Bog-756. Next base: position 2,862 of record JADMIJ010000095.1, on the reverse strand, counting down.
TTGGCCCTTCGGATGGGTGACACGACGTCCCTCTGCCTTTTCGTAGGCAGTGTTCTCGAGGCGACGTACCCGTTGCCCAACTCTTTCTATGGCGCCTGGTCCAGGCCTACCGTGCTCGACACATCTGTCGTCGTGAGGCAATCGGCATCCACGAAGGGCAATACACTGAGTGCGAGCTATAAGGCAGTTGGGCGCGGCTCAACCCTTGTCGATGCAACCTTTGAACAGACCTGCGCCCCGAGTGACCAGACGTCCTGCACCATCCCACCGCAGCTTGGGTTCCTTCTGCAGGTCACCGTCATCTCACGAAGCTAGATCTGCAGACGCTCCGGCCTATGGCGAAGGCTCCCGGGCCTCTTTCGCAACCCTTTGCAGGAGTTGACGGGAGACACCAATCTCTCGGGCGAGTTGGCCCAGGGAGACTCCTTCTTCACCTGTACCGAAGATGACGGCAGAGCGGAGGTCACGGCGATTGCGCTCGAGAACCGTAAGAGTCTCGTTGATGACGTGAGCGGACTGGAAGGCCCCGCTCTCCCTCAGCGCCGTAACGATTGGCTCGCCCTGTTCAAGTCGCTTGATTGCTCGACGGAGGACAGCCTCAGCGGACCGTAGGTGCTCGCGGGTCCTGCGACTGGCTTCGAGGAGCAGTTCGAGCTGCCGAACGATTGCATCGCGATGGGAGGTCATAGTGAAAATCAGTTTTTCACAAGTCGTACAGAGGCACGAGTCATCGGCTCCCAGGCCGCCAGATGAGCGCAGCGGCTGAGGCTCGGTCCCCGTGGCCTCGACCCTGAGCGAGGGGGCGAATCAGGCGGTATGTCGGTCTTGGAAGGCGTGACGATAGGCCTGGGGACTCGTGTTGACGATGCGGCTGAAATGCTTACGGAGGTTGCCGGAAGTACAGAAGCCGCTCTGCTCGGCCACGGCCTCGATTGAAAGGTGGCTGACTTCGAGCAATCGCTGAGCGAGCTGGACACGCTGGCGAAGCAGCCATTGGTACGGGGTGGTTCCAGTTGCGGCGAGGAATCGGCGCGCAAACGTCCTGGGGCTCATGGCAGATCGGGCGGCAAGGTCCTCAACCGACACCGGCTCGTCGAGATGCTCCTGCAGCCATGTGATCGTGTCCGCAAACAAATTGGAGCTGTCCAAGACCGGCAACGGGTGCTCGATGAACTGCGCCTGACCCCCGTCCCGTTGGGGCGGAACGACCAATTGACGGGCCAGTTGGGTAGCGACCTCACTGCCGTAGTCCTGGCGGACGACGTGCAGGCACAGATCGATGCCAGCGGCACTGCCAGCCGACGTAAGGATGTCGCCCTCATCGACATAGAGGACCCCGGAATCGACGGACACCAGGGGGTACCGGCGGGCCAGCTCGTCGCACTCTGTCCAGTGTGTGGCGGCGCGGTGCCCATCAAGCAATCCTGCTTCTGCCAAGACAAACGCCCCGCTGCACAACGAAACGATGCGGCAGCCCCCAGCGTGGGCCAACCGCAATGCCTCGAACACCGTCTCCGACACCTCTTCGGGTCTGTATGTAGGGGACACGATCACCGTGTCCATGCTGGGGAGGATGTCCAGCCCGTGTGGAACCAGGATCTGGAAGCCGCCGGAAGCGGTGACCGGTGCCGAGTTGTTCCCACAGATGAACAGCCGGTACCAGGGGTCACCTGGTGTCACCCAGCCGTCATCGCCGAATATCTCACAGGCCACACCGAGCTCGAATGGGGCAAATCCGTCGTAGACCACAATCGCCACGTCGCGGGAGGCACGCTTCGGTGGACGCTGCCGCTTGGCGGTGGAACGGCCCGTGTCCAGGGACCTTGTCGGAATGGCAGCTCTGTCGCGCACCCCATCATCATGCCACCTGGTGAGGACGATGTCAGCCCCACCATGAAGAGCTGCCGTCTGCGGGAGCGTCTTCGCACAGAATGACCGGGCGTTTTCCACGATCCGGAAGACTGGGCCCAAAAGCGCCGCACCACAGGGACGGCCGGGTACGAAACCAACCATAGGAACCGCTAACAGAGCACCGCTCAGACGGGCAGAACCCATGGTGTCCTCGAACAGACCGAATCCGTTCTTGCTTCGTCCATTTTCGGTATGCATGGCCAGATCTGCACTGCTCAAGACGTGTCGGTAGGGTGAGTCAGGTCGACCATCGGACGGAGGGAGCTCGTCGTGAAATCTGAGGAAACCTGGCGGTACATTCATTCGGAGCGAAACGACATGGCAGATACTTGGTCCACCCTGACCGCTGCGCAGTGGGCCAATGCATCGTGGTGCGAGGGCTGGACCGTTCAAGACACCGCTGGCCACGTGCTCGCAGCCGCTGAGCAGACACCCTTGAACTTCTACAAGGAGATGATCGGAGCTGGCTTCCGATTCAACGTCTTCACCGACCGAGCAGCCAAGCGGCTTGGGGCGCTCAGTTCGGATGATCTGGTTGCCCGGCTTCGTAATAGGACGACGACGACCAACCATCCGCCCGCCCCAGTTGTGGCAATGCTCGGCGAGATCATCGTCCACGGAGAGGACATCCGTCGCCCGCTGGGCCTGAAACACACTTCACCCGAGGGAGCGCTAACTGCCGTCGCCGATAGTTGGAAGAACTCGAACCTCCTAATCGGTGCCAAGAGACGGATCGCGGGCCTGAGACTGCGGTCTACGGACAGCCATTGGTCACACGGGGACGGTCCCGAAGTCACTGGACCGTTGATCTCCTTGGTCCTAGCCATGAGCGGTCGCAAGGGCGCACTCGCGGATCTCAACGGAGAGGGTCTCCCGATTCTTGCTGCTCGGCCGTAACTAGGAGACTGTTGAACAAACGGCATTCGTCGAGTTCACAGCCTTGGAGTTGGT
>JADMIJ010000004.1 GCA_015478655.1 Acidimicrobiales bacterium | reverse complement strand
GTCACTGGCAAAACCAGCGGTCAGCTGGTCCCATGTCGCTGGCAAACGACAGGCCACCTTTCGTTAGTTCGACTCTGTGGACAACAGTTGAAGGATTGCTATGGGGCGAGCTGAACCTCATGGGTTGGCTGAGCTGCGACAACGCAACTTGCCGGTTGGCCTGTCGAGAGGTCGACGGTTGTCGAGACCTGCCATGTCCCACTTCCGATCACGGGCGAGCTGCTGACCGGTGACGCACCTAGCTGAGCACCTTGGGGATAGCCAGATGGGGGTGCTCCGAAGATGTACCAGCACCGTTCCGCACTGAGACAGGTCCTGGCTCTGAACTGGATCTCCAATCGGAGGCGGCGGGCGGAATCGAACCGCCGTACGGGGCTTTGCAGGCCCCTGCCTAAACCACTCGGCCACGCCGCCGTGGCGTCCGGCGATCCTATCCTCCCCGCTAGGGATGCTTGAATCTCTGCATGAGGATCGGAATGATCGCGCCCCCGTGGACCCCCATCCCGCCCCCGCTCTATGGAGGCATCGAGCTGGTGGTGGATCAGCTGGCCCGTGGTCTCCAAGACGCCGGCCATGACGTCCTGCTGTTCACGACGGGCGACTCGACCTGCCCCGTTCCACGCCAGTGGGTGCTGCCCGAGGCGGAGGGCACCCGCATCGGCCTGGCCGTTCCGGAGATCCGCCACGTCATCCACGCCTACGAAGCAGTGCGCCACTGCGACGTGGTTCATGACCACACGGTGATGGGGCCTTTCCATTCCGAGCACTACCCGGACCTGCCGGTGGCCACGACCATCCACGGTCCGTTCAATGAGGAGCTCAGCGACCTCTACCGGGTCAATGCCGAACGTGTTCCAATCGTGGCCATCTCCCATGCCCAGCGCCGGGCCGCCCCGGAGATCCCGATTGCCCGGGTCATCCACCACGGTGTGGACGCCTCCCACTTTCCGGTCGGGGACGGGAGCGGGGACCGGGAAGGCGAGTATGTCCTCTTTCTGGGGCGCATGGCCGAGGACAAAGGCGTGCACCGGGCCGTCGAGGTGGCCCGCAAGGCGGGCATCAGGATTCTCCTGGCCGCCAAGATGCGCGAGCCCTGGGAGCTGAGCTACTTCGCCGAGAAGGTCGAGCCGCTCCTGGGGAACGATGCCCTCTACCTCGGCGAGGTGTCCCACGAGCGCAAGCTCGAGCTTCTGGCCGGGGCGTCTGCGCTCCTCTTCCCTATCCGGTGGAACGAGCCCTTCGGCATGGTGATGATCGAGGCGATGGCCTGCGGAACGCCGGTCCTGGCCTTCCCGGAGGGAGCTGCACCGGAGGTCGTCGATCACGGCCGCACCGGATTCCTCTGCGATGACGAGGTTGCCATGGTCGAGGCCATCGGCCATCTCGACGAACTGCAGCGGATCGACTGTCGGCTGGCGGTGGAGGGCTACTTCTCGACCGATCGGATGGTCTCCGAGCACATCACGTTCTTCGAGTCACTGATCCGCTCATAGGCCCAGCGATCGCCCCCTCAGGACTCCGTCGCACGCTGCCAGGGGCGCCGCTCCTCAAGATCGGCGGCGGAACACCAACCTGGCGACGAAGCTGACCAGCAGGACCACCAGGACCACCTTCACCAAGAACCAGACAACGCCGGCCACGAAACTGAACACGGCGAAGGCAACGACCAGCGCGATGATGCCGCCTCCGACGATCAGGACACCGTCGAACACGCTCAGTCCCGTACGCTCTTCCTCGGCCATGATCCCAGGATAGTGGTCTCGCGGTCCGACGGGACGTCGCGGGTCGATCGGACCCCCGATCGGCCTCGGCGGGGTGCGCCAGTGGTACGGTCCGGCCGTGTCCCTGCGTGCCCGACGGCAGTCGCTCATGGACCGGGGCGATCTCCGGGGGGACGCGTTCTGCCGTGCCTACGCCGAGGCGGCCGACGAATGGCTGACCGGACTGTTCGACCAGGCCGTCGGTGAGGACACCCGGGGAATGGCCCTGCTGGCCGTGGGCGGCTACGGCCGCTCAGAGCTGTGCCCGTTCAGTGACCTCGATGTCGTCCTGATCCACCGGGGCTGGAAGAATATCTCGGCCACCGCGGACCGGATCTGGTACCCCGTGTGGGACGAGGGCATCTCCCTCGACCACAGCGTCCGTCGGCCAGGTGAGGTGCTGGACATGGCGGGCCGGGACCTCCGCGTGGCGCTGGGTCTGCTCGACGCCCGGGTGGTCTGCGGCGATGGGCGGGTGGCTGAACCGGTGCTCGAGGGCGCCCGCGACCGGTGGGCCAAACAGAAGCCGCCCTGGCTCGGCGTCCTGGTCGACCTGGTTGCGGAGCGGCACCGCTCCTTCGGGGATGTGGGGTTCCTCCTCGAGCCCGATCTGAAGGAGTCCCATGGGGGGCTCCGCGACGTTGCCGCCCTCAGGGCCATGATGCTGGCGGTCCCGGCACTTGCCGACTACGTGGACACCGTGGCCATCGACGGAGCCCGCAGCGTCCTGACGGCCATCCGGGTCGAGCTGCACCGGAGGGCCGGCCGGGAGCAGAACAAGTTGCTCCTCCAGGAACAGGACCAGGTGGCGGAGTCACTCGGGGAGCCGGACAGTGACTCCCTCATGCTGAGCGTGGCCACCGCCGGTCGCACGATCGCCTGGGAAGGAGACGACGCCTGGCGCCGTCGGGGCGCATGGTCCCGCGTCCAGGGATCCGCTCGCCGGCGGAGAGCCGCATCCGGCCGCGGCCATGGCGGTGAGGGGGCCCAAGGGGTCGTCACCCTGGCCCATGGCGATTCTGACATCGGGATCACCGAGGACGAAGTGGTCCTGACCGAGGCGGCCGACGTGCGTGGCGACGCCTCGCTATCGCTGCGTCTCGCCGCCGTGGCCGCGGAGAGCAACCTGCCCATCGCCCGGGAGGCGCTCAACCTGCTCGGCCGCAAAGCACCCCTCGCCCCGACTCCGTGGACCGACGCCCTGCGCACTGCCCTGTTGCGGGTGCTGGCCACCGGTCCGCCCGCCATCGCCGCCCTCGAGGCCCTCGACCAGCGCCGACTGATCGAGCGGTACCTACCTGAGTGGGCTGCGGTGCGGAACAAGCCCCAGCGGAACCCCTATCACCGGTTCACCGTCGATCGCCACCTCCTCGAGGCCACCGCCAATGCCGCCACGCTGGCCCACCGCGTCAACCGGGCCGACCTGCTGTTGATCGGTACCTTGCTCCACGACATCGGGAAGGGATTCCCGGGCGACCACACCGAGGTCGGCATGACTGTTGCCGCTGACATCGGGAGGCGGATGGGGCTCCCCGAAGCGGACGTTGACACCCTGGTCGTCATGGTCCGGCTGCACCTGTTGCTGCCTGACACGGCCACCCGTCGCGATCTCGACGACCCGGCTACCGCGGAACGGGTGGCCAAAGAGGTCGGCAGCCGATCGACACTGGAGTTGCTGGCCGCGCTCGTCGAGGCGGACAGCCTGGCCACCGGTCCCTCGGCGTGGGGTGCCTGGAAGGCGGGACTGGTCGCCGAGTTGGTCGAACGGACCGGCCGTTTGCTGGCGGGCCAGCCGGCCGCCGTCCCGACGCCGTGGATCACGGACGAGGTCCGGGTGATCATGGACACCGTGCGCACCCATGGGGTGCCGGCGCTCTCGATCGACGACCCGACGGTGATGGTGGTGGCGGCCGACCGGTCGGGACTGCTCGCCGAAGTGACCGGCGTGCTGGCCCTCCACGGGCTCAACGTACGGTCGGCCGTCGTGGCCGGGGAAGACGGGGTCGCCGTCGAGATCTTCACGGTGGAGCCCTCGAGGGGGCGATGGCCGTCGGCGGCCCGGCTGTCGGACGACCTGGCGGCGGTGATGGCCGGCGAGCTCTCCATCGAGGCGCAGCTGGCGGAGCGGGCCCGCACCTACCGGAACGATCGCCGCCCCATCACCCCCCGCCTCGTCTCCACCCAGGTGACCGTGGACAACAATGCCTCGGCTACGGCCACTGTGGTCGAGGTGCGGGCCGAAGATGTCGTCGGCCAACTCCACCGCATCACCCAGTCGCTGGTCGATTTCCGCCTCGACGTCATCTCGGCCAGGGTGTCCACCTTCGGGTCGGCAGTGGTCGACGCCTTCTACGTACGGGGACCCGACGGCGGGAAGATCACCGACGCCCGCCTGATCGGCGAGCTCGAACTGGCCATCGAGCAGCGGGTGCAGGCAGACCGATCGGGTGGCGAACCGAACTGATCGGTTTCGGTACCCGGTCCACCGACGGAATTGGCGTCCTCTGCCTTTGCCCGTTGGCGGCGTAATTGCACTGTGGACTGGTAGATTCTGGTGACAGAGGAAGAGGTATGTCGGCAGCCCACGCACACTCGAGGTCGATGGCACCACAACAGCCCCGCGCCCGACGCAGGCGCTGGCCCATCGGCGTCGCCCTCGTGGCGGCGGTCGTCATGGGCTCAGGCGTGGCCGCCTTCGCATTTCGCGGCTCCAGCGGGGCGGTCGTCTCTTCAACATCGACGACTGCTCCTGCCGTCGAGGCCGCGGCCAATCCGGCGCCCCTGAGCGTGGCCTCGGTGGGCCCTGCCGACGGCAGCACCGGGGTCCCCACCGACGCCACCGTGTCGGTGCATTTCTCAGTTCCCCTCGATCCCCACTCCCCCGCTCCCTCCCTGAGCCCTTCGGTTGCCGGCACCTGGCAGGTGGTCACCCCCGACACCTTCACCTTCGTCGCCTCGGCCCCGTTCGCCCCGTTGTCGTCCGAGACGATCTCGATCCCGGCCGGTGACACCGGTGTGGTCAGCGCCGCCGGCAAGCGGTTGGCCCAGCCGTTGTCGGTCAGATTCACCGTTGCCGGCGGCAGTACCCTGCGGTTGCAGCAGCTTCTGGCCCAGCTCGGGTATCTCCCGGTCAGCTTCACCGCCGCGGGTGCGTTGCCCGCGGCGCAAGAGGCAGCCCAGGCCCAGGAGGGCTCGTTCACCTGGCGCTGGAGTGAGCCGGCATCCCTCCAGAGCCTGTGGACCGCAGGCACGCCCAACGAGATCACCCGGGGCGCCATCATGGCCTTCGAGTCGCAGCACAACCTCAAGACCGACGGTCAGGCCGGACCGGCCGTGTGGGAGCAGCTTCTGGCTGACGCCGCCGCCGGCGCCATCGACCCCAATCCGTATGACTACGTCTATGTTTCGCAGGTCCTTCCCCAGACCACCACGGTCTACAGCAACGGGGCCGCGGTCTACTCCACCCGGGCCAATACGGGGGTGGCAGCAGCCCCCACCGCCTCTGGCACCTTTCCCGTCTACCTCCGGTACAAGGTGACCACCATGACCGGTACCAATCCGGACGGTTCGAAGTACTCCGACCCGGGGATCCCCTGGGTGAGCTACTTCAACGGCGGGGACGCCCTCCATGGCTTCGTGCGGGGCAGCTACGGCTACCCGCAGAGCGTCGGTTGCGTCGAGATGCCTCCGGCCAACGCCGCCGTGGTCTACCCGCTGACCCCGATCGGCACCCTGGTCACCGTCTCCTGAGCCACCGTCTGCCGGCTCCCTCTGATTCCGACTGAGCGCCGCCCAGGGCTGATCCCGGGCCGGGGAAGGGCGAGGCCCCTCCGATCGCCGATGGGCCGACTCCAGGGTGGGTTGGCCTGAAACAGCAGGCCGAACGTTGATTCGCGATCACGTTCAGCATGGAGATACTCCCTGATTGCAGTTACGCTGATTCATCCGAGCGTCTTGACTGAAGGGCAAGGACGATGGCCAGGAGCCGCCGGTCCCCACGAGGATCACAAGTCAACGATCATGGCCAGGGGTTGGACGGCATCCTCGGTCAACCCGCCGAATCTCCCATCGCGGCCGATGGGACCGCAGATGGGTCAGTCGGTCCCGTCCCGGCCCCCATGGTCGGGGCGACCCCGCTCGGGAACGAGCCCCTGCCCTCGAGTTCGACGCCGTCCTCCGCCGACGCACCACAGGCCTCCCTGCAGGGATCGCTGTCCGTGGTGTCCCTGTCCGACCTTCTTTCGTTGCTGGCCTCCACCGCACAGACCGGTGAGCTGCGGGTGATCGGCGGGCTGGTGGACGGCCGACTGTGGCTGGAAGACGGCGAGCTGTCCAATGCGCGGGTCGGCGCAGCCGCAACCATGGGCCAGGCCATCTTCGAGCTGGCCTGCCTGACGGAGGGCTGGTTCTACTTCACGGTCGGTTCGGCCTCCCCGAGTGGGCATCCGAGGGTTCCGGTGGCGGCCGTGCTCCACGAGGTCCACCCCCAGGTCCAGGAGTGGCGCGGGATCCTCACGGTGGTACCGCTCGAGGCGGAAGTGACCCTGTCCCCGGCTCCACCCGGTCACGACGTCCAGATCCGCAACGACCAGTGGCGTGTCCTGACCGCGGTAGGCAACCTGGGGGGATCGGTCAGGAAGGTGCTCGACGAGATCGGCGGTGACCAGATCGTGGGTCTTCGCACACTGCGCGACCTGCGTGCCGCGGGTCTCATCGTTTTGCAACCCATGCCCGGGATGGCTGATCCGGGTCACCAGGATCCGCCCCTGCCGAGCGCGACAGAACCCCAAGAACAGGTCGCATCCCTCCCGCCGCCGCCCGGCCCGGCGGTGGGCAGCAACGCGCGGGTGAGCAGCCTCGCCGAACTGGCCATGATGCCCCCTCCGGCGGAGACCGATCCCTGGGCGGCCCCAGCTGATCCCGACGGTCCGGGAGACGGCCGGGCGGGCTGACCGGGGTGCCGACGGTCGGGTGGGACGGCGAGACCTCGCCGATCGAATGACGCGCCCCTGACGGCGCCCGACCGGGGGCCCGGCGATCCGACCGGCTCAGTGCCGGTTGATCAGGTGGTGGACGTGCACGAGTACGGCTGGTTGCAGTTGTGGGCGGCGACGACGAGGGCAACGATCAGGACCCAGAAGAACAGGCTGCACACCAGCGAGGCGATGGCCAGGCCGTTGGTCCCGCCCACCGGTGCGTATCCGTAGGGTGGGAGCGCTTGTGGGTAGCCATACCCCGGGTTGAACGGCGGGGCATACCCCGGCGGGCCGGGCGGGGATCCGTAGGCCGGGGGTCCCGACGGAGGTCCATATCCTGCGGGGTCGGTCGGGGGTCCATACCCAGCAGGAGTGGGAGGCGGCCCATAGGGAGGTGTGGCCGGAGGTGCTCCGGGGCTCGGGGACGGCGGCGCGAAACCCGGAGCCTGGTCCGGGGAGTACCACCTTCCGTCCGAGGCGAGCCACCATCCCGGACCTTGCGATACATCACTCACCCGGAGGCCTCCATGCTCAGCTGGGAGCGACGCTAGGCGCTGGTCCACCGGTTCAGGTGGAGCCGCCACCGGCCCCGAGACGCCCGGCCAGGGCCCTGAATGCCCGGCCACGATGAGAGATCCTGTGCTTCTCTTCGGGGTTCATCTGGGCGAACGTGCGACCGCCGTGACCATCGGGCGCGAACACCGGGTCGTAGCCGAACCCGGATTCCCCGAGTGCCCGGGGCGCAATGATGCCCATCACCTCGCCGTCGGCCCACACCTCTGTGCCGTCCGGGAATCCGACGAAGGCAACGCAACGGAACCTCGCTGTGCGCCGCTCCGGTGAGTCGGCCCCGACCTTGTCGAGCTCCTCGAGCAGCTTGGCCACGTTGTCGGCGTAGGTTGCGTGCTCGCCGGAGTAGCGGGCCGAGTAGACACCGGGGGCTCCCCCCAGCGCTTCGACCTCGAGGCCCGTGTCGTCGGCAACGGCTGCCATGCCGATCGCCTCGACCAGTGAGAACGCCTTCAAGCGGGCATTGTCGACCAGCGTGTCTCCGGTCTCCTCCACCTCGGGGACCGAAGCAGGCCGAGGATGCAGCACGACTCCGGGGACGAGCTCGAGGATCGCGCTGATCTCCGCCGCCTTGTCGGGATTCGCACTGGCCAGTACCAGCTCGAGTTCCGCCACGATCAACGGGGCGGCGGGGGTTCTGACAGGGTCTCCGTCTGCAGGTCGAGGAGGAGGGCGATCCCGTGCTCGGCCAGGCTCAACATCTCGTCGAGCTCGCCCTTGGTGAACGGCATCCCCTCGGCCGTCCCCTGCACCTCGATGAACCGGCCTGACGAGGTCATCACCACGTTCATGTCCACTTCGGCCCGACTGTCCTCTTCGTAGGGCAGGTCGAGCATGCACACTCCGTCCACCACCCCCACCGACACCGCGGCCACTGCCTCGGTGAGCGGATTCATCCTCAGGGTGCCCTTCTGGACCAGCCGGGTCAATGCATCGTGCAACGCCACATAGGCGCCACAGATCGACGCCGTCCGGGTTCCGCCATCAGCCTGGAGGACGTCGCAGTCCACGGTGATCTGCAACTCGCCGAGTACGGCCATGTCGCACACCGAGCGCAGCGATCTCCCGATGAGCCGCTGGATCTCCTGGGTGCGACCGGATTGTTTCCCCTTGGCCGCCTCGCGGGACACCCGCTCACCGGTGGAACCGGGCAGCAACGAGTACTCAGCCGTGACCCATCCCTTACCGCTCCCCCGCATCCACGGCGGGACCCGCTCCTCCACGGATGCCGTGCACAACACCCGGGTCCGCCCCATCGAGACCAGAACGGAACCCGGGGCAAAGACGGTGAAGTCGCGCTCGAAGGTGGCCGGGCGCAACTCGTCGGTGGCCCGGCCGTCGGCTCGTCCCGTCGAACGGCGGGCAATCGTTCCTTCAGTCACAGTACGAATTCCTTTCCGATCACGGCCTGTTCCACCGGCCCGCCAAACGCCGCTTCAGCCTCGGACGCCACCGCCGAGGCGTCAACGGTGGGCCAGCGATGGGTGATCACCAGGCGCTCGGCGGCGGCATCCCGCCCCTGCTCCCCGGCCTGGCGTCCACTCATGTGGCCCGCGGTCCCTTCATGCTCGATGGTGTAGGTCGCCTCGCACAGTGCGAGGTGGAGGCCGGTCCCCAGTGCAGTCAGTGACCAGGCCGGCCCGGTGTCGGCAGAGTACCCCAGGGCATGGGCCCCGGCATCGATCCGTGCGGCCAGCGTCTCGAAGCTGTGGTCGGTGCGATGAAAGGCAAGTTCGAGGTCACCGACACGAGCGGCGCCACCGTCGGTCACCTCGTGCCAGTCGAATGCAGGAGATGCGTCCAGCCGGGCGGCACGGCCCAGGCCGGCCGGCGCGTAGATCGGGATCCCCTGCCGGCCCAGCGCGTAGTGGGCATGGGTGGCCAGCGGGTGGAGATCGGCCCAATGATCGGGATGGTGGTGCGAGATGAAGATCCCATCGATCGATGCCGGGTCGATGTGGTCCTGGAGACGGGCGAACGTGCCCGGCCCGGCCTCCATGAGCAGGCTGGAGCCACCCGACCGCACCAGGTAGCCGCTACCGGCGCCGCCGGGGCCCGTCCAACTCCCGTCACAGCCGAGCACGGTCAGCGAGAGCGTGGCACCGCTGCCGCCCGGTGCGGGGACGCCCTCGTGGCCCTCCGATGGCGATCGATCACCTACCAAGGCAGGGCGTCCTTCCGCCTACGGTCGGGCGGCGCGATTCGGCCGTCAGAAATAGGTGATCGACTTGGCCCGTTCCTCGACCACATCGAGATCGTCGGTCCATGCTCCGGTCGAGAGATACTTCCATCCGCCGTCGGCGGCGACCACCACGATGGTCCCCGAGTCGATGGACGACGCCGTCCTGGCTGCTCCGGCCAGCGCCGCCCCCGAGGAGATGCCGGCGAAGACACCGACCTCGATGAGTCTGCGAGTCCACTCGATCGATTCCCGAGGACGCACGATCCTCCGGCCGTCGAGAAGCTCGGCTCCCCCATTGTCGACGAAGATCGGCGGGATGTACCCGTCGGAGAGATTGCGAAGTCCGTCGACCAATTCGCCCGCCGGGGGCTCGATGGCCAGGACCTTGATGGTCGGATTGCGCTCCTTCAGGTAGCGGCCGACACCGATGAGGGTGCCGGACGTGCCGAGGCCGGCGACGAAGTGGGTGACTTCGGGACAGTCACGCCATATCTCCGGACCGGTGCCCTCATAGTGCGCTCTGGGATTGGCAGGATTGGCGTACTGGTGCAGGAATGCCCATTCGGGATGCTCGGCCGCCAGCGCCTGCGCCCGCCGCACCGAACCGTTGGAGCCCTCCGAGCCCGGGGATTCGATGATCTCGGCTCCCCAGGACTCCAGGAGTTGCCGGCGCTCGATGGAGACGTTCGTAGCCAGGACCACTTTGAGGTGGTACCCCTTGACCCGGCAGATCATGGCCAGGCCGATGCCGGTATTGCCCGATGAGGGCTCGAGCAGGGTGTGACCCGGTTTGAGGATGCCCTCCCGTTCGGCGTCCTCGATCATCGACAGGGCGATCCTGTCCTTGACCGATCCGCCCGGGTTCTGACCCTCGAGCTTGATCAGGATCCGGACTGCTGGGTTCGGGCTCAGCTGGCTGATCTCGACCAGCGGTGTGTTGCCGATCAGCTCCAGGACGGAGCCATGGGCCGTCATCGGAGAGGAGGGAACCTGTCGCCAACAGCGCCGCCGGCCACTGCCGGCAGGATCGAGATCTCATCCGAGTCGCTCACGGGGGTGTCGAGGGACGACAGGTAGCGCACATCGTCATCGTTGAGATACACGTTCACGAACTTGTGCAATGTCCCATCACCGTCGATGACCTGACCGGCCAGGCCCGGGCACTGCTCGACCAGGGCGGTCAACGCCTCGCCAACCGTGGAACCTTCGACCGACACGGCCTTCGCTCCTCCGGCATGAGACCGCAGGACGGTCGGCAGGTTGACTGGGACAGGCACGGGATCTCCTCTGGCTGCGGGGCCGTTCGCTGCGACCCACCTGGTTGTTCGTCGTTGACTTGGCGGCCACCCGTGCTCCGGCGTCTTGGCGGCACTACCGGGTGGCCACCGCCGTGGCTCAATTCACCACCGTTGGGGTAAAGCCGACTACTCCGGTTGGGATTCTACCGGGGCTGCAACCTCACTGGTTCCTCGGTGACCTTCCCGTCGACGATCCGATAGCTCCGCACCACCGGTTGGACGTCTCGGAGCGAGACCAGCACGTAGTGCCATTCGGGATCCGGGGCCTGGGCCACATCGGTGGGTGACGGATATGCCTCGGTATGCGTATGGGAGTGGAAGACCCCGATGATCGAGTTGCCGGCCGCCTCGGCGTTGCGATCGGCCAGGAGATGCTCCTTCGGATCGACCGTGTAGAGCTTGGCCGAGGCGGCCACGTTGCGGGTGGGATAGCACGTGACCGCCTGGGCCGTACTGAGATCGCCCCCCAGCAGGCCGCAGGCCTCCTCGGGCAACCCAGTCAGACAGTGGGCCACCATCTGATCGTGCACCGTCTTGGGGAGGGAGAGCATGATCGGTTCACGATAGAGGAAGCCAGAACCGGATCGGGCGACTACCTTCGCATGGGTATGGCTGCTACCAAGAAGAAGGGTGCGACGCTGGGTACCGGAACATCCCGGTCCTCGAGGACGTCGGGTACGCCGGCGGCACCGGAGGCCAACCGGGTGGTGGCCTCGAACCGGCGGGCCCGGCATGACTACGACATCCTCGACACCACCGAATGCGGGATCGTTCTGCAGGGATCCGAGGTCAAATCCCTGCGGGCGGGCCGTATCGCCCTTCAGGACTCCTACGCTCGGATCATCGACGGAGAGATGTGGCTCTTCGGTGTCCACGTCCCGCCGTACGCCCAGGCCAATGGATTCGGTGCCCACGAACCCGATCGCAGGAGGAAGTTGCTCCTCCATCGCCGTCAGATCGATGAGTGGATGGGACGCTCCCAGCAGCAGTCGCTCACCATGGTGCCGCTGTCCATCTACTTCAGGGACGGGCGCGCCAAGGTCGAACTGGCCCTGGCCCGCGGGCGGCGGCAGTACGACAAGCGCCATGCCATCGCCACCAGGGACGCCAGCCTGGAGGCCGCCCGCGAGGCCCGGGCTGCCACCAGGGGGGTCTCCGACCGCCGGGGCTGATCAGGCGCGTTGAGCCCGGCGGTCCCCGGCCGGTAGGCTGGACGCTGATCGGACAGCCCGTCCGATCGTGGAGAACCCCAGGGGGTGACAGGCTTCGACTCTGGTCGTCGATGTGGGAGAAGCGAGCCGTGGTCTCCGGAGCCACGTTAAAGAGCCGGAACAAAAAACAAACGCCGAGCCTCAGCTCGCGCTCGCTGCCTAGAAACAGCGACGTCCGACCGGTCTCAGTCCTGCGGGCCGGATCCGGGCGACATCAAGTGGGACTTACCTGAGCGGTTGCGCCGACTGATCACCAGGGACATCTAAGTCGGATACGGACCGCCGCTGCCGCCGGTAGCGGTGGTGGTCCCGACAATCCAACACCGGCTGCGCTCGGAGAAGACCCACTGAGAAGCCGGAGGACGCGGGTTCGATTCCCGCCACCTCCACGATCGCCTGGCCTGTTTTCCCGCAGGCCAGGCGATTCTTACATCCGGCACTCGCTTCAGTATGGCCCGAAGTCCGGTGGTTCGGGCGGGCCATGTTGGGCACACAGGGGATGGTTGTCGGACTGCGAGGGCCACACTGACGGGTCGAGGACGTGCGACCGGTTGGTTGCGGCTGAGTCAGGGTCGCAGTTCGGCCCCAGCTCAGCCGGTCTGGGGATGAGTCGGCGTGGCACCACCAGCGAGCAGCAAGTCGAAACCGTCCGGAATCGACACCAT
The DNA here is from genome assembly GCA_015478655.1 of Acidimicrobiales bacterium. Taxonomy (GTDB): domain Bacteria; phylum Actinomycetota; class Acidimicrobiia; order Acidimicrobiales; family RAAP-2; genus Bog-756. The sequence goes on along the minus strand of JADMIJ010000004.1, from coordinate 90,555 downwards.
TCCTGGAGTGGTACCGGATACATCGGTGATGCCGTACTGCCAGACAATCGAGTCCGTGGCCGGATCGATGACCACCACCCGATTGCGGTAGTCGTCGTTCACCATGATCAGGCCGCTGGGTAGCCGCTCGGCCAATGAGGGCTTCTTCAGCATGGCGTCACCGGCCTGGGCGTCATAGAGCCAGGAGACCTGGCCCTGCCGGTTGAACTCGAGGACCCGGCCCTCGGCAGGCGGGTCGTAGTCGGTCATCAGGTAGAGGTTGGAGTCCAACTGCTGGGGATCAGAGGGATAGTTGACCGTGGGCATGTGCACGGTCCACACCAACGTCCCTGTCTGCGTGTACTCGTCGACCCACGACCCGTTGATCTCCGAAACCAATACATTCCCGTCTTGAAGCGGGGTGTCGCCGTTCGGGTAGGCGATGGAATTGGGGGGATTGTGGGCGTCGGCCCCGTTGCCGATCTGACCGATCACCTGACCCTGAGGAGAGATGAACAGAATCCGGTTGTTCGATGCGTCGGCAACCGTAACCACGCCTGATTTCAACAGATAGGCGTCGTCAGGCTGATTGAGGTATCCGGCGGACGAGCCGGGTCGTCCGGGGTGCCCGTACTGCCACAGAATCTTTCCGGACGGATAGCCGATCTCCACGATGGTGTGGTTGTCCTCCTGGTTGGAGATGATCCCGGTACCTCCTTTGAAGAAGAAGGCATCGTCGGTGAAGTAGAAGCCGCCGGGCGGTGGCGGCATGGTGGCCGATGGGTACTGCCAGATGACGTTGCGAGCAGGGTCGATGCTGAGCAGTCGGTTGTTGCCCCGATCGGCAATGAGCAGGGTTCCCGAGTAGGGCGCCCCGGCCCCCGCGCTGCCGGCGGCACCCCCATAGCGACTGGGGCGAAGAGAGATGACCGTGCGGAGCGAACCCGAGGCCACACCGGCCTGGTCGTTGCCCGATTGAGAGGTCACCTCTCCTCCGACCAGGTAGCCGACGGCACCCGGACCGGTTCCCACCGTGGCGAAGCCGCCGAAGGCCACAGCCTGGGGCAGGAGGCCCGCATGCAGCACCTTGCCGGTCGAGGGCACGAAGGCAGTGATCTGGGTGAGGGTAATGCCCCCAGGGGCCTGGCCCCCGGCGACATAGATGGTGCCGTCGAGGAGATAGGCGGCCGCGCCGAAGAGGGCCTGGGGCAGGTGGCCGACCACGGTGGCCTTGCCGGTGGCCGGATCGATCATCTGGATGTCATTGGTGGCGCTCGGCTGTGTCCCGGGCGATGCCGTCTGACCACCGAATGCGTAGACCATCCCGCCCTCGGCCACGACTGCCGGGTACCGGACGGGAACCGGGAGGTTGGCCACGGTGGTGAAGTGGGTGCCGTTGGTAGTGGCCAGGACCCCCGGCAGGTAGTTGGTGCCGTCATACCCACCGACGAGGTAGGCAGTGGTGGACGAAGACCGCCCGCTCGCGACGGAGATGGTGGCCACCGTCAAGTCTGATCGGGGCTGGGGAAGTGACCCCGCGACGGCTCCGGACCCTCCCTGGGCCCCGGGGGTCGATAGGGTGGGCACGGATTGAACCGTGGCAACCGTGTTTGGCGATCCACCGCCGAACACATAGATGTTTCGACCGATCGTTGCGGAAGCGGCGTCGTGGACCGGGTTGGCCAATTCGGCCGCCGGTACGATGGTGCCCGCGGCCGGCGCCACGGTTGAGACGGTGGGCAGGGATGCTCCCGACGGAGAGACGCCGCCGATGACGGTCAGACCCGAGCCGTTGGTGACCACCGTCTGACGCGACTGGGCCGAGCCGAGTTGCCAGGGCTCGACGCCGGCTTCGATTGATGCGGGCCCAGTCGACTTCCCCGTGGTGGCGTTGACATCGCTCGCCGCGTGGACCGGGTTCGACGACGGCGCTCCACCCGTGCACGTGGCGAAGACGATGCCGGCAATGAGGAGGACCGCCAATGAGGCCACGGCGCCCGCTCGCTGACGTTGTCGGCGGATCCGGTGCGCCCTCTGAGTTCTGCTCTCCACGGGTCTCCCATTCCTCTGCTGTCAGTGATCAATCAGGTAGACCCGAACCGGCTCTCTACTCTCACGGCGGATGCGGTCGCAGAGTTCGAGCAGTACGAAGTGCGGCCACCGTCTCGACATAGGTTTGGCACGGCAGGAAGGACAGAGTCTTGTCTGGCGGTCGGACAGTGCATATACAGGGTGGTATCCCAAGCGGCCGGACCGGAGGCTCTGCGATCACCACTCGATCTCCCCAGTCGGTTAGCATTGTAAGCGATGGTCGACGCCTGAGTGGGTCACTTGGTGAGACGACCCTGATCCAGCAACAATTGGGCCGCGTCGGCGACAGCGGGTTGATGTCGCCATGGCGTGATTCGAGCATTGCGGCATCAGCAGCAGGCAGCTGGTCCACCCACGCGATGCTTCGGTGACCCGTCCGGACAACCCGTAGTGATCGGATTGATGTTGGTGGCCATCGCCGGAGGATGACTCCGGCCGCGAGATCGATGACGGCAAGACCGAGCCATCAAGGGGTCGGCCTGCCCAAGCCACCGTGAGCGACTGAACCTCTTCCGAAGCCTGCCCCAGTCGTCAGAACTCCCAGCGTGAAGGGTGTCATGATGGGGACTTCATCCTCGCGTCAGGTTGCCGAGTCAGGATTCGATGTCTGTGCCTTCAACTGGACCTCGAAGCTCGAGAGAAGTCGACCATTACCCCGCCGGTGCCGTCGACGAAGACCGCAGGCACCACAGCAGCCCAATCGGAGTGCAAGCCAATGCCCGGCTCACCGGGCAGGCGGCCGCTGTCCTTGTCGTTCTGCTAGCCGTCGAGGGTCTGACCCTGGTCAACGTTCGCCAACTCGTCACCCTGCACGTCTTCGTGGGGATGTTGCTCGTCCCGCCGGTACTGCTAAAGCTGGCCAGTACCGGATGGCGCTTCGTCAGGTACTACACCGGAGATCCTGCCTACAGGCAGAAGGGTCCCCCGCCGTTACCCCTCCGACTTCTCGGCCCGATCGTCGTGGTCCTGACGGCCGTGGTCTTCGGTTCGGGCATCGCGTTGCTTCTGACACCGTCCTCGTTGCGGAATGAGCTGCTCTTCGTTCACAAGGCAAGTTTCGTGCTTTGGTTCGGGGCCATGACCATCCACGTTTTGGCCCACATCCTCGAGACCGCCCGCCTGGCTCCGGCTGACATCCTGCGTCGCACACGAAAGGAAGTTCGGGGAGCCGGCGCCCGTGTCTGGACCGTAGCGGGGAGTCTCGTCGTTGGTTCAATCCTTGGGGTGGTCATGGTTCCCACCGTGGGCCATTGGCTCGCCTATGGCGGACCGCACCGGGGCGGTTGAGTGCAACTGGAACCTAGAATTGGAAGTAGATGAGAGTGCTGGTTGCCGAGGATGACCATGCCCTGAGGTCCGTGTTGGAGCGCGGCCTGCGGGAGCATGGCTACGCCGTGGACACCGTGGCCGACGGGACCGTTGCCCTGTCCTACCTGAGCTCCTACCGCTACGAAGTGGTCGTTCTCGACTGGCGAATGCCCGGTCACACCGGCATTGAAGTTCTCGGAAAGATGCGTCGCCAGGGGAATCGGACTCCAGTCTTGATGCTCACCGCTCGCGACACAACCGAAGATCGAGTGGCCGGCCTGAACCAAGGCGCCGACGACTACCTGGTGAAGCCCTTCTCCTTCGTAGAGCTGCTCGCTCGGCTGCAGGCGTTGCAAAGGCGTCCAGCTCTTTCACTCGATCCGGTGCTCACCTGCGGCGATCTGGCCTTTGATCCGTCGACCCGGCAGCTCACCCGTGGTAGTAGGAGTGTCGCGCTTACTTCCATCGAAACCGGCCTCGTAGAATTGTTGATGAGGCGATCGCCTGCGGTGGTGGCAAGGAGAACGATTGCCGAGCAGGTCTGGGACGACGCAGCCGACGCGGTGGGCTCCAACACCATCGACGTTCACATCGGGCGCCTCCGCACCAAACTGGAGGGAGCCGCAGCTCGGATCGAGACCGTACGGGGCATTGGCTATCGGATGATCGTCGCATGAGCAGATCGCGATCCCGCCGGCTCCACGCAATCAGGGTTGCCGCCGTGGCCACTGCCATCGTGGCGATTGCCGCCATCTGCCTGGCTGTGGTTCTGAATCTGGTCGTGACCCATCGCCTCCGACAAGGCGTTGACGCCCGACTCTCGGAACGTCTGGTCGACACAGCCAAGACGGACGCCGGGCGTGGCACTCCTACAGCCTTGCCACTGCCATCCAGCGTCCACCACGAAGGTGATCTCGATGATGCGCCCTCCTTCGTGTGGCTGGTCTCCCCCTCCGGCCGTGTCACCCCTCTGACGGCCGATGCTCCCGTCCTCCCCGCTCATCGGTGGGTCACGAATCCCATCAACTTGCCGACCGGCGGCAGCTCGTTCCGATTCGACGCCGTTCCCTCGCCCTTCGGGTGGCTCGTGGCCGGCGAGAGCGTGGGCCAGATCGGTCGAATCAACAGCAATTTGTTGATCGCCGAAGGTCTCCTCGGTGCCCTGTTGCTCATCGTCACCTTTGCTGGATCATTGATTGTCGGCCTCCGTGCGTCAGCTCCGATCGAGGAGGTGCGTCGGCGTCAATCGGAGTTCACCGCCGATGCTTCCCACGAACTCCGCACCCCGTTGAGTGTGATCGAAGCAGAGATCGAATTGGCCCTCAGCCGAAACCGGGACCCGGCGGCCTATCGGGAGACGCTCCGCAGAGTGTCGACGGAGAGCGCGAGACTGCGGTCGATTGTCAACGATCTGCTGTGGCTGGCACGGGCCGATGGAGAAACCCCGGACGATGATGCTGAAGAGTCCGTTGATATCGGCATGGCGGCCGAGGCTTGCGTCGACCGGTTTGGCGCAACAGCCAGTGCCAATGGATTGGACCTCAGATACGAACCGGCTGGAAAGGGATCCGCATTCGTTCGTTCGAACCCAGACTCAATCGACCGACTCCTCGGTGTCCTGGTGGACAATGCCTGCCGTTACGCGGGAACCGGGGGCGTCGTTACCGTCGGAGTCGCCCAGTCGGGCAGCCACGTCCGGTTGACCGTGGACGACTCTGGGCCTGGTATTCCTGACAAGGACCAGAGCTTGATTTTCGATCGATTCCATCGGGCAACCGACGCCGCCGGAGGAACAGGATTGGGACTGGCTATCGCCGACACTGTCGTGCGGAGAAGCAACGGCGAGTGGTCCATCGGCAGGAGCCATCTCGGTGGTGCCAAGTTCGAAGTCAAGTGGAAGCAAGTTCACGCGCCTCCGGCAAGACGGATATCCGACAACGAGGATCTCGATGGCAGTTCCGGCCGTTCCTCGGACAACATGGGGCATGACCAGGGACTGACAGCCAGCAGGCCACCGGAACGCACAACCAGTTCGTAAGATTTTACGGCCCGTTCGTAAGATTTTGCGGCTAGTTCGTAAGATTTGGTGGCGCCAGACCCGCCCGACTCAATTTCGTTCATACTGCCGTCAGGAACGCTCCCTACGGTGAGCATCATGACAATGCCGCGCCCACAGCCTTCTGGCCAGAAGGTCGACCGAGAGTTGCTGCGTCAGCGAGACGCTGCGCTCGATCGGGTCCGAAGGGTCACTAAAGCGGCCGGCTTTGCCACTGTGGCCGCCCTCGGTGCATTCGCTGGCTACGTCAGTTCCGTGATCCCAGGGCGGTCAACCCCTCCGGCAGTGGCCTCGACGTCAAACAATTCGCCGCCGACGACCTCGGTGCCCGCGAACCCGTCGCCAACGCCCTCGCCGTCGAGCTCTCTTGCTCCCCCGGTCTCCGCCCCTGCCCCTGTCCCAGTGGCACGAACGCCGGCGCCGGTTCAGAGCACCACAAGCTAGACCCGGTGTCCACGGTCGCACCCCAGAGTGATGGCGTCATCTATCGGACTTCTGCTTGGTCGACGCGGGTGGACCTGGTGATCTCCGAGCGCGCCTCATTGGTGGCCGCCATTGCGATCCTTCACGGGGAGCTCGACCGGATTGACGCGGTGACCAGTCGATTCCGTGCCGATTCGGAACTCACCCATCTTCATAGCGAAGCAAAGACTGGGCATCCGGTTGAGGTGTCATCCGATCTACTCGAGGCCATTGTCGTCGCTCTTCGTGCTGCTGCTCTCAGTGATGGGACAGTCGACCCCACGGTCGGAGAAGCGATGGGTCGGATCGGCTACGACCGCGATTTCGCGCAAATCGTTCCCGGGCGATCCACCCGCTTCCCCGATGCGTCGCCAGCGCCCGGCTGGCAATCGGTGGAGCTGGACACAAAGAGCTCGACCGTGTGCCTGTCCACGGGAACCATGCTCGACCTGGGGGCAACAGCCAAGGCCCTCGCAGCTGACCGGGCCGCGCATGCCATCACTGATCAACTCGGCTGTGCTGCACTGGTGTCCCTCGGGGGAGATGTCGCCGTAGCCGGTGAAGCGATGACCCGCTTCGATATCGGTATCTCCGACGTGTTCACCGAGGGGCCGTGCCCTGTCAATGTCGCGCTCGGACCGGGCGGATTGGCCACCTCCGGGACCGGAGCGCGCCGTTGGCTGCTCGATGGTCGAACAGTCCACCACATCGTGGATCCAACAACTGGGCTACCCGTCGACACCTGCTGGCAAACAGTATCGGTGGTGGCGGGGTCATGTGTCGACGCCAACATCGCATCTACGGCGTCTGTCATCAAAGGACCAGCCGCCCCCGGATGGCTCGAGGCTCTCGGTCTACCGGCCCGCCTGGTGCGATTGGATGGGCACCCCGTCACTGTCGCCGGATGGCCCTCGGATCCCGAAGAGAACGCCGATGTTGACCTTCGACGGATGCGAGCGTGACGCCGTTCTCGTTGGAATCGTCGATCGCACAGAGTTCGACCGCCCTCTGGTATTTCACCCGGTCGGCGGGATTGGTGGCGCTCATCGCCCTCACTGCCAGCATCGTCGTGGGAGTGGTCGCATCCATCGGGTGGACCACCGAGCGCTGGCCCCGGTTCCTCTCCCAGTCGGTGCACCGCAATCTGTCCCTCTTTTGCCTCGGCCTGGTGGCGATTCACGTGGTCACCACGGTGGGCGATGGCTACGTACCGATCGGCTTTCTCGACGCCTTCATCCCCTTCCGGTCGCCCTACCGTCCGATTTGGATTGGTTTCGGCGCTCTGACCTTGGACTTGATGATCGCCGTGTTGATCACCAGTGCCTTGCGGCATCGAATCGGTTTCCAGTCCTGGCGGTTCGTCCACTGGCTTGCCTATCTCTGTTGGCCGATCGCCCTCTTCCACGGGTTGGGCAGTGGCACCGACGCGTCGCTGCCCGTCGTACTGGCCGTGAACGCTACGTGTGCAGCAGCTGTCCTGACCGCAGTGGCATGTCGCCTCATATCCGGACGCACGTTCAGCGTTCGCCAGCGTACGGCTGCCACAATCGGCACAGTGGTCCTCACGGTCACTGCCGTCGTCTTCGCAGCTCTGGGTCCCCTGCGTCCGGGTTGGGCACATCGATCGGGGACGTCACCCGCTCTCCTTGCGCAAATAGCCGCCAGATACTCGTCTCCCAGCGTCCCCACCTCGACGAGTCCGTCTGGGAGCCACACTGCGCCCATTGCAGCGCCGGCAGTGACTGGCGTTCCAAATGTGCCGTTCAACGTGGCCCTCGATGGCGCCGCGCAGCAAGCAGGCCCCGACACTCAGGGCAACATCCAAGTGACCCTGTCCATGACGCTCCACGACGCCGCATCGACACCACTGGACGTCATTTTGAACGGCACAGCGGCGAGGGGCGGTGGCGTCTCGATGTCGTCGGGCTCGGTGACCTTTGGGCCGTACCGGGGTGTCGTGACCGCGCTCGATGGCGGAACCCTGTCGGCTACCGTCCAAGCCCAATCCCACATTCAACTGGTCGTCTCCCTCGAACTCAATCGCCAAAGCGGGGCCATAACCGGAACGGTCACGGGATCCTCCGGCACAGGGACAAATCAATGAGCCCGGTCGCCGGTCGGGGTCGAGAGGTGCGAACATCGCAACCTCACAATGCGCTCGGTCCTGTCGGTGCGCCGAGGTTGCTGGCCGGCCTCGACTCTGCGATCACCACAGTCGGGCTCGACCAGCATTTGGAGAGGTGGGGGCGCCTACCGGCGCTCGGTAGTGCCTCGATCCTCGATGAACTGGACCGGAGCGGCCTGAGGGGTCACGGCGGGGCGTGGTTCCCAGTGGGCACCAAATGGCGGTCGGTCAAGCGCTCCGTGACGAAACGCCCGGTGATCGTGGCGAACGGGGCGGAGGGCGAACCAGCCAGCGGCAAGGATCGACTTCTGCTCGATGGCCTGCCCCACCTGGTACTGGACGGAGCCACGGTGGCGGCGAGCGCCCTGGGCGCTTCTCGGGTGATTGTGCACGTTCCGGCCGCCCGGATCCCGGCGATCAGAAGCGCTGTTGAGGAGAGGAGACGGTTCGGATTGGACTCGGTCGATACGGAGATCGTGGAGGCACCCGATCGATTCTTGGCCGGACAGGAGTCGGCAGCGGTCAACACCATCAACAACCGCAATCCGGGGCGCCCGTCCTTCACGGGTACCAGGACGGTACGGGAATGGGGCGTGGGCGCCAGGCCCACGCTGGTCCAGAACGTCGAAACACTGGCCCATGTAGCGCTCATCGCCCGGTTCGGTTCTGACTGGTTCCGCCGGGTCGGCACCCCGGAGTCCCCGGGGACTGCCCTGCTCACGGTGACCGGTCTCTGGCCCCAACCTCGGATCATCGAGGCGCCACTCGGCCTCCCGCTCCAACAAGTATTGGGCTTGTCCACAGAAGACGCTGGGATCTTTCAAGGTCTCTTGCTCGGCGGATACGGGGGCGGATGGGTGCCCATGGCCGAAGCCATGGTGATGCCGCTCACCGAAGAAGCGGCTCGGGAACATGGCTCGTCGATCGGCCCCGGGGTGGTGGCACTGTTGCCCTCGCAGGTCTGCTCTCTCTCCGAGGTGAGCAGGGTGGTCAGCTATCTCGAAAGCCAGGCGGCAGGACAATGCGGGCCCTGTGTCAACGGACTCGCCGGCCTGGACCATTCCATGGAGACGTTGGCCTTCCATCCCTCGTCCCTGCGCGGCGGTACCTCCCGCATCCTTGCCCATTGTGACCTCATTGAGGGCCGGGGTGCTTGCCGACATCCCGATGGCGTGACCCGCTTCGTGCGGAGCGCGCTCCGAGTGTTCTCCGACCATGTCGCCAGCCACCTTCATCGCGGGCCTTGCCGTAGCCGGATTGGGCCATGCCTGCCGATCCCTACGGTGAGACGAACTGTGCGGCAGGGACGTGAAACCAAATGAGCCGGCGACGAATCGAGCTCATCGTCGATCCGATTGCCTGTGACGGTCACGGGGTGTGTGCTGAGCTTCTGCCCGAAGCCATTTGGATGGACCCATGGGGATTTCCGGTCATCGAGACTGCAGACATTCCTGCGCACTTGATCGGCCACGCCCGGCGAGCGGCCGAAAGCTGTCCGCGGCTCGCCCTCACCCTGGTTGAGCGGAACACGTAGACAGGACCAGCCGATAAGAGCCAGTTCGCTCCGGAGCAGGGTCCGGTTGGCAGATATACCTTGCAACCGCTGCGGCTCCACCCGGTTCTAGGCCCAGCGCAGAAGCCACCCGCTCATTTGGACTCTGTGAGTCCACTAGTTTCGCCCTTTGTTTCCGAGCCTCCCTCTTCCGCCTCCAGCATCATCTGGCGGAACTCGGCGGCCGTAAATTTGCACGGCACCAAGCATTGCTTGTGACACATCGTGCATCGATATCTGGCGCGCAGAATGCCCGCTGCGATTGAGTCCCACGCTGCCATGGTCACAAGATCGACCAGGTTCCACCAGGTCTTGAGCGGCAGCAATCCTCACTGTGAGACGTTCGACCTCCGGACAGCCAGATCCCCGTGGTCCAGACCCACGAGTCGACGTACCAGTCTCTGGGCAGGTGCCTAGCTGCTCATCGCCGGCTGGCTGACCGACTTCGTTCTGATCTCCGGCACACGACTTCCCCTGTGGAAACTCGCAACAGAAGGCACTCCGGCCTTCCGAATCGGATGGCGATCGGCCCTGATTGCGTCCGCGAGCGCTTGCAGCCCACGATCCCAAGCTGAGGACGCATCGATCGGGTCAAGCGGTTTGAGAAGGTCCCAAGCAGTAAGGGGGGCCTTGACGACCCTACTCACCGGGCCCCCAGGCGCGCGTCGGGCTGCCCGAGGACGGTTACTACTCATGGCCGACCAATCCCTCGTCCCGACACTGACGACCACCTTGACACGCCGATCGTCCGTTGGCATCGCCCCAATTGACGAATTCCATCGATGTGGACCTGATTGGCGTGGCCGGTCACGTTGAAGGTTCACTCCCAGACGGCGACCAAGTTGCGGCGAGAGCTTCCTGGACGTCGATACATCCAGTCGGACGCATCTGCTCCCGTTGCCCGGAAGAGCTGCCTTCAGAGTGAGCTTCACGCCATCACCCGATCCGCCCCGTGGCCCTGCCCCATGCCTCGACATCGGCCCACACCCAAACCAAACCCGCGGTCAGGTCGGCGACTGGACCTGGGAAATCCGGGTACCGGCGGCGAAGGTCGTGCACGTAGACGGTTCGCTTGTAGCCCAGTCGAGCGGCGATCTCGGAGGCGCCCACAAGCTCCTCCACGTCGACTTTCCGTCCCACCTTTCGCAACCTAACCCTGGGCCGCCTCGGAATTGGGGATTGCGTACGGTCATCTGCATCCCCGCTCGAGGGCGTATTGCGGAATGCGACTCAGGACAGCAGAGAATCACACCAGAGACACGCGGCCGCCGGGGAGACACCGGTTCGGACTCGACCAGATGTCGTCCCGGCCAGGTTTGACCTTGGCGACTGTCCCACGAGCGTAGGACCGGGTCGCGCAGATGCTCTCGGCGCTGACGCCGAGGGAGCTACGGTTGAGCTGGGTGCAGAGCCGACGCTCCCTCGGGTCCGATCACCTCGACGACTGGGTCGCCGCGATCATCAAACTCGGTGCGTAGTGCCCGTGACATGACGGCGTGCTGAAAGTACAGACAGCTGATGTACGTCAGCTCGAGGACCGCCTCGTCGCCGAGTTGGTCACGAAGACCTTCGAACAATTCATCGGGTACGCGACCATGCCCGTAGACGAGGCAGTCGGTGTAGGCGAGGACCAGCCGTTCTCTCTCGTCATAGCAATTGGCAACCGTCCAGAAGGGAATGGAGTGGATCTTCTCCTCCTCGACACCGAGGTCTCTCAGCGACTTTGAATGCTGCGAGAAGACGAACTGACTCCCAGCCGCCCAACCGGCACGGATCTGGCCCAGCTCGCGTAGCACGGGATCCAGCGTGCGATTCGGGCTCTGGTACAGCGCGAAGCCCTGTACGGCGTGTTCGAACACATCGGGGACGAGTGCGAAGACCGTCCACCAGTCTCCGGGTGATCCGGTCCACGTACCGGGATCGGACACCGGGTCCCGCCCCTCGAACAGGAAGTCGTACATCGAGGCGACGATTGGCGTCGTTGCCTCCGCCTTCGGCACCTGTCGAAGTCGCGGCATGAGGCCTACGTCAGACCTGGATCCAGGCTGTCGCCGGTGCCGGCGCGTGAGCGACATCCCCGTCACCGAGGACTCGGGTCCAACAGGCGAATTCGAGCAGTATCCCATCCGGATCTTGGAAATAGATCGATCGCACGAACACGCCAGGGTGAACGTCCTTGCTGATTCCGAATGGGCCGTCATCATGATTGGCGACCTCGGTGCAATCGACCCCGGCCGCCACAAGCCGATCGCGGTATTCGTCGATCTTCTCTGGCGGGACGCTGAACGCCACGTGGTTCATCGAGCCGATTGCGCTCGTCAGATCACCTCTGTCTGGACGATCGGCAGGGGCCGACACGCCCGGTATCCCCGCAGGTGCGCCAGGGAACCGGAAAAAGGCAAGGCAGTCGCCACCACCGCAATCGAAGAAGAAGTGCTGGCCCAGGCCGCCGGGCAACTCGATGGTCTTGACCAGTCGCATCCCCAGCACGTTGGCGTAGAAGTCGACCGTCCTGACCATGTCGCTGCAGACGAGGGCCAGGTGGTGGACACCCCGAAACTCGAACAATTCCTCATCACCCATGGGAAGGACCTCACTGGCAGGACCGTTGGTCGCCACTGTAGTGCTTCGTCACATCGCATTCTCGGGCCATCGGCATGGCCGGCTGCGGCGCCACCTGGACAGCGCACGTCAGGGAACCATCCCCACCGCCTCCGCGGGAGGCAGGAGGCAGGAAGCACCCGACGAGAGTGCAATGGCCCGAGGTCGACGTTGGCCGAGCGATCCCGATCTCGTAGTCCCGCTGGCCGCACGTAGGAACACACCGGCCGACGCCAAGGATGCCGGCACTACAAGAGACGCGATGTGCCCACACCACCCCACCCGACTCGATAGGCTGAACCTGGCACCCGGCGAATGAACGACGACCCTCCCCCACACACGGACGAACCGGATGCCAGGTTCACCTACGCCAACGAACGGACCTTCCTGGCGTGGAACCGGACCGCGTTGGCCCTCATTGCAACCGGCGTTGCCGCCACCCAACTACTCCCGGAGTTCCACGTGAGCGGGGGTCGCCAGATCCTCGGCCTTCCGATGATCGCGCTGGGTGCGCTGGTTGCCTTGACGAGCTTTCGTCATTGGAAGGCCAACCAACGAGCCATGGAGCTCGGCCAACCCCTACCCCGCTCGCCGATGCCGCTGGTGCTGTCCCTTGGCATCGGTGCGGTGGCGGTCATCGCCGTCGTCCTTGCCCTCCTGGGCCGAAATTAGAGTGGGCCGGAGCGGTGGAGAACAGCGGGGCTTCCGAAGACCCGATCGAGCAGGATCCGGGATTGGCACGGGAGCGAACGGACCTCGCATGGAATCGATCGGGGCTGGCGGCAGCAGTGACCGTTGCCATCGTGCTCCGCCGTCTATGGCCTCTTCATGGCGACAGAGAGGTCCTCGCGTTGGCGCTCATCGCCGTCGCCGCCGTCATCTGGGTCGTGGGGATGCGCCTGGGTCGCAGGATTGGGCGAACCGCCGGAGCTCACGCTGTGCCCGCAGAGTCGACCTGCCGATTGGTTACGATCGGGACGCTCTTGCTCGCAGCCTCCGGCTTCGTTGCCGGGGTCCTCTGATCTGGGATCTCAGCTGAGTCACGGTGCCCAGCCTCTGGAGTCCTGAGCGCCGCCATCGGCACGTCCCGTGCCTCGGACCTATCCTCTTGCTGTGAGACGAGACCGGCGGTCCGAACCCAGGCGCTACGACGGCAACGTCGCCGTCGTCACCGGCGCATCGTCGGGCATCGGGCGTCGGTTGGCTCTGGACCTGGCGGAGCGTGGCGCCACGGTTGTCGGCCTGGCCCGTCGTCTCGATCTGCTCGCCGAGGTGGAGGCGATCCTCCGGTCATCGACGCCCAACAGCTCGACGAGAGGCTGCGATGTCGGTGACACCGCCTCGTATCAGCGAGTGCTCGGTTCGATCGAGGAGGACCACGGCCTGATCGACGTGCTCATCAACAACGCCGCCGTCGAGCAGCTGACGCCGGCGGTCGACGGTCTGTCAGCGGCGTATCGTCACATCTTCGACGTCAACGTCTTCGGTGTCGTCGCCGGCACCCTGGCCGTCATGCCGGCCATGGTCGCCCGGCGATCCGGCATCGTCGTCAACGTCTCCTCCGATTCGGCGCGCGCTCCCGAGCCGGGCCACGGGGCCTACGCCGCCTCCAAGGCCGCAGTTGCGGCCTTGGAGGCGGTCGCCCACGAGGTAGCTGGTCGGGGTGTCCACGTCCACGTGCTCTACCCGGCTTGGGTGCCGACGGCAATGGGGATGTCGGGGGTTGACGATGGCGGATCGCTTCCGCCGAAGGCCGTCCGGCGCAGCGAGGCCGAGGTGTCGGCATTGGTGCTCCGGCGCATGGGCGGGTCCCGCATGGAGATCAACGCCGCCACGTTGCCCCTGTTGGCTCCCATCGGACGCAGCATCGCGCCACGGTCGTATCAACGAGCGATGCGCCACCGCGCCGGCTGAGGACGGCCCAGTCCGCCGCTCAGCCTCGAAATGATCCGGAGTCTGCGACGAGGCCCACAGCCTCAGGATGAATCGGCGCGTGAACCGGCATGTTGTGCCGGACTGGAAATCATCCCGCTGTCGCGTGCCGCTGGCTCAGGTGGACCTGGATCGAAGCCACACCGGGGACGGTGCCCGCCCTTTGGATGGCACCGATGTCGCGGTCGGCTTTCAGATAGCGGTCCAGGAACGCCAAGGCGGTGTCGGTGATCACCGGGCTCCACGGTTTGAAGAAGGCCGTATGCGGCGCTCCCTGCAGGGTGAGGAAGTACTTCGGGGATCGGGCGTCGATGAAGAGCCTCTGGCTGGCGGCATAGGGCACCGTCTTGTCAGCCGTTCCGTGGATGAGTAGGAGCGGAGAGTCGTCGCCGGCGAAGTACCTTCCGCCCAAGAACGGCAATTCAAGTCCGGCGATGGAAATGGCGGCATCGATGCGCTGATCCTGACAACAGCTGTTGTCAGCAACACCCAGCGTGGTGATGGCGCCGAGGGAATGGCCCGCTACCCCGATGCGGTGGACGTTGATGAGGTCGTTGATCGGTGAGCCCGCGGTGCGATCGAGCCGCAACATCTGAGTGATGACGAAGCTCACGTCTCCCGGCTGGCTGGCATAGTCGCGGACGGTCGGGCCACCAGGCGCGCTGCTCGAGGAGAGCGGGAAGGTCAGTGCCGCCACCACGTACCCGTGGGCCACCCACGGGCTGAGCACGGGGGTATAAACCGGTCCGTTGGCGGTGAAGCCGTGCGAGAACACCACGAGCGGGAAGTGCCGGTGCTGTCCCGGTGTCTGTCGCGGATAGAGCACCAGAGTCGGGATTGTCCGGGTGGGGCTGCCGGGGAACGTGCCATTGGGCGGGGTCGACCGACTCGTGTCGACGAAGGTCTCGCTCACGGAGGCCACGGGGTAGATCTGCGTGTATAGAGGCGTAGCCCGACGGGCCATCTGCGAGGCGCCCACCTGGCCAGGCGGCGAAAGCAGCGCCGCCAGTGCCAGCGCCACGGCTACGGATGCCGCCAGGGCCACGATGCCTGTTCGTCTCACCACTTACCCCCACAGGTGCCCCACCGTACGGATGACCGCCATGGACCATACACCGGCGTGCCGAGCCACCCCCGGCCGGCGCCCGACGATCCACGCCATGGATCAGCCCGGCACCGCTGGTCGCCTTCCCCCGGGGGTCAGGACCACGATCCCGGCGCTTGCGGCGTTGTAGGTCGATCCGACTCCGAGGACGACGGCGTCGCCCACGGTGGCGACGCCCGACCAGTTCGCTTGGGGAAGCGCGATGTGGTCGACCAGTGAGCCCGTGGAGGCAAGCCGCACATCGAGGACTGGATCGCCGAGGGCGGGGCCGTTGAACGTCATCCCGCCGGCCACTGTCGTGGCGGAGAACGACTGCCCGTGTTCCGCGCCCCAAGCAATTGTGCCGGTGGCGGCATCGAAGGCGTGACTGGATGGCTCTTGTGTGGCCAGGTCGCGTGGATTTCCGGGGTCGCAGAATAGCTTCTGGCCGTGCTCGAACCGGCCGAAATCACCGATGGCCGTGGAGCCGTAGACCCGGTGGCCGTCGTAGGCAGCCGTACCGATGAAGCCACCTGAGAATCCGCCGAACACCACATTGGTCGCCCACCGCTGCCGCCCCGTGGCCGGATCGAGGGAGTAGTACGAACCGTCCTTGTTCCCCACACCGAGAAACGTGGCCTTTCCGTCCCCGATGCCGGCGTTGGGCGTGGCGCCGAAGTCGAGGTCGCACGAGCCGTCGATGCGGGCCGGGTGGAAGACCCAGGCCAGGTGGCCGTCGGCGACACGGAGGGCGAACACCGTCTCGTTGAGCGGGGGTGCGCTGGCGAAATGGCAGTCGGCAACATCGAAGACGACCAGACCCAGCGGCGGCAACAGTGTCCCCGACGACCAGACGCTCCCACAGCCGTCGTTCTGGACCTGGCCGGCGACGTTGACGTCTGTCTGGTACTCCCACACGGGACGGCCGGTGGCGAGACTGGCCGCCACCACATAGCCCCGGTAGCCCTGGCTCCCATCGACGTCAACACCAACGAGAACCTTGTCACCGACCACGACGGGCGACGAGAAGATGCGGGTGCCGTCCTTGTCCGGATTCGGCGGGTACTCAGGCCGGCCGGTGTAGTCGTGCGACCAGTACAGCGCCCCCGTCTCGGCGTCGAGTGCGTACAACGTGTAGCCACCGCCCACGATCACCAGGTCGGGACGAGTCCCGTCTCCGGGTTGGTACCAGGCCGACGACGTGACCAGCCCTCCATCCGAAGTGGTGTCGCGTGGGTTCTGGCCCGGGTAGGGCGTGATGGCATTCTGGGGCTTGAGGCGATACTTCCATCGAAGCGCACCCGTCTCGAGGTTCACGGCGTAGAAGTAGCCGTCCCATGACCCGGCGAAGACTGTTCCGTTGACCACGGTGGGGGTGGCGGTGACGGCATCGCCGGTCGGGAAGAACCACGCCTGTTTGAGCGTCCGGGCCGCGGCAACCGTCAGTGAAGTGCGGCCGTGAAAGGTGTGCTGCGCGTCGTGTCCATAGGTGGGCCAGTCAAACGGGCCCGGGACGTGCGCTGGCAATGGGGGTTGCGTAGCGGCGGTGGCCGAACACCCGGCGAGCAGCGTGGTGACGATGACGAGGACGGCGCCGGTGCGACTGGCCCCCACATGCCGAGCCGGCACCCTCCTGCCCAGATTCACGCCAAGCGCAAGGTGCATCCCGTCTAGCCGAAGCCCGACGTCGCCGGCCGCTGCGTGGCAGGGCCGACCGGGGGAAGACCGTTCTCGGACGGGCCGGAGGCCGGGGACACGATCTTGCCGGTCGGGTAGGGACACGACTGGACGGCGGGCACGCACACGGTGACGCTGGTGGGGAAGTCGAAGCCGGCATGGACCACCGACGGAGTCCCCGGTCGATGGTCGGTGAAGCTCACCCGCATGACTCGACCGCCGTAGTCCTGGGGCCCGCACCCATCTGCCAGGTTGTTGTTCTTGCACGTGATGTGGATGTCAACGAAGTACAGCGTTCCGTCGGGGGCGAACGCCAACCCGAAGGGGTTGTAGCCGGTCGGGTCCAGCCCGAGTTGCGCCAGGGTCTCACCGGGAACGGGGGGACGACCTGGTTCGGGTTGTCCGCTCTGGCTGAACCAGGCGATGGACGGGTTGCCGAAGAAGCTGCTGACGGCAAAGCAGTCACACGTCTTGTCCAGGGCGACGCCGTTGGGAAAGGGCAGCATGGTCGATGAGCCCTGGAAGAACACCGAGGTGCGAAGCTTGCCCTGCGGGAGGAGCCCGCCCGGGCAATCGGCGGCGCTGGCCGGCAGCGAGGTGTGGTCGACCCGCAACACCTGATCGTTGCCCGCCTCGGGAAGTAGGGCATCGCCGTTGTCGGTGAGTGCCAGCATGCCAGGCTGGCTCAGCCCACCGGTGCCATCGACGTGGTGCGGACCCACACCGCCGGCCGTAGGGCCGTCGACGATGCAATAGCTCGTGTACGAAGGAGCGAACCACTCCACCAGGCGCCCATTGTCCGGTACGGGAAAGGTACCCTGTGCCGTTCCGATGTCGGTGGCCAGCAGGTTGCCACCGTGGGTGAACACGCAGCCGGTGTAGGTGCTGTTGCCGTTGAAGACACCCGAGGCGTCCGGGGGCGAGTCATCGCCGACGCTCTGGCCCGGCAGCTTGTAGGGACCGGGCACGTAAAGCACCCGACCGCTGAAGGAGCCGTTCCGCTGATTGAGCTCCTCTCCGATGGCGGGCTCTTTGTAGGGCTTCACCCCGCCGGGATTCCGCTGATTGGGAAGAGTCGGGTCCAACCCCCCGACGAAGCGGCCACTGCCGTCGGGGAGCACGCACATCTGGCCGTTCAGGTCCCAGGCCGGCATCAGTTGGCCCTGACGCCCGGAGGGCATCGAAGCAAAGTCGACTTCCTCGTTCTGGTCCCAGTACACGAGGTATCCCGGCTTGCCGGTTGTTCCGCCCGTGTGATTGCCCGCCTGCGAAGCGTTCGCCGAGCACCCCGCGATCAACACGACGATGCACAGTGCGAGGGCACGGCGCCTCCGGACCGGAGCGCCAGGATCCACCCCCGAACCCAGCATCGCCACACCCTCCCCCACTGAACCTGACGTGATCGTCATACTATGGGCGGGGCAGCTGCGTCAACCATCTCCGCACCTCCGATGAACCGACTCAACTGCGACGGTCGAGATCCCAAATCGGGATCCAGCGCCGGCCATCGATAGTGCCGGGCTCGGAGCTTGGCGGCGGAACCCTGCTCAACGAGCCCGGCGGGCGAATCGTAGGGGACAAGCTGAACAGTGCGTGACAACTCCTGGTCACAGGCTTGCGGGTGCCCCGCCACGCCGACCGATGCGACGCCACCGGGTCAGATCACGTAGCCATGGGCTCGGCGGCGTTCTCCAGCTCCATGGCGCGAAGCGCCTGCCGGTCCTCGCCGCGGGGCGGGCCGTTCAGCCGGAACAGCGCCACCAGCGTCCCGACGCCCACACAGAGGGCGGCGATCAGAAACGCCAGCTGATAGCCGGCGGTCAGTGCTGCTGGTTCCGGGTGGCCGGAGGCGATCAGTTGCCGGGTGTGATTGGTCGCCACGGTGCCCAGCACAGCCAAGCCGAGTGCGGCCGCCATCTGCATCGACACGTTGACGATACCCGACCCCAATCCGGCGTCGGCGGTGGGCACGTCGGCCATGGCGATCGACAGCAAGGGCATGAACGATGTTCCTGCCCCAAGACCGATCAGCAGGAAGGCGGGGAAGAGGACCGTCGTGAAGTGGGCGTTCTGACCTGCCTGGGCCAGCAACAGCACCCCGATCGTGGCCGCCACCATGCCCGGGATGAGGACTCGCTTGGTCCCGAATCAGAGCACCAGGCGGGCGGTGATGCCGACCGAGAGCACTCCCATGGTCAAGGCGATGGGGAGGAACGCCAGACCCGTTCGGATCGGGCTGTAGCCCCGGACCTTCTCGAGGTACAGGGCACCGAGGAAGAAGGTCGTGTACATGCCCGTGGCCAAGAGTCCTCGGATGATGCTGGAGTCGGCAAGCGTTCGAATTCGCAAGATACGCAACGGCATGATCGGGTTCTTCAACCTGGACTCCAAGAGGAAGAAGGAGACCAGCAGGACAACTGCGGCACCACCGCAGGCGAGAGTGGGCACCGAGGCCCACCCAGAGGCGGTGGCCTGGATGATGGCGTAGATCCCCAACATGAGCGCCAGCGTGACCAGCACAGACCCGGTGATATCGACACCGTTGCGGATCCCCAAGCCGTCATTCTCGACGATGAGACCTGAGCCCAAGACGAGTGTGATCACTCCGATGGGCACATTGATGAAGAAGATCCAGTGCCAGCTCAGGGCCTGCGTCAGCACTCCGCCGACCAGAAGCCCGATCGAACCTCCCCCGACGGCCACGAAGATGTAGGCACTCATCGCCTTGGCCCGCTCGGCCGGCTCGGCGAACTCGGTGACGATGATGGCGATGACCACCGACGACGAGCACGCGCCACCGATCCCCTGAGCGAACCGGCCGGCAATGAGCAGACCCTGGCTGGTGGCAACTCCGCTGGCAATCGACGAGACGGTGAACAGCGCGATCCCGGCCAGGAACACCTTCTTGCGGCCGATCAGGTCGCCGAGGCGGCCCGCCATCAGAAGGAAGCTCCCAAAGGTGATGAGGTATGCATCCACCACCCAGGTCAGGCTCCCCTGGCTGATGTGGAGTTCACGCTGGATGTCCGGCAGTGCCACGTTCACGATGGAGGAGTCGAGGGCGTTCATGAACATGGCCAGGCACACCACCACCAGTGACCACCAGCGCACCCGGTTGCTCCGGGTGGCCATCAGCGTGCTCATTCCACTACTCACCGCCCCGGTCGTAGCGCGCAACGCGTTCACCATCAAATCCACTCTGGGTGGAGAGCGGGGGTGGTTCGCGGTCGATAGCCGCTCGACACCAGACCCGACGATCCCAGTATGGATTGCCTTCCCAGCAATGGAAGGCCACACTCCGGTGCGTGAAGACGAGGGGGGAACCGTGACCGTCCGTTCCGGCCGAAGGGCTGCGAGCAGCCTGGCCGCCATGACCATTCTGTTGGCGGTGGCGCTCTCGGCGTGCTCGGCCTCAACCGGCCAGGCGCCCTCCTCCACCGGAGCGGGCGGGGGCCAGGCGCTGACCAGCACCTCCTGCCATCCGCCCCAGTCGGCCGGGTCGGTCGTGGCCACACCGGTGGCCGGCACGCCGACACCGGTGGCCGGCACGCCGAGCGACTGGGACGTCACGTCGTTCGACGGCACGGCGATCAGAGCGCACTGGTTCCCGGTCGGCGTTGCCACCGGGAAGACCGCCCCGACCGTTCTCATGGGGCCGGGATGGAGCCTGAGTGGCGACACCGACACCCAGGGATCGGGGGTGGTGGGCGGCCTGGCGATCAAGGATCTCCGTGGAGCCGGCTACAACGTGCTCACCTGGGATCCCCGTGGATTCGGGAAGTCCGGCGGAAGCGCCGAGGTCGACAGCGCCAGCTTCGAGGGTCGAGATGTCAGCGCGCTGATCAGCTGGGTCGCCACCCGGCCCGGCGTGCAGCTCGACGCCATCGGCGACCCTCGGATGGGCATGGTCGGCGGATCGTACGGGGGCGGCATCCAATTGGTGACTGCGGGCATCGACTGCCGGGTGGACGCCATCGTGCCCACCATCGCCTGGCACTCGCTGGTCACCAGCCTGAACAAGGCGGACACGGTCAAGTCCGGGTGGTCCGGCATTCTGTCCAGCCTGTCCTCCAACGACCATGTCGACCCGCTGGTGTTCCAGGCCCAGCACACGGGTGACTCGACGGGCATGATCACCGAGGCCGAGCAAGCCTGGTTCGCCGACCGGGGACCCGGTGCCCACGTGGCCGATATCAAGGTCCCCACCCTCATCGTGCAGGGCACCGTGGACACCCTCTTCACCCTCCAAGAGGGTGTGACCAACTACGAGATCCTGAGGCAGCGGGGCATTCCCACCTCGATGCTGTGGTTCTGCGGTGGCCACGGCGTGTGTCTCACACCCGGGGGCGACCAACAGCTGCCGGGGACCGCAACCATCGCCTGGCTCGATCGTTACGTGCGCCGCACACCGGTCGATACCGGCCCCGGCTTCCGATTCGTCGACCAGAACGGCACCGGCTATTCGGCCCCCAGCTACCCGCTACCGGCCGGCGTCCCGATCACCGCCGACGGGCACGGGACGCTGGCGATGGTGGCCAGTGGTGGCTCCGGTCCGGTCAATACCTCGGGGAATTCTCAACTCCTCGCCTCTCTGGTGGGGCCGATCACCCCGGCCAGGGCGGCCAACGCAGTCGATGTCGCCGTCTCGGTCCGAGACCGGTCCGCGGTCGTGGTGGGTGCACCCCAACTGGGGCTGACCTACCAGGGCACCACTCCCACGGGCCCGCGACCAACGCGGGTATTCGCCCAACTGGTGGATGAAAACACGGGCCTGGTGCTCGGCAACCAGATCACCCCGATCGCGGTGACCCTCGACGGTCGATCCCACACGACCACTGTTCCCCTCGAGATGGTGGCCTTCACGGCCACGCCCAGTTCCCGTCTGGAGCTGCAACTGGTGGCGACCACGGTGGCCTACAGCCAACCCCAACTCGGCGGCAGCGTCGATTTCACCCAGATCCACCTGGCCCTGCCGGTAGCTTCGGGCATCGCGGCCAAATAGACCGGCCGGCATCCGGGCGGTGTCGTCCCGGATGGAGGCTCAGCTACCGGGACAGCGCGTCGAGGAACGCCAGGATCGCCTCGTTGACCGGAGCGGGGTGGGTGAGATTGGCCGAGTGCGTGCCGCCAACGATTGTCACCACTCCGGTGCAGCCGGGTAGGCCCCCGGCCAGTGCCTCCGCCTTGTCCATGGTGATGGAAACGTCGGCGGTGCCATGGAGCACCAGGGCGGGAACCGAGATCTCGCCCAGTCGGCCGGTGATGTCGTCCCTGGTGATGAGGGTCTGCCCCGGCAGGGCGATCGACTGGTGGGGACGGGCCTTCCAGCGGGCGATCCACGTCTCGTTCAGCCCGGGCTCCCCCAGGATGAGCCCGGCGGCCGCCGACGCGATCTCATCGGAGGGGCCCTTGGCCACCCATTCGTCCAACATCCCCTGGTAGAGGGGAACCACCTCAGGATCCTCGGTCCCCGCCTGGCTATCCAGAAGGACGAGCGCCTGCACTCGTCCGGGGGCGTTGAGGGCGACCCGCAGGGCAACGAAGCCCCCTTGAGACATACCTCCGACCACGGCCTGATCGAGGCCCAAGTGGTCGAGGAGGCCGACGCAGTCCCCGGCCAGATCCCAGTAGGTGAACGGCCGGTTGTCGTACTCGGTGTCGCCGAATCCCCGTGCGTCCCAGGTGATCACCCGGTAGCGATGACGCAACGCCTCTACCTGGGGGGTGAACATCGATCGATCCATCAGGAAGCCGTGGGCCAGGATGACGGGAGGACCGTCACCTCCGGTGTCGTCGTAGGCGATCCGCTGACCATTGACCGATGCTGTGCTCATCGGGCTCCTCCCCGGCGGGCGGCATGCAAGGAGCGGTCTTCCCGCCGCCACCGGCCGGCACAGCGTAGGTCACTGGAGCGGAGCCGCACCCGGGAACCAAGCGACCGCCTACTGCAGGTATCCCTCGACAGTGTCTTCGGGGCGCACCGTGGCCACTTCCGGACTGCGGCCCGCGGCCCGGAGGGCCCGGCGCTGTCGGAGCAGGTCCCACATGCGGTCCAGCGTGACCTCGAGGGCTTTCAAGCGCTCTTCGTCGGCGGGAGACAGGCCCTCGCCGACATGTTGCTCCTCGAGTCGCTGCTCCTCATGCGCGAGGTTGCCGATCCGGGTGATGATCTCTTGGTCGTCCACGGTGGGCTCCTTTGTCGCCATCCACGCCTGTTCGAGGTCAGACTAACGGCCCGGGGCCGGCGGCCATATGGCGTCGACCATCAGTCGATGTCCACCGGTTGCCGAGCACCCTGCGGTCGGATCAGGCTCGTGGCTTGGCGATCGAATCTCATCGGGGGGCGCGGGGCATCCCCAGGCCGATCATGGCGATGATGTCCCGCTGGACCTCGTTGGTGCCACCGCCGAAGGTGAAGATGGTCTGGCTGCGGGAGTTCCGCTCCAGCCTCCCCTGGAGCACCGCCCCCGGTGAGCCCTCGGGAAGATATCCGGCCTGACCCACGATCTCGAGGAGCAGGCGATAGGCCTCGAGCGCGAACTCGGTCCCGAACACCTTGGTGGCTGACGCGTCGGCCGGGTTGAGCCCTTTGTCGGATGCCCAGGCCACCTTCCAGTTGAGGAGTTTGAGGTACTCGGCCTTGGCCCAGACGCGGGCAAGGTGCAGTTGCACCCACTGCTGGTCGATGATGCGTCGCCCGTCGGCCAGCTTTTGATGGTGGGCCCAGGCCTGTGTCTCGGCGATGCTGCGCAGGATTCCGGACACGGGGCAGATGGCGACACGCTCGTGGTTCAGTTGATTGGTGATGAGTTTCCAACCCTGGTTCTCCTCGCCAACCAGGTTGGCCGCCGGCACCCGCACGTCGTCATAGAACGTCGAGCTGGTGAACTCACCGGCGACGGTGCGGAGGGGCGTCCAGTGGAACCCGGGTGTGTCCGTGGGAACGATGAACACCGAGAGGCCCTTGTGCTTGGGGGCATCGGGATCCGTCCGGGCCGCCAACCAGACATAGTCCGCGTACTGAATGGCGCTGGTGTAGAGCTTTTCGCCACTGATCACGTACTCGTCGCCGTCCCGGACAGCCCGTGTCTGAAGGGACGCCAGGTCGGTTCCGGCGGTGGGCTCGGTGTAGCCGATGGAGAAGTGAACCACCCCTCGCAGGATTCCGGGGAGGATGCGCTGCTTCTGCTCGTCGGTGCCCAGCGTCATGAGTGTGGGCCCCACACTGTTGAGGGTCAGTAGCGGGAGGGGGACGCCGGCCCAGTGCGACTCCTCGACGAAGATCATCTGATCGATGGGACCACGGGCCTGACCGCCGTACTCGATCGGCCATCCCAGGCCCAACCAGCCGTCCTCCCCCATTCGCCGGATGTAGCGGGTGTACGTCGACGCTTCCGTCCCGTCCGCTTCCACCTCCTCGACCAGCCGGACAAAGTACGAGCGCAACTCGCTCTTGAGGTCCTCCTGATCGTCGGTCAGTGCCAAGTGCATCGGCGAACTCCTCTCCGCCAGCACGATAACAATCCGCCGACTGGGTTGGGATACCGTCGTGACCTATGAGCGAACCTTCGGCACCCACTCCTCCGGCCGACCTCTTCTCCGTCGAGGGGAAGACCGTCGTGGTAACCGGTGGCACCCGAGGCATCGGGTACATGATCGCCGGCGGCTTCGTGGCGGCCGGCGCCACGGTCGTCGTGGCCTCCCGGAAGGCCGACGCCGTAGAGGCCGCAGTCGCCGAACTGTCCCGCTACGGGGCCTGCTCGGGAATAGCCGCCGACCTGTCCACCGAACAAGGGGCGCGTTGGCTGGCCGACGCGGTGGGACATGACCATCCGCACGTCGATGTCCTGGTCAACAACGCCGGGGCCACCTGGGGAGCACCGCTCGTCGAGCATGACACCGCCTCGTGGGACCGAGTGCTCAACCTCAACGTCCAGGGGATCTTCCACACGACCAAGTACTTCCTGCCCCTGCTCGAGGCCGCTGCCGCTCCGGACCAACCCTCTCGGGTCATCAACATCGGCTCCATCGACGGCATCCACGTCCCGGTGCTCGAGTCCTATTCGTACTCGGCATCCAAAGCGGCGGTCCACCAGCTCACCCGGCACCTGGCCAAGCGACTGGCCCCGACCATCACGGTCAACGCGGTGGCACCTGGTCCCTTCGAGTCCAAGATGATGGCGGCGACGCTCGAGGCATTCGGAGATCAGATCGCCGCATCCGCCCCCATGCGGCGCATCGGTCGACCGGACGACATGGCCGGCGTGGCCATCTTTCTCGCCTCACGGGCCGGCGCATATCTCACCGGAGCCATCATTCCCGTCGATGGGGGCATCGCCACCACCGGCTGAGCGCTCCCCTTTTCCACGGGCATGCGTGCCCGGAGGGCCCCGATGAGGCTCGGGAACCTCCCCGACCCAGGGGTGGCTGCGTCAGGGCACCTCGTCGGTGTGGGTGGATCCGGCGACCAGCGCGTCGAGTCGCTCGAGGGTCCGCTCCATGTCCCGGCGGGTCTTGTTCCAGTAGATGTTGCCGAGCTTGAGCAGCACCCGCTGATGATCGGGTGTGATGTCCCAGGACTCCCGTACCAGGGTTCCGCCGTCGCCGGGTTCGAGGCTGTAGCGCCAGATCCGGCCGGCCAGCACCCGTCCCATCCGCCCCTTTGGCCCGGTCTGCCAGCTGATGCGCCGGTTCTCCTCGAATTCCACCACCGTGTTGACCGTCGAGTAGGAGACCCCCAATTTCATGCCCATCCCGAAGGTCACCCCGAGAGCAAGCCGTCGAGGCTCGGCCTCCGCCACGCCTTGGAGCATCCCCGAACCATCGATGAGCGAGTGCTTGCCGGGGTCTGACAGCACATCGAAAATCACCTCGGGATCAGCGCGGATCAGTCGTTCAACCGAGAGTACGTAGCCCTTCATCTCGAACCTCCTGGAGTGATCGGCCCGCGGCGCAGGTTGGCCGGATGGACAGATGGATGCGGCAATTGGGCTAGGCGAACTCAGCCACATCGGGGAGGCGACGCGCCACCAGCGCCTCAGTTCGGGCCTGCAGCTGCTTGGGATAGGAGTCGTGGGTCAGGATGAGGAACTCCTCGGCCCGGATGGCGGCGACGACCATCTTGGCGACCTCGCTGGGAGGCATGCCCTCGGCGACGGCCGAGGACAGAAAGTCGGTGACGAACTTCTGATCGTCGGTCACCGGGGTCATCAGCTCCTTCGGACGGTGGCGGTCGGAGTCGACGATGTTGGTGGCGATGATGCCCGGGCACAGGACCGAGGCCCTGATCTTCGACCCGGTTGCGACCAGATCGTGGGCCAGGGATTCGGTGGCGGCGTAGGCGGCGAATTTCGATATGGCGTACGGCGCCTCGAAGGGTGCTCCGAGAAGTCCGGCCACGGACGAGGTGTTGACCACGTGCCCTTCGGTTCCCTGGGCGATCATCCTGGGCACGAAGGCCCGGATGCCGTGCAGGATTCCCCAGACATTGGCGCCCAGCACGAAGTCGAAGTCCGCGTCCGGTCGATCCCAGATGACCCCACCGACGAACACCCCGGCGTTGTTGCACACCACGTCCACCTGGCCCCAACGGTCAAATACGGCGTCGGCCAGGGAGTTGACCTGGTCGGCCTGGCTCACGTCGCACTGGCGCGACAGCACCTCGGTGGACGGGAACTCGGCTCCGACCAGCCCTTCGGTTTCCGACAGCGCCCCGGCATCGAGGTCGGCCATTGCGACCCGCATACCCTCGCCGGCAAAGGCCAGGACAAGTGCCCGTCCGATCCCGCTTCCTGCCCCGGTCACCACGGCGGTCTTCCCTCGAAACTCCTGCATGCTGGGCGTCCTTTCCGTTGCTCAATGGCGGTCATCCGACCGCCGGTCATTGCCTCCGTTGCGACCGACGGTCAGTGCGGTCGTTGCGACCGACGGTCAGTGCGGTCGTTGCGACCGACTGTTCAATGGTGTCAATGGTGGTCGCGCTGGCGCATGGAGTCGCCGGACAGGCGCACGTGCTCGGCGACATAGGACCCGATGGCGGCGATGCTTTGTTCAGCTTCAGGAAACAGCGGGCCAGCGAAGGCCTGGAAGACGTGGATCAGTTCGGGCCACACGGTCAGCAAGACGTTCCCGCCGGACGATCGGAGTCGGTCGGCCAGTCGCACCGAGTCGTCGAGCAGCACTTCGTTCTCACCCACCTCGATGAGCACAGGGGGAAGCCCGGCCAAGTCGGCCGCGAACAGGGGTGAGGCCAGCTCCGAACGGGGATCGCCATCCCCCAGGTAAGCCTGTGCCATGAGGTCGAGGCCGACCTTCGAGACCATGGGATCCACTGCGCCCCGCCCGGCGTAGGAGGGTGCGGTCTGGGTGAGATCGACCCACGGGGACATGCACACGGCGGCGGCGGGCAGGGACGAGCCTGCTGCACGCAGCGCCAGCAGGGTGGCGATGGTCAGGCCTCCGCCGGCCGAGTCCCCGGCGATGACCATGCGTTCGGGACGGGCCCCAAGCGACACGAGGTCCGAATAGGCCGCGGTGGCATCGGTGACCGCGGCCGGAAAGGGGTGCTCGGGGGCGAGGCGGTACTCGAGGGTGACCACCGGGCATTGGGCCGCTACCGCGATCCGGCCGGCCAGCGGTCGGTGGGTGTCGAGCGAACCGATGCAATAGCCACCGCCGTGGAGATAGAGGACCACAGCCTCGGTGTCGGCGCCTTCGGGTGTGAGCCGTTCGGCGTTGCATCCTCCGATGGTGGTCCGTTCGACGACGACGCCGTCGGGGGCCGGGGACGACGACGCCGTGGCCGCCATGGCTGCACGTTGTTCGATGATCGAGCCCGTGGTGAAGCCGGAATCGGCCAGGAACCTGCTGATGACCTCGACGCCTGGATGGCTCACGCGTTCCTCGTTCGTCTACCTGGTGCTCCTCATCCCCCGGGGAAGTATGTCGGCTCACCGATGGCCCCGCTTGTCCGACGGTCACCGCGCCGCCCCCGGTCCGGATCCCGCCGGCTCAGATGCGGATGGTTTCGCCGGACACCACCGGTTGCGGCATTGTCACTCTCCGTGGGAGACTAGCTACTTACCGTGTGATTATCGATGCGGCAATACAGAGTGGTGTGGAGGAGTTCGGGGCATGGGGCAGCGGTGGAAGTGTCGGCTCGGGCCATGGGTCGCGGGGCTCGTGTGCGCGACGGCGGTGGGCGCGGTGGTCTTGCCGGCCCAGGCCTCTGGTGCTGGCGCCCGCTCGGTCGCCCACTCGGTCGGGGGGCAGATCGAGACCAACTTCTGGCTGGCCACCACGGGCGGCTCCCTGTACTCCTTCGGGCTCCCCTCGTACGGATCCCCCACCGGTCCTCTCAACCAACCCATCGTGAGCGTGGTCCCTTCGGGTGACCGCCGCGGCTACTGGATGGTTGCCTCCGACGGGGGCATCTTCTCCTACGGTGACTCCCAGTTCTACGGATCCACCGGAAGCCTCCGTCTCAACCGACCGATCGTGGGCCTGGCCGCCACCCCCGACCAACATGGCTACTGGATGGTGGCCTCCGACGGGGGCATCTTCACCTTCGGTGACGCCACCTTCTTCGGATCGACCGGCTCCCTCGTCCTCAACAAGCCCATCGTCGGCATGGCCGCCACACCCAGCGGGTCTGGCTACTGGCTGGTGGCCTCCGACGGGGGCATCTTCACCTTCGGCGACGCCGCCTTCTACGGCTCGACCGGCAGCCTCACCCTGCAGAAACCCGTCATCTCCATGGCCTCGACTCCGGATGGGCACGGGTACTGGCTGGTGGCCTCCGACGGGGGCGTCTTCACCTTCGGGGATGCCGGCTTCTACGGATCGTCGGCCAACTCCCCCGGCGATCCCGTGCAGCGCATGGTGTCCACCAGTTCGGGGCACGGCTACTGGATCGTGGAACAGAACGGGACGGCCATCGGCTTCGGTGACGCGGCGTCGCTCAGCCCCCCTCCCCTGGCCGTACTCATGAACCCGGTCACCGCGGGTGACAAGGCTGTCCTGTACGCATTCCAACAGCTCGGCAAGCCTTGCATCTGGGGAGGCAACGGCCCCGAGGGCTTCGACTGCTCGGGACTGACGCTGGCATCGTGGAGCCATGCCGACGGCATAGGTTTCGCCCGGGTGGCCAACGACCAGTACCACACGGCCGGCACACCGGTGACGATGAGCAGCCTCCAGGCCGGCGATCTGGTCTTCTGGGGATACGTCCAGACCGACTGGACCAGCGTCTACCACACCGCCCTCTACGTGGGCGGCAACCGCATCGTCGAGGCCACCGGAGACCACGTCCAGCTCAATGCGCTCGGCCAGTGGGGCGCCAGCGACGTGATGCCCGTCGGGCGGAGGCCCTGAGCCGGAACTGTCCCGGCCAAGACAAGCAGCGACCGGGGCGGGCGGGGTGAACGAGGTCCCCTGAACGAAGCGTGACCGGTACGCCGCGATGTGGCACGGTGTCGCCATGAGCATGGGCTCCGGTACTCCCCCCCGGTCCGGAGATCGCCGATTGCTCCTCTACCGCTCCAGCGCCGGTCGCTGGGTGATCGCCGCCACCGTGCTCGGGTCGGGCATGGCCGCCATCGACGCCACCGTCATCGGCATTGCCCTGCCGACCATCGGGCGGGACTTCCACGCCTCGCTGAGCACCCTGCAGTGGGTGGTCACCGGCTACACCCTCACCCTGTCCTCCCTGCTGTTGCTGGGTGGATCGCTCGGCGACCGGTACGGGCGCAAACGCATCTTCATGGTCGGCGTCGCCTGGTTCACCCTCTCCTCGGCCGCCTGCGCCATCTCCGTCGGATCGGGCCAGCTCATCGTCACCCGCGTCCTGCAGGGAATCGGCGGCGCCCTGCTCACGCCGGGGAGCCTGGCCATCCTGGAGGCCTCGTTCGCCGCCGACGACCGCAGTGAGGCCATCGGGGCCTGGTCCGGGCTCGGCGGGGTGGCGACCGCGGCCGGACCGCTCCTCGGGGGCTACTTGATCACGGCCGCGTCGTGGCGCTGGATCTTCCTCATCAATGTCCCCGTCGGGGCCCTGGTGTTGGCGTGGTCGGCCCGCCACGTGCCCGAGTCACGCGACCCCACGATGTCGGGCCGCATCGATGCCGGGGGCGCCGTGCTGGCCACCGCGTCACTGGCGGCCATCGCCTACGCCCTGATCGAAGGCCCGTCACGGGGATGGACGGCGGCCACCGTGGTCGTCTCCCTCCTGGTCGGAGTGGTCGGAGCCGTCGCCTTTCTCGCCGTCGAGCACCGATCCGCGGCACCCATGCTCCCCCTCGACCTGTTCCGCAATCAGCAGTTCGCGGTCACCAATGCCGTGACCTTCGTCGTCTACGCCGGTCTCGGTGGCGTCCTCTTCCTCCTACCGGTCGTGCTGCAGGTCGTCAACCACTACTCGCCCCTGGCCTCCGGGGCCGCCCTGCTGCCCATCACGGCGGTGATGCTGGCCTTCTCGGCCCGATCGGGGCGCATGGCCGCGACCATCGGCCCCCGGGCGCAGATGGGCATCGGCCCCGTCGTCGTCGGCCTCGGCCTGGCCATGTTGGTCCGCGTCCCACAGGGCTCGTCCTATGTGGCCGGCGTCCTGCCCGGGGTCCTCGTCATCGCCTTCGGCCTCGCCACCACCGTTGCTCCGCTGACCGCCACTGCTCTCAACGCCGTGTCGGAGAGCCATGCCGGATTGGCCTCCGCCGTGAACAACGATGTCGCCCGCATCGGGGGGCCCATCGCCGTGGCCGTGCTCCCGGCGCTGGGAGGGATCAGCGGATTGAGCTACCTCCACCCCCACGCCCTGGCCCACGGGTTTCAGCGGGCCGTGTTGATCGCCGGATCGTGGTGCATCGTCGGAGGCGTGCTCGCCGCGGTGGGGATCAGGAACCCGCCCCGTCGTGCCGTGCGGGAGGAGGCCGAACGACTCGAGATCCTGAGCCACTGCGCCCTCGACGCCACCCCCCTCCGCGAGAGGGGGTAGCGAGGATCAGACGCTGGCCCCGAAGGCGTCGTAGTCCCGTCCCTGGCGGCGGGCGAGAGCCTGGCCCGCCTTCCACTGGAAGGCGCTGATCCCCCCGGCCTCCCACGGTCCGACCGAACCCTGTTGGACGGCCTCGGCCTCCTTGGGGATGACGCCGAACTCGGCCCTGACCTCGTCCACAGGCAGATGGGCCAACGAGAACCAGTCGGTCTGGAGGAAGTCGATACTGCCTGTGCAACGGGCTCCCCGGCGCATGGCGTCAGCCACCCTGGTGGCGACCCCGGCGCGGGACAGATGGCCGCTGTCGGACTGGAACAACCCTGCTCCCGTCGCCAGGTACCCGGTTTCGAACAGCGATACCACCATGGCCAGCAGTGAGAAGGCCCTCATGTCGTCGTTGGCACGGGCGATGAAGGCGAAGACCTCCAGCTCGGCCTCGACCGTGGTGCCGTAGTCGGCCACCACATGGACCCAATCGTGTTGGGCCAGCAGAGGAGGCGCCGAGCCGGGACGGCCCGGGTAGTCGAAGCCACGGGCCCGGTAGAAGTCGGTCACCCGGCGGCCCAGGCTCCCGGCCGGAAGATCCTCCAACTCCTGCCACTGGAGGGCCAGGGCCGGGTCGTCGACCACCGCGTCCCATGCCGTGGACAGCCGTGAGGAGACGTGCAGGACCCGCTCGTGGTCGGCGTCCCAGCCGGCGGTGTACCCGTTGCGATCGAAGTCGATCGACGCCAGTCCGAGGCTCCCGGAGGCGAAGTCCTGGGCGATGGCGAGCATGCCCTCGTCGACGCCGGCCTCTCGGGCCAGCATCGACGTCCGACCCACCACGTCGGGCGGGATGGGCTGCTGCACGAGGACCAACAGGATGACCAGCTGGACGATGCGGGTGCGGAACATCTGGTCCCTGTCCGACATCACCTGGGCGAACTCCCTCGGGCTGATGGGACGGGCACCCAGATCAGGAGGGAACCCGGTCATGGCCTTGACCACAGACTCCACCAACAGGTGCTGGAGCGGGCTCAGATCGCCGTCCGGGGCAATCACCCCATGGATGCCCCGGCTGAGCGCCACGATCTCGTCCGCGTCAGGCGCAGCGAGGTTCACCGTCGACGGGTCGGGAAGGGACACCGGCACGGATACGACGTTATCCTCCGACACCAGAGGATCATCCACCCGTCCCGGCCACCCCGGACGCATCGCAGTCTCCCGACCGACGGACGCAAAGCGCGGGACACATCGCAATCGTCCACCGTCACGAGGAGTCGGTCGCCATGGCCACCACAGTGAGATTCGGAGTGCTGGGGGCAGCCCGGATCGCTCCCGCCGCCCTGCTCCGACCGGCCGCGTCCAATCCCGAGGTGACCGTGGATGCGGTGGCCGCGCGCGACCTGGGGCGGGCCACCGACTTCGCCACCCGGCACAAGATTGCGAAAGTCGTGGCCGGTT
Source organism: Acidimicrobiales bacterium (assembly GCA_015478655.1). Classification (GTDB taxonomy): domain Bacteria; phylum Actinomycetota; class Acidimicrobiia; order Acidimicrobiales; family RAAP-2; genus Bog-756. Next base: position 58,252 of record JADMIJ010000004.1, on the reverse strand, counting down.
ACCAGGACATCGTGTCCGATCCCGCGCTGGATGCCGTGTACATCCCGCTTCCCAACAGCCTCCACGCCGAGTGGACGCTCGCCGCCCTGGCCGCCGGGAAGCACGTGCTGTGCGAGAAGCCGTTCACGTCCAACGCCGACGAGGCGGAACGGGTGGCCTCCGCGGCCAGACGAGGCGCCGAGCGGTCGGGCCTGGTGGTCATGGAGGCCTTCCACTATCGGCACCACCCACTCGCCCATCGAATGCGCGAGATCGCGGCCAGCGGCGAGTTGGGCCGGCTGCGCCACATCGAGACCTGGCTGTGCGCGCCGATCCCCAACAAGTCGGACATCCGCTACCAATACGAGTTGGCCGGCGGAGCCATGATGGACATGGGGTCCTACGTGGTGCACATGGCCCGGATGCTCGGCGGCGAGGAGCCCGCCGTGGTCTCGGCCCGCGCCAAGCTCCACAGCCCCGACGTCGACCGGGCCATGAGCGCCCAGTTGCAGTTTCCACGCGGTCACACCGCCTCGGTGCACTGCTCGATGTGGTCCTCGTCGCTGCTCCACCTGTCGGCACGCGCCGTCGGCGACGCCGGCGAGCTGCGGGTCTTCAATCCCATCGGTCCGCAATACACCAGTTGGCTGACCGTCCGGTCGGGAGGAGGTCGACGGATCGAGATCCCCTCGCGTCGGCCCACCTACGCCTACCAGCTGGACAGGTTCTGCGACGCCGTCCTCCGAGGTCAGCCGACCCTCACCGGCCCGGACGATGCGGTGGCCAACATGACCGTCCTCGATGCCGTGTACCGTGCAGCCAACATGCGCGTTCGAGGAGCGTGAGCCCAGCCCGCCAAGGAGTCGCCACCATGAGCACCTTTCCCTACGACGGCCGCTTCGAGATCCACCGGCAGCTTCCCGAGAAGGGGACCCCTCGGGAGGAGATCCTCGACGCGCTGCGGACCATGGCGACCGAAGAGGACGCCACCTGGGAGTCGGGCAAGTGCTCGGGGACCATGTACTGCGGCGACCACGACCACTACGGCTTCATGAACGAGGCCTTCGGCCTGTTCGCCCACGTCAACGTGCTCCAGCGGGACATGTGCCCCAGCGCCACCAAGTTCGAGGCGGAGATCATCGCCATGACCCTCGATCTCCTCCACGCCGACGCCGTCACCGATGGCGAGCCCGTCGGCCTGGTGGCCACCGGTGGCACCGGAAGCATCTGTCACGCCATGCTCGCCTACCGCGAGCACGCCGCCCAGCAGCGCGGCATCAATCGCCCCAATGTCATCAAGCCCGAGACGGCCCATCCCGCATTCGACAAGGCGTGCCATCTGTTCGGCATCGATCTGCTGACGGCGCCGGTCGATCCGGTCAGCACCGAGGTCGACGTGGAGTGGGTCGATCGACACATCGACCAGAACACCGTGGCCGTCGTGGGATCGGCCTGCAACTACGGCTACGGCACCGTCGACCCCATCGGGACGCTGTCGGACATGGCCTTGCGCCACGGCGTAGGGCTCCACGTGGACAGCTGTCTCGGCGGGTTCATCCTTCCCTTCGGTCAGGAGCTGGGATACGACATTCCGGTGTTCGACTACCGCCATCCCGGCGTGACGACCATGTCGGCGGATACCCACAAGTACGGATACGCCTTCAAGGGCACCTCGGTGCTCACCTTCCGGGACAAGGCCATCCGGAACGCCCAGTACTTCTTCCGCACCGACTGGAGCGGAGGCAAGTACTGCTCGCCGGGAATGGAGGGGTCGCGATCGGGAGGGCTCATCGCCGCCACCTGGGCGGCGATGGTCCAATTCGGTCGGGAGGGATACCGCCGCTACGCCAAGGCCATCTTCGAGACTTCGGCGGCCATGCAGACGTCGGTCCTGTCCCACCCGGAACTTCGGATCGTGGGCAAGCCCACCTTCCTGTTCAGCTTCACGTCGGACGAGTTCGACATCTACCACGTCAACGACTTCATGCGCGAGCGCGGGTGGCGCTTCAACGGGCAGCAGTACCCCAACGCCCTCCACATGGCGGTCACCCGGCCGCAGACCCAGGCCGGGGTGGATGACACGTTCGCCGACGATCTCGCCGGGGCGGTGGCCTACGCCAAGGAGCACGCCGCCGAGTCGCCCAAGAGCGGGGCCATCTACGGAGGCGTGGCCGGAGGAATGACCGACGAGGCGGACGACTTCATCAAGATGGTCATGGGCGACATGATGGATTCCCAACAGGCCATCCCCACTGGTGGCTGAGGGAGCCGACGCAGACGTCCTCGGCGGGTGAGCGAGCGGACCCGCCCGGGGCCGGGCGACCGATTCGTCCTGGCCGTCGACCTCGGCACCGGCGGTCCCAAAGTCGGACTCGTCTCCCTGACCGGCGTCATCGCCCATAAGGAGCACCTGCCGGTCCGCACCCACCGCTCGAGCGAAGGCGGGGCCACCCAGGACGCGGAGCAGTGGTGGGAGCTGGTCTGCGCCGGCGCCCAGCGGGCACTGGGCTCCGGCGTGGTTTCGGCCGAGCAGATCGTGGCCGTCTCGTGCACGGGCCAGTGGGCGAGCACCGTGCCGGTCGACGCCGCCGGGCACCCGGTGGGCGACTGCCTCCTGTGGCTCGACACCCGTGGGGGACAGCTGACCCGCCGGGCTGTCGGAGGGCCGCTCGGGGGGTACTCCCCGCTGGCACTGGCCCGCTGGATCCGGCACAGCGGCGGGGCACCCTCGACGTCCGGGGCCGATCCCATCGGCCACATGCTCTACCTCGAGCACGAGCTCGGCCAGGTCGCCCGGCTGGCCCGGTGGTACCTCGAGCCGGTGGACTACCTAGCCATGCGATTCACCGGTGTGGCCGCGGCCTCGCCGGCATCGATGGCCGGGGCCTGGCTGACCGACAACCGGCGGCCCGAGCGCCTCGAGTACGACCCCCTGTTGATCGGGGCCTCCGGCGTACCTCTCCGGAAGCTGCCGCCGCTCGTGGCCACGGGCAGCGTGGTGGGCACGGTCCTTCCCGACGTGGCGGCCGAGTTGGGGCTCGTCCCCGGGGTGGCGGTCGTGGCCGGCACCCCGGACCTCCACTCCGCCGCCGCCGGCGCCGGCGCCGTCCTCCCCTACGAGGCCCACCTGGCCGTCTCCACCACGAGCTGGCTGAGCTGTCCGTACCCCGGAAAGAAGACCGACCCCATTCGCCAGATCACCACGGTCCCGGGCATCACCCCCGGCCTCAATCTGGTTGCCAACAATCAGGAGTCGGGTGGTGCCGCCCTCGAATGGCTCCGGAATTGCCTGTCGGATGGAGGGGAGCCGCCCTCCTACGACCGGATGACAGCACTGGCCGCCCAGGCGCCGCCCGGAAGCGGCGGGGTCCTCTTCACGCCGTGGCTGGCCGGTGAGCGATCGCCGGTGGACGATCGTTCGGCCAGGGCCGGGTTCCACAACCTCTCGCTGCAGACCACCCGACCCGAGATGGTGCGGTCCGTGCTGGAGGGCGTGGCCTTCAACGCCAGATGGCTGGCCGAGGGGGTCGAACGGTTCATCGGTCGGCGACTCGGCCCGATCCGAGCCATCGGCGGTGGAGCCATCTCGTCCCTGTGGTGCTCCATCTACGCCGACGTCCTCGACCGACCCATCGAACAGGTCTCCGACCCCCAACACGCCAACCTCCGGGGCAGTGCCCTGCTGGCGGGGATGGCGCTCGGACAGGTCCGCCCGGAAGAGATTCGCTCCTTGGTGCCCCTCGAGGGTACCCATCTCCCCGACCAGGAGCACGTCCGACGCTACAACCGGCTGTTTGCCGAGTTTCCCGCGTTCTACTCGGCCCAGAAGGGACTTTTTGCCCGGCTCAACCGACCTTGACGGGATCACCCGCGACGTACGGGCACCCCTCCATGCTCGTCCTCGGACGAGAAGTCTTCAGCCGGTCCGGGCCGGCCCAGCAGGAACCCCTGGGCCTCGTCGCAACCCATCGCCTCCACCGCATGCAGCTCTGCTTCCGTCTCGACCCCTTCGGCCACGACGCACAACCCCAGCTTGTGGGCCAGGTCCACCACCGTGGAGATGACGGTGGGATCCTGTCCCGACGAGCCGAGTCCCGACACGAAGCTGCGATCGACCTTCAGTCGGTCGATGGGCAGACCCCTCAGATACAAGATGGACGAGTAGCCAGTACCGAAGTCGTCGAGGGCCAGGTGCACCCCGAGATCCCTCACCTTCCGCATCATCGTCCCGATGGCCGACACGTCCACGACCAGGGCTGACTCCGTGACTTCGAGGACCAGCGAATCCGGCGCCAGACGCGAGGCCTCCAGGGCGTGCCGCACGTCGTGTACGAAGTCCGGGTCTTGTAGTTGGCGGACCGAAACGTTTACCGACAGCGTGAGCTGGGGTCTCCCTTCCTCCTGCCACCGGCGACACTGAATGGCCGCCTCGCGGAGCACCCATCGACCGACCGGGACGATCTCCCGGCTCCGCTCGAGCAGGGGCACGAACTCGTCGGGGGCGACGTGGCCGAGCTCAGGGTGTTGCCAACGGAGCAGCGCCTCCATGCCCACCAAGCCTCCGCTCAGTTTGAACAGAGGCTGATAGTGGATCGAGAGCTGGTGCCGCTCGTGGGCCACCCGGAGTTCGTGGGCCAACAGGCTGCTGCGCCGCTTGTCCTCGCCCATCACCGGGTCGTAGCACTCGTAGCGGGCGGGGCCACCCCGTTTGGCCTGGTACATGGCCGCGTCCGCTTGGGCCAGGGAGATCTCCGGATCTGCCCCCGGCACCACGGGGGCGATGCCAATGCTCACTGACGTGTGCAGGTCGCGGTCCCCGACCACGATCGGCGCCCGCATCGCCGAGTGGATGCGCTCGGCCAGAGACTGCGCGGCGCCGACTGGGTCTCCGAGGTCGTCGGCCAACACCACGAATTCGTCGCCGCCCAGACGGGCCACGGTGTCGCCTGGCCGGACCCGCTCCTGCAGTCGAGCGGCCACCTCTACCAACAGCATGTCTCCGGCCGGGTGCCCGAAGCGGTCGTTGATGGCTTTGAAGTTGTCGAGGTCGAGGTAGAGGAGCACGGCGCCGTTATCCCGGCGGCTCAGCGAACGGGCCGCCTGGCGAAGCCGGTCGGTGAGCAGCGTGCGGTTGGGCAGTCCCGTCAGCTGGTCGTGCAGCGCCCGATCGGCCAGAGCAACCTGCTCGGCGTCGAGGCGAGCTTGAAGCGCCCGGCGGGCTTCGTCGAATTCGCGGATGATGCGAACCAGGCTGCCGTCGGAGCTGAGCCGCACCACATTGGAGGCCAGCGTGAGGAGGTCGTCACTGACCTGCAGGCGGCGGGCCTCCTCGGTCAGCACTGCAATGGTGATGTCCCGCCAGGAGAAGTAGGCCTTGGCCACGCTGGCCAGCACGGCGTTCTCCACAATGGCCTGCTCGCCCTGGGAGGCCATAAGGGCGAGATCATCGTCCGAGGCAGCCTCGTCGGTGGCCAGCCATCGTCCGATCAGCTCCGCACCGAGGCGGGCGGTGCCGAAGGCGTTGCCCCGCAGGTCCTCGGCGAACTGCTGGTCGACCATCCGCCCGATCTCTCCGGCCCGGGCCTCCAGTGCCAGTCCGAGGGCGATCCTCTCCGCGCTCAATCGTGGCGTACCGGGACTGTCTGACCAGCCGGCATTGGGTGGCGTTCCTCGCCGACCATCGTTGGCAACGTCCGCCGCCACGTCCAGTTCCGGATCCATGTTCATGTCCATCGGCCCCCAAGCGGTCCGACTTGACTACAGCCGTTGCGGCCACTCCCCTGGTCAGGCCTCCAGCGTGGACCCAGCGGACGACAATGGCCCCGACGGGACGATTTCATTTCCTTCACTGCTCGACCTCTACTACATAGTAAGGGTCTTAATATAACGGTCGAGTAGACATTAAATGTTCGGGTCAGGTTGATCATCAATGGATGGCCCGTGGTCGGGGTAGTCCGGCAACCGGTCGCCGGCCTGGCCCGGCAACCGTGGCCGAGTCGGTCCCCCGCCACTTCGTTCCGGTCAGGGGGCGGACTGCCTAGGGTGGGCCTCCCCGACGAGAATGGAGATACAGGCGATGAAGGCAGCGGTGTACTACGAGACCGGCGGTCCCGAGGTGTTCCGCTACGAAGACGTGCCTGACCCGCTCGCCGGCCCCGGTGAAGTGCTGGTGCAGGTCGAGGCGATCAGCATCGAGGGTGGCGATACCTTGAACCGCCTCGGCGGGGACATGTCCCGATCTCCGCACATCGTGGGCTACCAGTGCGCCGGCACCGTGGTGTCGGCGGGCGAGGGGGTCAGCCGCTTCGTGGTGGGGGATCGTGTGGTGACGGTGGGATTGGACGGCTCGCACGCAGAGTTGCGGGCGGTGGGCGAGGCCTTCGGCTGGGCCATCCCCGCGGGATTGACCACGGAGGAGGCAGCCTGCGTGCCTGTCCCCTTTGGCACCGCCGACGACTGCCTGTTCGAGTTCGGCCGTCTAGAGGCCGGGGAGACCGCACTCATCCACGCCGGCGCCAGTGGGGTCGGCATCGCTGCAATCCAGCTGGCCAAGCGGGCCGGCGCCCAGGTGCTCGCCACCGCCTCCAGCAGGTCCAGACTCGACCGCCTGGGCGAGTACGGGCTCGACCACGGAATCGACTACACGACGGAGGACTTCGTCGAGGAGGTCCGTCGTCTCACCGACGGTCGAGGGGCCGACGTCATCGTGGACTCGATCGGGGGATCCACGCTGCAGAAGAGCCTGCACTGCCTGGCCTACCGGGGCAGGTGCATGACCTTCGGCGACGCCGGACGAGAGCTCCCAGCCAAGTTCGACATCTCGACCATGCGGATGAACAACCAGACGCTGGTGGGCTATTTCCTCGGTGCCGAGCTGTTCCTCGGCACCCGGGCACACACCATGATCGCCAAACACCTGGACGACATCGCTGCCGGCGAATTGCGAGTGGTCATCGACCGGCGGTTCGGGTTGGACCAGGCCGGTGAGGCCCACGCCTACATCGAGAGCCGACAGGCGTTCGGGCGGGTACTCCTGATCCCTTGACCGTCGGGCACTCGGTAGCCTGCGCCCCATGATCCGTAGTGCTGTTGAAGGCGACGTGGCCGCGCTCGTGCAGCTGATTCACGACCTCGCCGAGTACGAACGGTCGCCGGGCTCGGTGAAGGTCGATCCGGGGCAGCTGCAGGCGGCCCTGTTCGGCCCCTCCTCCGCCGTCTTCGCCCACGTGGCCGAGGAGGAGGACCGGATCGTCGGCATCGCCGTCTGGTTCCTCAACTACTCCACCTGGACCGGTCGCCATGGCATCTACCTCGAGGACCTCTATGTCCGTCCCGAGGCACGCTCCCGGGGAATCGGCCGGGCGTTGCTGACCGAGCTGGCCTCGATCGCCCGACGCTCAGGCTACGAGCGCGTCGAGTGGTCCGTGCTCAACTGGAACGAGAGCGCCATCCGCTTCTATCGCTCGCTCGGGGCCGTTCCCAAGGACGCGTGGACCGGCTACCGACTGGACGGCGCCGACCTGTCCGCACTGGCAGGCGAGGGAAATCGGAGCGTGTGAGCACGGTTCCCATCTGGTGATCCGGTCAGCTGGACTCGGTCAGATGGTGAAGGCCAGGTTGTCCACCAACGTCTGCCCCGACGGTCGATCACCGGCGATGATGACCTCGCCCCCGGGGCCGCCGCTCCCGTCATGGCGGCCGCCGGTCAACCTCAGGAACAGCATGACGGGCAATTCGATGGAGACCGTCGGCGGCTGATCGAAGGCCTCCACGATGGCGGCGCGCCCGTCGACCTCGACCAACAGGGTGGTGGCCAGGGCCCCGGTCACATCGATGCGCACCCGGGACCCGTCTGCCATCCCCGCCTTCCGGCCCACGATGTAGCCGAGGCCGGTGGAGACCTCGTCCAGTGCGACACGCAGGTCGCCCACCTCGGCCCGGGGCGAAGCGCCCAGCGCGAAACGGATGTCGTGCTCGTGCATGAAGCAGTCGTAGTGCCGAATCCTCATGAACCGGCCGTAGGTCTCGTCGCGGCCGGCCGGGGTCCACGAGGGAGCATCGAAATCGGCCTGGCTCATGGCCTCCAGGGCGGCCAGCCGGCGGCTGGTGACGTCATCGAACCGCTCCAACATCTGACGACCCCCGAGCGCCCGCATGGACTCGACCCAGACCTCGTTGGCCTCGGCGACGGGATTCTGCATGTGCCCCAGGTGCGAGACGTCGGCTGACGGAACCGGTTCGCCCAGCAACATCGACTCGGTCCCGATGACGTGGCTGACGACGTCGCGCACCGTCCACCCCGGCAGGCAGGTGGGCACGTCCCATTGGTCGTCGGACAGCGTCGAGCACAGCGCCGAGATGGCCAGGAACTGGTTGCGCAGGAGGTTCACCGCCATGGGCTTGTCGACGATGGTCGGCATCATGGCCACGGTAGTAGGCCCGGCCGCATCGAGTGCGCCTTACCCGGCGCCAGGGGTCATCGCCCTGGGCCAAGACCACCCGGTCATCTACACTCGTCGGGAGCGGGATGTACCGATACCACGCGGGGAGACCCATCGATGACCACGCTGCAGACCGAGTACAGCGAGATCGAGTTGCTTGCCGACCACGACATCGTGGAGCCATTGATGATGGACGGGGTGCCCTGCCACGGCGGGTTCGACGAAGGCGGTGAGTACGTCTCTCCGCGGACGAAGAACCGGTGGCCGGCCATCGACGCCTGGGAACAACAGCGGATAGCCCAGTTCTCGACACCCATCATCGACGTCCCACTCGAGACCTGGCCCGAGAACTTCCCCAATGTGGAGCAATCGAAATACCTCCTTCGCCAAGGGGCGCCCGGACCGACCATCAGCGCGCTCACCCGCATCGGCACCGTCGAAGGATTCGGTGGCATGCTGCGGCTCCTGCGCGTGCCCGACTTCCGTCGTTGCTTCGAAGAAGACATCAGCGGAACCGCGATCGCCCACATCGACCACGGGCTCTTCGAGGCCCACGCCCGGGACGAGGCGGGGTTCGGTGACCTGGCCGGCCACGATCGCATGTGGTTCGTGGCCCGGGACATCGCCTTCGAGCACCCGGTCACCGACGACCAGACATCCCGCATGCTGGCCCGCATGGGCATCGACACGACACCCAAGTCCGCGGCACAGCTCGAAGCCGTCCGCCAGCAGGCCGAGGCCCACAGGGTACTCCCCGTCGACATCGACTTCTCCCTGGAGATGGTCGTCAGTCGGATGATCGGGCTGCTGCTGATCGAGATCTCCGCCTTCCACGGGTTCAAGTGGGCCGAGGCCGTACTGGGTGATACCGAGCTCGTGGCCGGTGATGGATCGGCAGCCCAGCTCGTGTCCTACATCCGCACGGACGAGACCCCTCACGTGGCCTGGTTGCGGACGGCCATTTCGGAGATGCGGGACCGGACATGGGTCGGCACTGGCGGGAAGAGGCACGCCGGATCGGACATGATCTCCCTGCTCTGGGACCGGGCGCTGACCGATTCGGTACTCCTGCGCCGCCGGGAGAACATCAACTTCATCATGCATGAGGTCGAGGACGCAGTGGCCGGACGGTCCGACGCCGATGACATCGTCGCCGAGATGCTGTCCCTGGGTTCGGTCGTGCGGCTGGATGACGGAACCGTGGCGGATCCACCCGACACGCTGCCAGTGGGCTGAACGGAGCGGACATGAAGTTCGGGATCTTCTACGAGCACCAGCTGCCCCGGCCCTGGAGCGAGACGAGCGAGCAGCAGCTGATCTCCGACGCACTCGACCAGATCGAGCGAGCGGACCAGCTGGGAGTGCAATACATCTGGGAGGTCGAACACCACTTTTTGGAGGAGTACTCCCACTCGAGCGCCCCCGAGGTGTTCCTCGCCGCAGTCAGCCAACGCACCCAGCGCATGCGCATCGGCCATGGCATCGTCCAGACGGCGCCCGGCTACAACCATCCGGCCCGGATCGCAGAGCGCATCGCCATGCTGGACCTGGTGTCCAATGGCCGGGTCGAGTTCGGGTCCGGAGAATCGTCCTCGGAGGCTGAGCTGGCCGGGTTCGGCATCGACAGGGTCACCAAACGGGAGGCGTGGCTGGAGGGACTCGAGGTCGCCATCCGCTGCATGACCGAGACTCCGTTCGGCGGGGTCGAGGGAAGATTCGTGAGCATGCCGCCCCGCAACGTGGTGCCCAAACCGGTGCAGAAGCCCCACCCTCCGCTGTGGGTGGCCTGCAGCCGGCGTGACACCATCAGGCTCGCCGCCCAGAAGGGTATCGGCGCCCTGAGCTTCGCCTTCGTGGAGCCCGAGGATGCCAAGCAGTGGGTCGAGGAGTACGAGACGGTGCTGGCCGAGCAGTGCGTGCCGGTGGGGCTGTCGGTCAATCCCCAGGTTGCGTGTGTGACGCCGATGATGTGCGCCCACCGCGAAGAGGACGCCCTGGCCCGTGGGCTCGAAGGGGGCAACTTCTTCGGCTACTCGCTCGCACATTTCTATGTCTTCGGGGACCATGTGCCCGCCACGACGAACGTGTGGGATGAATTCATCGAACGTCGGGGAAAGATGGGGTACTCCCCGGAGGCGACCCTCGCCGCCCGCCACGAGACCTTGGGAGCCAAAGCCGCCGCCGGTGACCAGACCGGCCTCCGGGGCGCCATCGGGACGCCGGCCCAGCTGCGCGAGTTCCTGCAGCGCTACGAGGATGCCGGCGTCGATCAGCTCATCTTCGTCATGCAGGCCGGACACAACCGCCACGAGCACATCATGGAGTCGCTCGAGCTGTTCGGGACCCAGGTGCTCCCCGAGTTCATCGAGCGGGACGAGGCGGCGAGCAGGGCCAAGGCGGCCAAGTGGGCGCCCCTGATCGAGCAGGCCATGGCCCGCAGGGATCGACAAGACCCGGTCATGCCGCCGGGGTACGTGATGCGGGCCATTCCCAAGCAGATGGTCGAAGCCCTGGAAAGTGAGCCGGCCAACCAGTGGTTGGACTCGCTGGCCGACAAGCAGGCGGCTGGCGTTGTCGACGAGGAGTTCCAGCGCCTGATCGACGGCTGATCGAAGGGTCGCAGACGGGGAGGGAGCCCGACGGGTCCGGCGGTCCCGCCCGATTCACCCGGCAGCCATGCACCCCTTTTCCAGCAGGAATGACGCCGGCTGGATGACCGTCCCTCCGGCGTCGAAGGCAGCCACGGGCACCAGGAGGAGCAAACATCTGTCAGGCAGCCCGGCACAACGTGCCCAGCGGGGATAGGCTCACCACATGACCTCTCGATCTGCGCGCCTTGTCCTGGCTGGAATACTGGTCGTCACCGGTTTGGCCACAGGGCTGATTGCCTCGGTCGCCGGCGCGTCCTCGCCGCACGTGACCACCCTCACCTTGCAGTCGAACCAGTCCTACAAACCGGTGGCGCCTGCAGGCGCCACCGACGACTACCACTGCACGCTGATCAATCCGCACCTCAAATCCAACTCGTTCATCACGTCGAGCCAGTTCTTCCCGAACAGCGTCGAGGTGCACCATGCCATCCTCTTCGAGGTGCCGCCGGCCCTGGCCAGCGCAGCGTTGGCGGCGGATCACAATGGGAAGGGATGGACGTGCTTCGGCGAGACCGCGCTACCGGGCACCGGACTCGAGCAGATCTCCAACACCCCCTGGCTGAGCGCGTGGGCGCCTGGTCACGGCAATGACATCCTGCCGGCCGGCACCGGGGTCCAGTTCCCCGCCGGAAGCATGGTGGTCATGCAGGAGCACTACAACCTGCTCCGAGGCGACCAGCCGGTGCGGTCCAAGCTCACGCTCAACCTGGTGCCGGCGTCGACTCCGCTGAAGCCGCTCACCCTCACGCTGATGCCGGCCCCCCCGGACATCCCGTGCCCCAACGGGGTTACCGGGCCCTTGTGTGACCGGGCCGCTTCGCTGGCGGACACGAGCAGTCGCTTCGGCGGCGATGCCGCCGCCTTCGTGGGTGTCATCGAGAACATATGTGGACGTAGCACCGACAGCCCGCCGAGCGGGAACACGACATCGTGCTCATGGGGCGTCAGGGGAGGCCAGGAGATCGTCCGACTCGGCGTCCACATGCACCTACTGGGTCGCGGCATGAAGATCGTGCTCGACCCCGGCACCCCCGGGGCCCGCACCCTCTTGAACGTCACCAACTACGACTTCAACTACCAGCGGTCGTACACGCTGAAAACGCCGGTGCACGCCAACCACGGGGACCGGATCGGGGTCACCTGTACCTACGACCCCACGCTCCGCCAGGAGCTGCCCCAGTTGCGGAAGCTGCCGCCGCGCTACGTCACCTGGGGAGACGGTTCGTCGGATGAGATGTGTCTGGCGCTGATCCAAACGGTGCACGCCTAGGGTTCGGGACAGCCGGTCGACAACGGCGGTCTTGCGCCCCGCTCCGGGGGTGTCAGGATCCCGACCAGCTCCACGTGCTCGGTCATCGGGAAAAGATCGAAGGCCCGAAGGGACGGCAGTGACCACCCGGCCTCGAGCATCACCCGGAGGTCGCGAGCGAATGAGGCCGGGTCGCACGAGACGTATGCCACTGCCCTCGGTGGCGGGTCGAGGGCCACGAGGGCCCGCATCAATGGCAGGCCGGCTCCCTCCCGCGCCGGGTCGAGAACGATGACATCCGGTGTGCCGATCCGGCCGGCCACCACCGATTCGGTCACGTCCGACCGGATGATCGTGACCTGGTGAAGATCCTTGGCGTTCCGGACGGCGTCCGAGCAGGCTCGGCCGCTCCGCTCGACCGCCACCACCGAGCCCCGGGGCCCGACCGCTTGGGCCAGAGGCACGGTGAACAGGCCGGCGCCGGAGAACAGATCGGCCACCTGCTCCTCCACCGCCGGGACCACCCCGTCGAGCACGGTGCGAGTGAGGAGGGAGGCAGCGCTCGGGTGCACCTGCCAGAACACTCCCGTACTGACCTCGAACCCGTTGCCCAGGACCTCGAACCGAACTCGGTCGGGCCTGCGGACAGTCCGGCCGTTGACGACCAGCCCAGCGTCGACCGAAGGCCGGCCGGCCAATCGGGTCCTTCCGGTCTCGACGGATACCACCGCCGACCCGCCATCCGGCGATGCCGTCACCTCGAGGTGATGTGCCCCCCTCCACTGCAGGGAGCCGACGCCGACCCGATTGATCGCCGACGCGGCGATCGGACACTCGTCGACCGGTTCGATGGAACGGGAGCGGTGACGGCGTAGCCCGATGCGCCCGGACCGGTCCACCGAGTACCGGACCCGGGTCCGGTACCCCAGTCCCTCCGGGGCACCGTCGACCTCCTCGACCTCCACGGCCCGATCCACTCCGGCCAAACGGCGCAGTTGCTCGGCGATCAGCGCCGACTTGAGAATCCGCTGGGCCGGGAGCGAGGCGTGCTGCCAATCACACCCCCCGCAGCGACCCGGACCGGCGTGAGGACATGGCGGAGACACCCGATCGGGTGATGGCTCGAGGACCTCCACGGCATCGGCCCTGAGGAACGACGCCGACACGGCGGTGACCTGTGCCAGGACCCGTTCACCCGGCAGCGCGTGGCGCACGAAGACCACCCGTCCGTCGGCGGCGTGCGACACGCAGCCGCCCCCCGCGGCGATGGCCCCGGTAGCCAGCTCGACGATCGCACCTTCCTGCTGCTGATCTTCTCGATCGTCCGGGTGACCCCCGGGGCTCCCCCGCTGGCTCTTTTCGCTCGAGGACACCATGCCCTGGTCTTACCACCCTGAGTCCGGGTTGCTGACCGAAATCTCACGATTGACCGGGTGACCCCACCCCATGACAGCGGCGGGCGATACGGTGACGGCCACGATTCGAGTCGGCCTTCCGGCTCATAGACCCAGGGGGACCAACCGGTGGACATCAACGAGGCGCTGTACACAACCCGGGCCATGCGCAGAGTCCGCCCGGATCCCGTGCCGCTCGACGTGCAGGCCAAGATCCTGGACGCCGCCATCCGGGCGCCTACGGGCGGCAACACCCAGAACTGGCGATTCCTGCTCGTCGACGACCGTGCCGTGGTCTCGCAGATCGGACCGCTGTACCGAGACAGCATCGAACAGCTCTGGAAGACCATCTATGCCGACCGCCTGGCGGCCGCCAGGGAGCACCCCGACGTCGAGGAGAACATCCAGATGGTCAAGGTGCAACGGTCGGCGCAGTGGCTGGCCGACCATTTCGAAGAAGTGCCCCTCTACCTCTTCGGTTTCGTGCAGGCCGACCCGACCGGTGGCTCGATCTTTCCGGCAATCTGGAGCGCCCAGCTGGCGGCGCGCGCAGAAGGGGTCGGGAGCTCCCTGACCGTCGTCCTCGGTGTCTTCCATCCCAACGAGGTCTTTGACATCCTCGGTGTCCCCAGCGACGAGCACTGGGTGATGGCCTGCTGCGTGAGCTTCGGCTACCCCACAGGCCGGTGGGGGGTCGCTCCCCGCAGGCCGGTCCACGAGGTCTCCTACCGGAACCACTGGGGCTCGAGCGTCGGATTCGCGGTGGACAAGCCTCTGTGGCCGCCCGGATAGTCTGTACCGACTCATCGGTGCAGGTGCCCGTTCCGGTGCCATCACCCTCTGCGGCTGTAGCTCAATGGTAGAGCCTCAGTTTTCCAAACTGATGACGAGGGTTCGATCCCCTTCAGCCGCTCGCACGTCCGGACCTTGGTCGGGCCACCTTGCTACGACTGGTTGTTCAGTAGCGACGGACCCCTCCATCGGCACTCCGCGGCCAGGTCACCATTGGGTTCGCGCTGCGAGCCCGGGGCTTGGGACATTCGGCGTTCAGTGGTGGCCCAGGCCATATCGAGCCAGTTTGTTCCTGCGCTAGCGGCACGAATCCAACTAAGGTCTCCCCATGCGTAAATTGGCGATCATCGGCTTGGCAACGTTTGCACTCCTGGCGGGGGCGTGCACGAGCAACACTCCCCAACAAACGACTCCCAAGGACACGGCGCCGGCGGACGTCCAGGCGTGTCACGCCTTCGGAAGCCTGATCATCCAATCCCGCGGCGCCTCGATCTCGGAGCAAGCCTTCCTCAATGTGATCACGCAAGTTGAGAACGCGTCCAACGCCGACCTGCGAGCGAAGGCCTCGAAATTGCGGTCCGTGGTCAACGGGGACCCAGCCACCAGGCTCAAGTACGAACAGCAAATCGACCACACGTGCTACAAGTTGCACCTCCTGAACAGCTCCGGGGCACCAATTTGAGGTCTGGGTCGGGCAGCAACACGTGACGCCGGAGTGCGTTCAGCTAAGGCGTCCGCCGAGTCCAGCCGCCAGGCGGGGCAGCGCGCTGCACGACTGAGTTGAGACAGACTTCACGCGTGGGGAAGGACCCGGGACCATCGACGCCGGTGTCACCCCGGCGCTGATGCCCGGAAGGTGGCCATGCCGATGATCGGACCGGCCAGAGCCGTGCCGGCCATCGATCCTTCGAACGGGGCGGTCCCGAACGAGAAGACTCCTCCGTCCGCGGCCGCCAACCAGTAGCCCTTGCCGTCTGGCGTTGGCGCCATCCCCACCACCGGAGCATTGAGGTGAGTTCCCCCCATCGATCCGGCAAACTGCGCATCTCCGAACGAAAAGACCCCCCCGTCCGCGGCCGCCAACCAATAGCCCTTGCCGTCGGGCGTGGGGGCAATCCCCACAATGGGAGCATTGAGGGGCTGGCCCCCCATCGAGCCAAGGAAGGCCGCATCGCCGAATGCAAACACGCCCCCATCCCCGGCCACCAGCCAATAGCCCTTGACGTCGGGGGTCGCTGCCATCCCCACCACCTGGCCGTTCAGCGTTAGAGACACCACGCCACCAAAGGGTGCAGTCACGTCTCCACAGCCGAGGACGCCTCCATTGGAACTGACCAGCCAGTAGCCTGCGCCCGTCGCCGACGAGGCGATACCCGTCCACATCCCGTTGGCACCGTTCAGAGATGTGCAGGCAGCCGGCGATGGGCCCGCCTGACCGTACGGGTGCGCTTGACGAAAGGCATTCAGTAGCCAATACCCGTTTCCGCTGGGAGTGGCCGCCACTGCTATGCAGCCGAGAGCGGAGTTGAGGGTGCTGGGCGGCTGGGGCGAAAAGCCGCAAGGTCCTGGAGCACCAGTAGGCAACGCACCGGATCCATAGAACGGAGCATTGAACGCAAAGACACCTCCATCAGCACCAGCCAACCAGTAGCCGGGAGGCGTCGCCGCGGCCAGAGGCCTTGCCATCGCTGGTGCTGGTGCTGGTGCTGGTGCAAGCAGCAAAGCCCCGAAGAGCCCTGACGCCAGGACCATCGCCACACGCCTCAGAAACATCGGACCCTCCTTCATTGTGAGACCCGCCGGGAATCTACACTTCACCAGGAAACTCATGTCGGACCTCCGGACAGAGCCAGAACAGCCTTCGTTCGATGACATCCCCGCAGCCTGCCAGCAAGCCCGCAACGTGGGTGCGCCATGCACCTCGAACACCGGGGGCCGACAAACCGGTGTTGGCGTGGGGCCGCCTTACGCTGTTGTTCAGCCGGTGACCCCATGTCGCCATGATTCGGGCACTTTGATCGAACGGACGGTTGCCCGCGCCCGCTCCTTCCCGGCCGCATCCAGGGTGCACTGAACCGTCGTCATCCGCTCGTCTACGTCCACCAGCGAAGCCACAAGGTGGACGACGGCGTCAAGCGGAGTGGGACGCAAATACTCGACCGTCATTTCAGATGTCGCATACCAGATCTTTGGTTCGCTGCCGATGGCCCGATCCAGATTCCCGTACGCAGTAGCGACAGCGGTGCACACGCCGTGACAGTCGAGGAGGGTGGCGATGATCCCGCCGTTCAGGATGTGCCGAGGTCCTGCGGCGTATTCGGCAGTGGGCTGCCATCGGGCAACGGCAACGTCACCATCCCAGTGGCTCTTGAGTTGGAGTCCCACAGGGTTGTCAGCACCGCAACCCCAGCAATAGTTGTCGATCATCATGTCCTGGAAGGCTTGATCTGACATCGCCGCCATTGTGCCCGATCAGGAGCTCAGGCGCATGGGGTCTCGTGACCACACTGATACCGGCGATCAGTCAGCTGCTCTGGCGCCGGTAGATTGACGGCATGGCTCCGGAGCCGACGCTGTATGAGTGGGCCGGCGGTCGAGAGGCGTTCGATCACCTGATCAACGCGTTCTATGACCGAGTCGAACAGGACGAACTGCTGTCACCGTTCTTCCCTGGTGGAGTTCACGCAGAACATCGTCGAAACGTTGGCGCATGGTGGAGCGAGGTCTTCGGTGGCCCCCCGACGTACTCCCAGCAGCTGGGCGGCTACGAGCGAATGGTGGAGAAGCACCGACAACTCGGTATCACCGACGATCAGCGATTCCGGTTCGCTTCCTTGATGAGTCATGCGGCCGACGATGCCGGGATGCCGAACGACCCGGAGTTTCGCTCCGCTTTGGTTGCCTACCTCGAGTGGGGTACTCGCATCGCTCTCGGCAACTCACAGGCCGGGGCGGCGGTCATCGAACATGCCCCCGTGCCGCGCTGGGGCTGGGGCGAAGCACCGCCGTACCAGCCGTGAGCAATCTCAGTTGGTCGACCTTCGGAGTTTCCGCCGTGGGCCGGCATCTCAGGCCGCATTCCCTGTGACGGCCCCATCACCGGTCTCTCCTCCGGAGCCTCGGGCTGCCGGCAGTGCCCCACTCGGCCTCCCTGACCTAGAGTGACACCAGTGTCAGATGCCGGTTCGGCGCCCGGAACACCCGGACCCGGACCCATCGGGGGGAGGTGCCTTCATGATCGATCTGCCCGAGGTGATGCCGGCCGCGGTCTACCAGCGGCCCGGTGAGGTGGTGGTCGAGGAGCGATCGGTGCCCCGACCCGGACCCGGCGAGGTGCTGGTCGAGGTGGACCATTGCGGCATCTGCGGCTCGGACATCCACCTGTTGCTCGAAGGCTGGGCCGGCAAGCCCGGATTGGTGGCGGGCCACGAGTTCACCGGTGCCATTGCCGCCCTGGGTGAGGGCGTGGTGGGCTGGGAGATCGGCGAGACCGTAGTCGAGGGCACATCGCCCAAGTGTGGGCGGTGCCGCCGCTGCCTGGAGGGGAAGCCGTCCCAGTGCGAGAACCGCGAGGGATCCGTCATCGACGGCCACGACGGGGCCTTTGCCCGCTACGTGCTGGTACGGGCGGCGTCGCTCCTGCGTCTCCCGCCGGGGCTCACGGCGCGCCAGGCAGCCCTGGCCGAGCCGTTGGCGGTGGCCCTTCACGGGATCACCCGCTCCGGAGCGGCCCCGGGCGACTCGGTGATGGTCATCGGGGCCGGGCCCATCGGCGCGCTCTCCCTTGCCGCTCTGGTAGCGCGCGGGATCGGACCGGTCACGGTCGTCGAGCCCGGTGAGCGACGAAGACAACTGGCCAGGGACCTCGGCGCGGCAGAGGTGGTGGACCCGATCGACCTCGAGACCTTCCCACCGTGGGAGCCCGAGCGGATCTCCGAGCGCGCCGTGCACGTGGTACTCGAGTGCTCGGGCAAGAAGGCAGCCATCGAGGCGGGCTTCCACCAGTTGCGGCGGGGCGGCACCATGGCCCTGGTGGGAGCGGGCATCGAGCCCCCGGCATTCGACCCCAATCGGTTCATCCTCAACGAGCTCCACGTGGTGGGGTCCTTCGTCTACGACGAGGGCGGCTTCGAGCGGGCGCTGGAGCTGTTGGCCTCCGTCGACTTCCCGACCGACCTCCTGATCGAGGCAGACGACGTGCCCCTCGACCGGCTCTCCGATGCCCTGGCGGGACTGGCCGAGGGCCGGTACGCCGGCAAGGTCATGGTGGTCCCCCACCTCTCCGACGGTGCGACCACTGCACCTGCCACCACAGGGGGCGTGTGATGCCCCATCCCTACTACCCGACGGGCACCCCGCGTTTCAACCACGTGGCCATGAGCATGCCCGCGGATCTGCTCGACGAAGACAACCGGACCGACATCTGCCATTTCTGGAGCGAGGTCTTCGGGTTCGACGAGATCGAGCAGCTGACCGAGGACCGCCATCGGCTCGTCCTCTCCTGCGTGCACTGGGACCAGTTCATCTTCCTCATCGACGAGGCCAACCCGATGGAGTGCCCTCGCATGGACCATTTCGGCTTCGCGGTGGGATCGATGGCGGAGCTACAGGGCGTCCACGACCGGGCCGTGGCCTTCCGAGAGCACGATGATCGGGTCGACCTCATCGACGTCCACATGGACGACCAGAAGGTCGTCAAGATCCACTCGCTCTACGTCAAGTACCTGCTGCCCATGATGTGTGAGGTGCAGTGGTGGGAGTTCCCGGCGTGAGTGGGGCCGCGCCGAGCCCGGCTCCCGGGGGCACGCTCCAGGTCGGGGTCTTCATTCCCCAGGGTTGGAAGCTCGAATACACCGGCTGGAGCGGCCCCGACGCCTGGGCCCGGTCGGTGGAGTTGGCGATGCTGGCCGAGTCGCTCGGGTACGACCACCTGTGGGTGTACGACCACGTGGAAACGGTGCCCCTCCGTCGACCGACCCATGTGTTCGAGGCCTTCACCATGCTGGCCGCGCTCTCGCAACAGACGACCCGTGCCGGTCTCGGCCAGCTGGTGACGTGCGCCTCCTACCGCAACGCGGGGCTGCTGGCCAAGGAGGCAGCCTGCGTCGACGTGTACTCGGGCGGTCGGCTCATCCTCGGGCTCGGGGCCGGGTGGTTCCACGAGGAATACCACTCCTATGGATACGACTACCTGTCCAACCCGGAGCGACTGGCCGTCCTGGACGAGACCCTCGAGGTCATCCGGCGGCTGTGGACCGAGGAGACCGTCACCTTCGACGGCGCCCACCTCCATTTCGACGGGGCCTTTTGCGATCCCAAGCCGGTTCAGCAGCTGCCACCGGTGCTGGTGGGCGGGGGAGGTGAGAAGGTCAACCTGCGCATCGCCGCCCGTCGGGCCGACCTCACCAACTGGCAGGTGGGCCTCGGGGACTTCGAGCGCAAGTCCGGCCTGTTGGCCGGGTACTGCGACGAGGTCGGACGACCGTTCGAGGAGATCACCCGCACCCACGGCCCGGACTGCCGGCTCTTCGACACCGAGGCCGAAACGCTCGCCTGGTGCCATTCCGAGGACGGTGGGGACCTGTGGGGTGGGACTCCGACCGAGCGTTACCTGGACGAAAACCTGGTCGGCACGGTCGACCAGGTGATCGACAAGACCCAGGCCTTCGTGGACGCCGGCTGCCGGGGTCTCATCCTGTGGCTGCGCGACTTCCCGGGTGACGAGACCCTGCGGCGGTTCAGGGCCGAGGTGGTTCCGGCCCTGAAGGTCCCTTAGCCGGCGCATCGTCCCCATGGCCCGGAGCGGTGTCAGCCTGGGGTCAGTGGGGTCAGCCGCGGCCCCGCCCGACCGGGAAGGGAGGCCCTTCGACCGGTCGGCCCGACGGCATCTACAGTGCCGCCATGGCCCAACCGGGACACCGTCGGATCGGCGGAGCCGACGTCGCCGTGCTGCCTGACATCACGGCGATGGCCCGAGCGGCGGCCGACGAGGCGGTGGGGGTGCTCCGCGGCGCTGTGGAACGGAGCGGTGTGGCCCATGCCATGTTCGCCACCGGCAACTCCCAGTTCGCCTTCATCGACTCCCTCATGGAGCGCAGGACCGAGGTCCCGTGGGGCGACATCGTCGTGTTCCACATGGACGAGTACGTGGGGATCGGCCCCGATCATCCGGCCAGCTTCCGTCGTTGGATTCGGCAGCGGATCGAGGAGCCGGCCCGGCCCCGGGCCACCCACTACCTCGACGGGTTGGCCCCACCGGAACGCGAATGCACACGCTACGCCCGGCTACTGGCCGACCATCCGCTCGACCTGTGCTGCCTGGGCATAGGGGAGAACGGCCACCTGGCCTTCAACGACCCTCCGGTAGCCGATTTCGGAGATGCCCGTGATGTCAAAGTGGTGGAGCTCGATGCGGCCTGCCGGCGACAGCAGGTCAACGAAGGCCACTTCGCTACCGAAGGCGACGTGCCCCGACAGGCGCTGACGGTGACCATTCCGGCGCTGCTCCGGGCCAAACGGGTGCTGGCCATCGTCCCTGAAGCCCGCAAGGCGGAGCCGGTGGGCGCGGCCTTGGAGGGACCGGTGAGCACCGCCTGTCCCGCCTCGATCCTGCAGCGGACCGTGCACGCCACCGTCTTCCTCGACCCCGACTCCTCCCGCCTGCTGTCCTCCGAGGTGTGAAACCACTCGCCAGGTCAGGGCGTGTGGTCAGGTAGCTCCCGCTGGTGATCCGAGATGGTGGTCGAGGAACGGATAGGCGCGGAGGCCGTGCCACTCGTGCTCGCCGTCGAACACATCGTGCTCCAGAAGGTCGACGGCGCCCAGGTGGTCGTAGACCCGCCGCAGCTGTCCCACCGACTGCTCGGCGGCGGCCACCGGGAAGATGAGGTCCTCTCTCCCCGTCTCGACCAAGAGGGCGCGTGGGGCCACCAACGCGCCCAGATCGACATGCTCCATGCGGCCCAACATCCCGGAGAGCACCTGGGAGCCGCACATGTTCCACGGAACCTTGTGCGATTCCGCCCACGAGGAGAAGTACCCACTCACCACGGCGGCCGCCACCCGCGGATCACGGGCGGCGAGGAACAGGGTCAGGGTGGCCCCGTAGGACAGCCCCACCATCCCCATTCGGGCCGGGTCGACCAGCGGGTGGGCCTCGAGCACGTCCAGTGAGCAGGACAGGTCCCACAGGTTCTGGGTCAGCGGGCTCCATCCCCCCATGACCTGGTGGACGAGGTTCGTGTCGCACGCATAGTGATCCGGCGGGTTCCAGTCGGCGCGCTCGCCGAAGCAGCGCAGGTCAGGGGCCAGGACCACGTAGCCACGCCGGGCCAGTTCAGCCGCGTAGTCGGCCCGGGGAGCGGCGTCGGGCTCCAATCCACAGACCACGGACTTTCCGGGGCCGTGACCGTGGACGGCCAGCACCGCCGGGCCCGGCGCCGTCCGATCGTCGGGCACCAGGAGATAGGCGGGCACCGACATGGTGTCCTCGGTGTCGAACACGACCCGGCTCTGTGTGTAGCCGTCGCACGTCGTCTCCTCCGTGACCTCCAGGTCCAACGCCACCGGCTCGGGCCACGGTGCCAGTGCGTCCCCGAGGCGGGCCGCGAACCGGTGGCGCCAGGGACCGAGGGTCGAGAGGTCGTCGACGGGCAGGGGGTCGTCCCGCTCCGTTGCCATCAGACGGCTGACCACTTGGAACCACGGGGAGAAATTGCGCCGCGGGGGCGGAAACAGCTGCGTCATCCTCGATCATCCTCCGGTCGTCCGAGTCCCATGGCGCTGGCGAGCCGGTGTTCAGGTTGCCACACCGACCAGGTGGACATGGCCGAGGCTTGGCCTTCCCACCACAGGATGCACGCCCGATCCGACCGTGCCAGTTGAGCAGGCACCGGCTTTGGGGCACCATGGGTTCCATGCGGACGACCGATCAGACGATGAGCGCCCTATGACGGTGGTCGCAGACTTCGCCGTCAGCCCACTGTCGCCGATCATCGGAGCGGAGATCCACGGGCTCGACCTCTCGCAACCGCTCAGCGCCCGGGCGGTCGCCGATGTCCGCCTGGCCCTCAATACCCACCACGTGATCTTCTTCCGCGACCAGGACCTCTCCCCCGCCCAGCAAGCCGACTTCGCCCGGCAGTTCGGTGTGGTTACCGAAGGGCACCCCGTGCTCCCGGCCATCGAGGGGAACCCCGAGGTGCTGGTCATCGACAGTCGTGAGGACCGGGCCAGCTGGTGGCACACTGACGTGACCTTCCTCCAGGCCCCGGCCTTCGGGTCGATCCTGCACATGCTCACCGCCCCCGAGGTGGGGGGCGACACGGAATGGGCCAGCCTGCAGGATGCCTACGATCGGCTGGCCGATCCGGTCCGGACCATGTGCGATTCACTTATCGCCGTGCACTTCGATCCTTGGTTCGCGGCGGACGTGGACGCACGGGGCGGCTACGAGTGGCAGGGCGAGTTCCACGACAAGCTGCTCCCCGCCGTCCATCCCGTGGTGCGTACCCACCCCGAGAACGGCCGCAACGGGCTCTTCGTGAATCCCCAGTTCACCCAGTCGATCCTCGGGCTGTCGAAGAACGAGAGCAACGCCATTCTGGAGATGCTCTACCGGCACTGCCAGCAGCCGGAGCTCACCTGCCGGTTCCGCTGGGAACCCGGCTCGGTGGCCTTCTGGGACAACCGGGCCACCCTCCACTACGCCCTCGACGACTACGGCGACGCCACCCGAATCGCCAACCGG
This sequence comes from Acidimicrobiales bacterium, assembly GCA_015478655.1. Taxonomy (GTDB): domain Bacteria; phylum Actinomycetota; class Acidimicrobiia; order Acidimicrobiales; family RAAP-2; genus Bog-756. The sequence continues at coordinate 34,997 of JADMIJ010000004.1, read as the reverse complement.
GTGACGCTGCAGGGTGACGTTCCCTACGGTCCGGCCATGCCCCAGCGCTGAGGGCCGAACTGAAGCGGGCGGGCTACTCGCCGACCGGCTCGGCCGCGCCACCGGCGGGCGCCACGGCGTCGCCCTCCGGATCAGCCGAGGGCACGGGGACGGCCCCCGAGACGGCCAGCGCCTCGTCACTGGCACCCAGATAAGCGGCCAGCGCCCGCGGGTCGCGGCGAACCTGGTCGGGAGTCCCCGACGAGACCACGGCGCCGGTCTCCATCATCACCACCTTGCTGCACAGTTCGAAGACCAGGGGTACGTCGTGCTCGACGAGCACGATGGTGGTGTCCGCCAACTCGTGCAGCCGGCGCAACAGGGGCACGAAGGCCTCCGCCTCGCGCTGGGCGATCCCCGCGGTGGGCTCGTCGAGCAACAGGAGGCGGGGACGGGCCAGCACGATGGAGGCCAGGTCGACCACCCGCCTGGTCCCGGTGGAGAGGTGGGCGATGCGGTGACGGCGGAAGCGAACGAGCCCGAACGAACCCATCACCTGTTCCAGCGCCGCCCGCTTGGAGCGCTCCGATCGACGGGCCCAGGGAGCCTGCAACGTGGACGAGAGGACGCCCACAGGACGGCGGGCGTCCTGGGTGAGCAGCAGCACGTCCTCCACACACAGCTCGGGAAACAGCCGGCAGTCCTGAAAGGACCGCACGACCCCGAGGTTCACGCGCTCCTCGGGCAGGTACTCGACCAGGCTCTCCCCGTCGAGCCGCACCGAACCGGCCTGGGGGCCGACGAGCCCGGAGATGACATCGAGCAGGGTCGTCTTTCCCGAGCCGTTGGGCCCGATGAGGCCGACGATCGACCCGGGCTCTGCGCACAGGTCGGCCCGGTCGACGGCTCGCAGGCCGCCGAAGGCCACCACCACTCCCTCGACGTCGAGCCGGGCCGGGCCGGTGGTGCCGGTGGTGGACCCCGTTGGCGTCATCCGGCCACCTCGCCCGCCACGGGGTCGAGGCCGGCGTCGAGCCGGCCCGACATGGGCGGAGGGGCGTCACGGCGCCGTCCCAGCTGCTCGATGCCCAGCGTCACCAGGTCACCGAAGCGGTGGAGCAGTTCGGCAAGGCCGCCGGGGAGATAGAGGATGAACGCCAGCAGCCCGAGGCCGCTGGTGAGGAACTGGATCGTGGGAGTGGTCCCGAACAGAGCCGGCAGACCGACCAGATAGAGGGCTCCCAGCACCGCACCGGCGATGGAGTCGAGACCTCCGATGACCACCATGGACACGACCAGGATGGAGAAGGTGGGATCGAAGGTGGCCGTCGAGAATCGCTCGGTGGCGAAGGCCAGCCACACGCCGGCGTACCCGGCCATGAACCCGGAGAGGGCGAAGGCCAGGACCTTGCTGCGGGCCAGGGGAATGCCCATGGCCCCGGCACCTACCTCGTTGTCGCGCACCGAGATGAGCCGGCGGGCCACGCCCCGGTCACGCCACAGCCTGACCATGAGCACCGAGGCCACCAGGACGGCCAGGGAGAACCAGGCAAAAGCCCGCTCGGACCCGAGGTCGATGCCGAGGAAGGTGGGCCTGTTGATGAGGGTGGACTGAGGGTTGGGCAGGCCCGTGCACAGCCGCCGGTTGACCAGGGGCAGGTTCCAGCACGGCGTGGCCAGCACCGCCCCCATGAACCAGACGCTGAAGGCCAGCGTGCTCACCGCCAGGTAGAGGCCTCGAACCCGCAGGGCGGGCAGCCCGACGATCACGGCGATCACTGCGGTAACCGCCCCGGCGAAGGGCATGAGCAGGACCAGGGGAACGCTCGCCCCGAGGTGCGCGGCCATCAATGCCCCGCAGGCGACCAGCCCGAATTGGCCGAGGGACACCTGCCCGGCCCAACCGGTCAGCACGGTCAGCGAGAGGGCGACGACCGCATAGATGCAGATCTGCGAGATGAGGAAGGAACGGCCGGTGCTGACCACCAGTGGCAGCAGGGCGACGACGACCACCGCCACGACGACCCCGCCGGCACCGACGCGGCGGCGGAGCGGGCTGTCGGTGCGCAGCGGACGGTGCGAGCTCTCCATCCAACCGGACCGCTCTTCACCGCGCGGCCCGGTCCGCAATGCCGCGATCCGCACCAGCAGCACGGCCAGGACCAGACCGAACAGGACCAGGTCGACCTGGGCGGTGCTGTTGAGATTCCACACCAGGATCGCCTGCACCACGCCGATGCCGATGGCAGCAACGAAGGCCACCGTCAGGTTCACCATGGCCCCGACCATGGCGGCGGTGAGGGCCAGCAGCAGCAGTTCGGGACTGAGCACCTCGGTCAGGGAGGAGGTCTGGCCGGGCGAGGCGAGGATGGCCGTGAAGGCGGACAGCACCCCGGCCAGCGTCCACGCCACCGTGGAGGTGCGGCGCACCCACACCCCCGAGAGGCGGGCCGAGTCGGAGTTCTGGGCCATGGCCCGCATGGCCAGTCCCCATGGCGACCATTTGACGAACACGGCCAACCCGATGGCGACGATGGGGGCCACCACCAGTGTGATCACCTGTCCGGAGGTGAACAAGTAGGTGCCGATGTGGAAGGAGACATCGACCGGCACCGGGAAGGGCCGGAACAGGCTCTTGGGTCGGATGAAGGGCAGTGCAGTGAACACGAACAGGACCTGGCTCAGTCCGATGGTGGCCACCATGACCAACATGCGGGGCCGGTCGAACAGCCGACGCAGCAACAGCTCGCTCAGGGCCCCGATGGCGGCGGCGAGGGCCAGGGCCAGCACCAGGGCGAACCAGTAGTTGAAGCCGAAGTCGTAGTAGCACTTGACCAGGAAGACCGCCGCCACCACCCCGAGCTGTCCCTGGGCGAAATTGAGCACCCGGTTTGTCCGGTAGATGAGCACCAGACCCAGCGCCAGCAGTCCGTAGCTGAGGCCCGTGATGACCCCGTTGACGAGGACGAAGCTGGGTACCGACACCGTCCCTCGCTAGCCCAGACCGGTCACGGCCGAGCCCAGGAACACCGGGCGCAGGAGGTCGTCGCGCTGCAGCAGCCCGGCGGTGGGGCCGTCGAAGCGGACCTCACCGCGCTCGAGGAAGAAGGCGTGCTCCGCCAGGCTCATGGCCCGGTTCACGCTCTGCTCCACCAGCACCACCGTGGTGCCCTGCCCGTTGACCTCCCGCACGATCCCCATCAGCCGGTCCACCGCTTTGGGGGCGAGCCCGAGGGCCAGCTCGTCGATCAACAGCAGCTTCGGCGCCGTCATCATCACCCGGGCCAGGGCCAGCATCTGCTGCTCGCCCCCGGACAGGGTGCCGGCGGACTGGTCGAGCCGGGTGGAGAGCTCGGGGAACCGGTCCATGGCCTCGTCCAGCGCCGAGCGGGCGCGGGATCCCTGCCGGCGCATGGAGTAGCTCCCGATGCGGAGGTTGTCCCGCACGGTGAGCCCGGGGAAGGTCATCTTGCCCCCCACCAGCAGGGCCACCTCCTGGTCGATGATCTGCTCGGGCTCGAGGTAGGTGCAGTTGATGCCGAAGATCCTGATGACCCCGCGGTGGGGATGGTCCAGCCCGGACACGGCGCGCAGCAGCGTGGACTTCCCGGCCCCGTTGGTGCCCAGCAGTGCCACCATCTCGCCCTGTCCGACCTCGAGGTTGACGTCGAACAGCACCTGGTTGGATCCGTAGAAGAAGTCGAGGTTGTGGACCTGCAGGGCCGGCACAGCCCGACCGGCCTGGCGCCGCTTGCCCTCGGCGTGGCGTTCGAGGACGTCCTCGATGACCAGTGTGATGTCGCGCTTCACATACCGGGATCCGATGAACAACAGGATGCCGCCCACCAGACACACCGGCCCGATCAGGGTGAGGGCCACCGTCGGGCCGTTGCGGAACCCGGCGGCGTCGCTGACGGCGCCGAGGATGACCCCGCCGGCGAAGGCGCCGAAGACGAGCGAGTAGACGCCGAACATGGCGAAGCAGATGGTGCGCATCTCCGGCGGGGCGGTCGCCGCCAAGGTGAGGAAGATGCAGATGGCCAGGGGCGAGACCGCCGCATTGGCCAGGAATTGCAGCGTCACCACCATCCACAGCTGCGGCATGTAGAGGGAGGCCACGTAGAGGCCCCCGTAGGCGGTGATGCAGATGCCGGCGATGACCAGCGGTCGCTCCGGGGCCCGCCGGAAATACCGGTCCCCGACCACGTAGGCCACCGGGAGGCCGAGGAAGGCGGCCAGGCCGACGATCGAGTACACCTCGCTGCGCTGGGCCGTGTCGAGACCCCATCGACGGACGAAGTACAGGTTGCCGAACAGCGGGGCGCCGGTCCCGGCGAACCCGAGGATGGCCACGGCCACCAGCTCGAAGTAGATGGAGCGGATCCGCAGCAGGCGGGTGACGGCCGAGCCCAGCAGCACTCGCGGCGCATCGGCCTGCTGGGAGTGGAGGTCCATGCCCGAGGCCTTGAGGATGTGGCTCTGCTCGTTCTGACCCTTGTCCGGCTCGTGCAGGGTGAACAGAGCCAGCGCGATGGGAATGCCGGCCAGGGCGACGAACGTGCCCCAACGCCAGTTGTGGGCCACCGTGACGATGTAGCCGAAGATGAGGATGCCCACCGTCTGGGACAAGGGGTCGGAGAGGTTGTGCCAGCTGAACACCCGGCCCCGGCCCTCGGTGGGATAGGCGTCGGCCAGGTAGGAATTGTGGACGGTGTTGTTCACGCCGTAGCCGACCGACGCCACCAGGTAGATGAAGGTGAACGCCCACACGTTGGGGGCCAGGCCCATCAGCGGGGCGAAGACCGAGAAGATCAACAGGGCTACTCCGGCCACCACCTTGCGGCTGCCGCGATCGGCCCAGACGGCCAGCGGCACCGCCCACAGCAGTTGGGACACCGAGGCCACGAAGGTCACCGCCCCGAGGGCGGCGTCATGGATGTGGAAGGACTGCTCGAGGTTGGTGCCGATGAGGGCGATGCCGTTCTGGAAACTACCGGGCACCAGCGCCGCCGCGGTGAGCAGCACCAAGGGAGCAAAGCCGTTGGTGCGGAGGATTCCGATCAGTGCCGGCGGCTTGCCCTCGCCGGTGCCGGGCATGACCCCGATGTCGGCGATGACGTCGGGATCTCGACTCTTGGCGACCACTTCTTCCAGTAACTCGTCGGGTACGGCGAAGTCGAACAGCACCTGGTCGGCCATGGACTGCCCACACTAACCCTGACGTGCCCGTCAGGCACGGACGAGGACTTCGAGGCCGCCGCCCGGCCATGGCCCGGGTCTGATCCGGCCACGACCTGGTCGAACGCCGACCGCCCCGCTCAGCGGTCGCCCCCACCTCCGTGCACCGGGACCGTCTCGGACGGGGTGGCGACGATCAGCGGGCCCTGGGGAAGCACACACAGGCGGGCACCCCGGCCCTGGAGCGCGAGCGCGTGCGTTACTGCCGCGCCCACGTCGTGCTGCGGGGTCATGAGGCCCGCGGCGATCGAGTGGTCGGAGAGCCCGTCCGAGTACATCCAGACCTCGGCGCGTCCCAGCACCCGTCCGAGGACCTGGGCCTGCCAGGCGTCCAGCTCGCCCGGACCGTCGGGCCGGAGCAACTGCTCGGGGCTCGTGGCGCCGCGCAGGATGCGGGCGAAGGCACCGTCCTCGGGAATCCCGTCGGAGCAGGCCGCCACCATCACGATGATGCCGCCCTCGGTCACAACCCGCTCGGCGGCCGCCATACCCTTGACGGCCTGGTAGAGGCTGCGATCCAGGGGATGGCCGCCGTTGGTGGTGAGGACCACCTCGAAGCGCCCGTCGACCGCCTGGGTGACGCTGCGGGAGGCGAAGGCACAAGCGGCGCGGTGGCTGTCCGGGAGCACGCCGGTGAACACACCGGTCAGGCGGCGGTGGCGGTCGATGGTCACGTCGACGCAGAGGTCCGGTGGGCACAGGGCGGTGGCGGCGGTGACGAAGTCGTGGACGGGGTTTCCCTCCGTGGCCAGCCAGGTGGAACGCGGATCGGCGATGCGTGCCGGGCTGTGCGCCTCCAGGATGGTGGAGGTGGCGGCCAGACCCGGGCAGGCTCCCTTGGGTCCTCCGCTCCACCCGGCGAAGAAGTGCGGTTCGACGAATCCCGTCACGATGCGGACGTCGGCCTCGACGTAGCGGCGGTCGAGCAGGACCGGTGTGCCCTCCACCTCGCCGACCCGGACGTGGCCCCGGTCGTCGGCGCGGTGGTCGTGGATGCGATAGCTGGACACGATGTCCGGGCCGACCAGTGCCGCCATCTCCGATGCCGTCGCCTGGCGATGGGTACCGGTGCCGCAGAGCAACTCCACCCGTTCCGGACCGGCCCCCCCCGACTCGAGCTCGGCCAACAACGGCGGCAGCACGGTGGTGTTGGGCATGGGGCGGGTCAGGTCGGGGAAGACCACCGCCACCTTCACGTCGGGACCGATCAGATCACGGAGCGTCGGGCCGGCCAGCGGGGCGCGGAGCGAGCGGCGGACCCAGTCCGTCTCGTCCTCCAGGGCCGGCGCCTCCCCTCCTTCCACCACCACGGCGTCGTCGGGCACGTCCACATCCATCCGGCCGGCGCCGTAGGCCAGGCTCACCCTCATGAGGGATCCTCGGAACGGTCTGCCCGGCGCGAAGCCGGTGCTGCGGCCAGGTCGACCACGGCCGCGGCCACCCGCTCCGCGTTTTCGCCGAGCTCGGCATAGCGCCCGACGGCGGCGGCCCTTGGTTCTACCCGCAGCTCCACGGGGTCGATCAGCTCGGGTCCGACGTCCATGCCCACCGCGGCTGCGGCCAGCTGCGCCGCACCGGCGGATGCCGCCTGGCCCGAGCGCCGACCCGTCACCGGCAGCCCGGTGATCCCGGTGAGCACGTCGAGCCATACCGGAATGGAGGCGCCCGATCCGGCCAGCGCCAACCCGGCCACTGGGCAGCCCGCCGGTTGCCGGGAGCCGACTGCCTCCAGGCACCGCATCACCTCCCAGGCCACCGACTCGAAAGCAGACCGGGCGATGTCGGCCAACCCGTGTGCCGAGCCCAACCCGACGAATGCCGCCCCCGCCTCCGGCTGCCACCACGGGGCCCTGGCCCCCTCGAGCCAGGGCGTCGCCACCACACCTCGGGAACCGGGCGGGCTCTCGAGGGCCAACGCGGCCAGCTCAACCGGGGAGTGACCGGTGAGACCACCGAGCCATGCCAGCAGCGATCCCGCCGCCGACAGCCCACCCTCGAGCAGCCATCCGCCGCGGGCCCCCCGCGACAGCACAACACCTGGAGGCAGCGAGACAGGCCGCGTGTCCACCGGTACCGATACATTGGCCGTCGTACCCCAGCTCACCATGGGACGCGCCTCACTGCTTCCCGAGCCGAGGACCTCGCACGGACGGTCCCCGGCGCCGATCACCACCGGCGTCCCGGCGGCCAACCCGAGGGCGGCGGCCACCGGTGCCTCCAGGTGCCCGGTGACCTGGTCCGAGGGCACAACCGGCGGCAACCTGGTGGTGGCCGCGCCGGCCAGCTGCTCGACCACCTGACCGTCGACGTCGTAGAGCCCGGTGCGCGAGGCCAGGGTCGCATCCGTGGCCACTGATCCGGTGAGCCGCCAGGCAATGAGATCGCGCGGGGCGAGGAGCCAGGCACTGGCATCCAGACGCTGGCGGTCATGGCCCGCCAGCCAGGCGATCTTCGCCGCCACGGAGCCGGCGTCGAGCGGGACTCCGGATGGCCCGGAGGCGTTGGCCGTGTCCGGAGCGAGAGCCAGTTGCTCGGCCTCGGCCATGGCCCGCCGGTCGGACCACAGGATCCCGGGACCGAGCGGCTCGCCGGAGGCATCCACGAGTGCGAACGTCTGGCGGGCGCCGGTGCACCCCACCACGTCGACCGACCCGAAGCCGCCGGGGGACTGACCGCGGACCTGTGCGCAGGCGGACAGGACCGAGGCCCACCAGTCCGCTGGATCCTGCTCCGACCGGCCCAGCGCCGGGTGCCTCGTGTCGACCGGTGTCCCTGCCAGTGCCACCAGACCCTGCCGGTCCCAGAGCGCCACCTTGGTGACGCTGGTGCCGGCGTCGATGGTCAGGATCACCTCGCGTGCACGATCTCGGCCAGCTGTGCCGCCATCGCCGCGGGGGACGCCCCCTGGATGATGGCCCGGCCCATGGCCAGCCCGGCGCCACCACCGGCCATGACGTCTCGGGTCTCCTCCAGGGTCCGCTCGGGCCCTTGCCGGTCCACGGGCCCGCCGAGGAAGAGGACGGGGACGCCCACGCTGGCCACGACCCGGCTGACGGCTTCGATGCGGGCCTGTCCCTCGGGAGCCTTCGGAACCGGCACCTTGAGGAGCGGCGCGCCCAGGTCATGGGCGATGGTGGCCGCCATGACGACATCGGTGGTGACGTTCGACATCTTCCCCTGCCGCCACATCACCGGCTCGATCAGTGCCTCGAGTCGGGACGCCCGGGCCCTCTCGAGCACCTGGCCCAGCAGCTCGAGGGCAGCGGCGCCGTGGTGATCGTCGAGGTCGATGCGGGTCATGAGCTTGACGCCCGTCCACCCGTCGTCGGCGGCCCGGGCCACGCTGGCCACCAACCGGTCGTCGAGCTCGAAGGCCGCACCAGCCAGGCCGGTGCGGTTGAGGGAGAGGTACGTGCGCTGGTCGGGCCCGACGGCGCCGGCGGCGGCCAGATCGGTGAGCGGCTGCACCGTGGCCAAGATGCCGTCACAGTGAGGCAGGGCCTCCTGCAGTGCTCGCAGGTAGTCGGCGTACCGTTCGATGGTCGACACCCCGCGGGCACGGTGGTCGGCCGCCAGCACCAGGGCGGGAAGGCCCAACGGCCGGTCGGCCGTCGTCACCCCACGGGTCACGCCAACCCGGACAGGGCGTAGATGACCTTGGCCACGGCCGAGAAGTCCTCGCGGCCGTAACCGGCGGTGGTGGCCGCAGTGAGCGCCTGGCGAGAGGTTGCCGCCGTGGCCAGGGGCACACCCACGCTGGCGCCGTAGCCGAGGGCGAGATCGAGGTCCTTGGCCATCAGGTCGGTCATGAAACCGGGGCGCCAACCGTTGGACGCCGGGCTGTCGGCCACCACGCCGGGCATCGGCAGGCGGGTGCGCACGGCCACGCAGTCGCCGGTGGAGTGCACGAGCACGTCATGGAACTTGGCCAGGTCCACTCCGGACTTGACGGCCAGGGCCGTGGCCTCCGACGTGGCGAGCATCTGGGCCGCATAGATCAAATTGTTGCAGAGCTTGACCACCTGGCCCATCCCCGCTCCACCGACATGAACGATGCGTCCGGCGAAGGGATCGAGGGCGGGGCGGGCCGCCTCGAGGGTCGCCTCCTCCCCGCCGACCATGAGCGTGAGCGTCCCCGCCTCGGCCCCGGCCGTGCCGCCTGAGAGCGGGGCGTCGAGGAAGCCGGCCCCCGCGGCGGTCACCCTCTGGTGCTGGGTCCTGGCCACCTCGGGATCGATGGTCGAGCAGTCCACCACCACCTGACCGGCCCGGAGTGACGGCAGCACGGCCTCCACCACTTCGACGACCTGCGGGGAACTGGGGACGCACAGGATGACGACCTCGCTGGCCTCGGCCACCCCGGCGGGGGAACCCCCGTCGACGGCGCCGAGCGACACGGCGCGCTCGACCGGGCCGCGGCTCCGGGACGCCACCGTGACCTGGTGGCCGGCCTCGAGCTGGTGACGGGCCATGGGAAGACCCATGGCCCCGAGGCCTATGAAGCCGAGTCGCATCGGGTCCTCCTCATCTAGTCGAGCGGCCCTGCGGGCCAGGACGCGGGAGCCGGTTCAGAGGTCGAACTGGGGCAGCCACGCCGCGGTGGCCGACAGTAGGTCGGTGACCATCGCCTCCGTCTGATGGAGGTCGCCCCGCCCGGCCAGAGGGTCGAGGAAGAAGGCAGCGTCGGCCAGCCTCCGATCGCCGGCGACGGCCGCGGCCACCGTCATCTCGGCCACGGCCACGTGCCTGCGGACCAACTCGTCGTAGGGGGCGGGAAGGGGGGCGATGTCGCGGCCGCGCACGCCGTCGCCGTCGACCACGCAGATCGACTCGACCACCACGTCGAGAGGGACGTCGGGCACCTGGCCGGCGTTCGGGATGTTGGCCGGGACGTTGCGGGGGGTCCCGGTCAACAGCGAATCGATGACCGGTGCCGGCAGTTCCCCCGACTGCCACGTCTGCAGCGGCTTGGTACCGTCCAGCCAGGCGTCCACATCGGCGATGTAACCGCTCTGGTGCTTCTGGCGCTGGGCGATGGATGTCAATTCGATGTTGAAGTCGCCGCCCCAGTGCGACTCATCGGTCAGCACCCAGGGGAGGAATTCCGCGATGTGACGATCGCCGGCTGCGGGCAGCGCGCCCCACTTGTCGAACATCGTGAGCTTGAGGGCGTGACGCTGGAGGAAGTCGAGGCGCGAGAACTCTTCGGCCTCGGGTCGCCCGGGGTGCGGCGCCAACGCCGTGAGTCCTCCCGCCTCCTCCACCATGTCGGTGAGGATGGCGAACCCGTCGGCTCCGTCGACCTCCAGTGCGGTGACCACCGGGAAGTGGTTGACCCCGGCCACGGTGGGCTGCACGGCCTCGTGGGTCTTGCCCAGGGCGATGGCAAGGTCCATGGTCCAGTTCCCGACCTCGTGGCAGAGGCCGACCGCCTTGACCGCGGTCTGCCCGCACACCGCTCGGGTGAGGCATGTCATCGGATTGGTGATGTTGAGCATCCAGGCGTCCGGACAGATCGCCTCCATGTCCTGGGCCACTCCGACCAGCACGGGGACATTGCGCAGGGATCGGCTGATGCCACCGGGACCCACGGTGTCGCCCACGGACTGGCGGATGCCGTGCCGGGCGGGCACCTCCAGATCGGCGGCCATGGAATCGAAACCGCCGGTGGAGATGGTCACGATCACGAAGTCGGCGCCCTCGAGGGCCCGGCGCTGATCCGTGGTGGTGGCGAAGGTGGCCTTGGCTCCCAACGACTCGTTGACCATGCGACCGAGGGCTTCCATCTTCTCCAGGGGTGCGGAGTCGATGTCCTCGAGGACGATATGGGCTCCGGCCAACGACGGCGTGCTGAGCACGTCGGCCAGGAGCTCGGGGGTCCACTGGTAGCTGCCGCCCCCGATGATGGTGATCTGCACCGAGCTCAGCCCCACGGCCCGGCGACGTTGGACAGACCTGACATGCATGTCACTCTAACCAGTGGTCCGGTACTTCACAGGCTGGTGGGTTCGGCGCGCTTGACAAGGCAGCCGGCGGCGCTCAGCCCGGTGGCACGCTCCAGTGCACCAGGTCGGTGCTCCGCGCCACCCCGATCCGCGCCTGTCCCCAGCCTCCGAACTGGGTCAGCTCGGTGCTGCCGGCATAGACCACGTAGTAGAAGTGGCGCGGCAGGGAGGTGGCGTCGCAGACAAAGGCTGAATTGGCGTGCTCGAAGCCGACGCTCGAGATCCCCGCACCGGTGTTGAAGGCCTCGGAGGGGATATCGAGCTGGTATCCGCCACTCCAGTGCAGCCACCCCGCTGCGGTGCCCGGATCGCCGGCCAGGGTGAACAGCCACGGTTGGTCGAGGGTGTTCGACGTGGCCACGAGACGCCATCGGCCGGCCAGGGTCAGGAACTCATAGTTTTCGATGGTGTCGCCATTGACGGTGATGTCGGGCCGTCCCACCAGTTGCCACGGCCCCTGCGGCGATCCGGTCGTCGACCGTGCCATCTCGAACACGTAGGGCTGGCTCGGCGACGAATACTTGAATCCCAGCAGCACTTGGTGGCCGGTGAAGACGAGGGCGCCGTCGATCATCCGGTCCCGCGACGACGGGACCAGCGACTGGGCCAACGGGTGCGGCGCCGACCAGGTGCTGAGGTCCCTGGAGGTCCGGTAATAGAGCCGATCCTGGGCTCCCGGTGGAGCGGACTCCCCCGGATCGGACTGGTAGGTGACGAGGTAGCCACCGCTCGGGTCCCGCACCACGTCGGGCGAGGCGACACCCAGCACCCCCGCCTGTCGGGGCCACGGTGAGGCCGCCGACCAGTGGAGAAGGTCCGGACTGGTGGCGGTGGCGATCCCCCACGACACGCCGCCCGGCAGCGAGGCATCGGCGGTCAGGTAGCTGAAGAGCATGTGCCATCGGCCTCCGGCCCAGATGAGGGCCTCGTCCTTCACCCCCGCCGTCGGGTAGGACAGGATCGGGTTCACGAGCTGCGACCAGTTGACGGTCGGTGGCACCGGTCCAGCGACGATGCAGGCATGGCCGGCGCCGTCCACGAGCTCCCGTCCGGTCAAGGTCGGAGCGGACGGCGAGCCGATCGACCCGCTCGGTCCGCCGGATCCCCCCCCGGCGCCGGCGCTGCAGGCCGACAGCAGCGCCACCAGACCCATGGCGCACCCAGTGCGCAGCATGGCGGCCCACTCGGCATGTCGTGGCCGGGTCGTTCCTCCCGTCCCTCTCACGAGGCAGACGCGTCGCGGAGATCGTAGGTGCCGGCGCCGACCTCGAGGCGGGCGAGGCCATCGGCGACACCGAGCAAGCGAACCCCGGCTGCCCGGTCAGAAGAACGGCCGCCCTCGGTGACAGCGCTCCCGCGGTCCGCCGGCATGGTGACGGTGGCGGTGCTGTTGGTCGGCACGGTCACGTTCAGGGAGAAGCCCGGATCGGCCGCCGTGGGCCGGCTCCAGGCGACGGCGATCATGCCGCGGGGGGTCGGCACCGAACCTTCGGCCCGGGACAGGCCGGCAGTCGGCGGCGACACGTCGAAGGTGGCGAAGCCGGGCCCGGTGGGACGGACTCCGAGGAGTGACCGCTGGATCTCCACCAGCACGTTGGACCCCCATCCGTGCGACATGCTGTCGCCGTTGAGGTCGGAGGGGTTCCACACCTCCCAGGTGAAGGTGGCGCCCCGGGACAGGATGTTGGCCCAGCCGTCGGTGGTGGCATCGGTCAGGCGCGCCACCAGGTCGCCGTACAGACCACCGAGCGCCATGGTCCCCAGGACCTCGGCGGCCAGCTGGGGAGGGGCCTGCATCCCGAGGCTGCTCACATAGCGCGCCACCGTGCCCAGGCGATGGGCAGGCACCACCCCGTAGAAGGCGGCACAGGCATTGGCCGTCTGGGACGCCGACGGCGTCGGGGTCCCGTCGCCCATCAGGCCGTCGACATAGGTCCCGTCTCTGCGGGTCAGGCGGCGGTTGACGGCCCTGGTGGCGGCGGCCTGGCGCCGGCGCTGGCCGGCGATCTCATCCGCAGGCCTCTGGAGCACTTCGGCCACGTCCGCCGTCCGGCGAAAGACATTGACCCCGAGCACGTTCAACCGGGTGACCACCGGATAGTCGTAATAGACGTTGGTGGCCGGCAGGGAGGTCACCAATCCGGTGGCGGGTGACACGGCGCGCTGGACGTAGTCCGAGATGCGGCGAAGCACCCCATAGACAGAGTGGAGGAGGGCCCGGTCCCCGGTGTGTATCCAGTACTGCCATACCCATTCGACGTAGATCTCGGTGGACTCGTTGATGTCGAGCGCACCCAGCCCGGTCGGGTAGATCTTGTTGACGGCCCCGTTGGGCCAGTACCGGTCTTGGGACTGGCCGAACTCGAGCAGAGACTTCCGCGTGAGATTCTGCTCGCCCAGCGCGGCCATGGCCGTGCACGATTCGTTGAAGCCGTCGAAGAGCCACGGGCCCTTCTCCCTCGTGGGTGTGTCGAGGAACTGCTCTTGCGCGGTGAACATGGCTGAGTGGAGTCCGAGTCCGAACACGGCGTCGATCACTGGTTGGTCGGACGAGAAGGTGGCGGCCGGCTGGGCGGGAAGAGCGGTGTGGCGGGTGAGGGCCACGACGTCCCCGGGGGCGAGCACCTCCCCGGGATTGTCGATCTGGAAGTAGCGGAACCCCAGATAGTCGAAAGGGTGGAATTCCTCCGCCCCACCCCCGCGCTGGATGTAGCTGTAGCTCATGTCGGTGTGCTGGGTGCCGTGCTGGGTGGAGACCTGGCCGGGCGTGCCGGTGAACGGCTGCCCCACCACAGGCTGGTCGAGCAGGTAGCCCGCCCGCATGGTGACCCGGCGGCCGGGCGTGCCCCGGTGGAAGGTGACCGTGGGGACAGCGGCGTACACCTTTCCGAAGTCGGCCACCACCGCGCCCGAGGACAGTGTCGAGAGGGACACCGGCCGCACTGGCTCTTCGACGATCCGGGTCCGCACCGGGACGAGACGGGTCCACGGCTTGGTGGGGGCGCGGCCCAGCACGACTGCCGGCGACCACGTTCGGTCATCGAAGCCCGGCAGCTGCCAGCCGACGGGTTGACCGGGCCCGTCGATGTTCTCGGTGAAGTCGACCAGATCGCCCTCGAGGTCGCGCTGGGTGCCGGGCAGCCACGCGCCCTTCCGAACCCGCCACGACCCGTCGGTCGTCACCCGCTCGATGTGGCCGTCCTGGTAGTGCACGACGATCTGGGCAATCACCCCCGGACTGCCGGCGGGATGCCCCTTGGTCGCTCCCTGCCAGCTCGACACGATGCCCACTGCGTTGGCCGCTCCCGGCCGCAGGAGCCCGGTGACGTCGAGGGTCTCGTAGTACATCGAGTCGGGGAAGCTGTAGGCCTGGCCCTTGCCGGCGCGAGCTCCGTTCACGTACAGCTCGTACTGCTGGTCTCCCGAGACAAAGGCCCGGGCCCGGGCGATCGGGCCGCCCCGCAGCGTCACCTCGGTGCGGGCGTAGGTGTACTGGTCCGGCTCGGCGACCTCGCTGTTGACCCGCCCGATCCAGGAGGCCCGCCAGTCTCTGTTCCCCAGCCCCGTCTCGAATGCGGACGGGGTCGACCGCAGCCCCGGACGCCCCGAGCGGTCCCAGGTCTGCACCGTCCAGCAGTAGGCGGCGTCCGGGGCCAGCCGAGGTCCGCCGTAGGCCACGAAGGCCTGCTCGGCGGATGCCACCAGTCCGCTGTCCCACACAATCGGAGCCGGGTGTGAACCGAGGACTGGTCCCGCGACCTCGATGCGGTAGGCGCTCTGGAGTGCGCCACGCCGGTCGTCCCGCACCTGCCAGGCGAAGTAGACGTCGTCCGGGCTGAGACCGATGGGGACGGCGAGACCGTCGACTGTCAGCTCGGCCGGCGCATCGGGCTGCCCGCCAACGGCCTCCGCCGCAGACGGCAGGGCCGAGGCCACGGCCAGACCCGCCGCACCCATCAGACCGCCCGCCAGCAGTTGTCGCCTGCTCAACGTCCAGGTGCGCAGCGGTTGGCCATCGTCCCGCTCCCCCATCTCGGAGACCCTAATTGGCCCGGCAGCCCGCCGGTAGCATCTCCCGATGTGGCCGCGCCCTCCTTGTTGTACGTCACCCAGGTGGCTCCCTATCGGGACGGGCCGGCCGGGGTCCACGGAGTGCTCGACCAGTCGGCCACGGCCATGGCCCAGCTGGCCGAGGCCACCGGCCTCTCCTACTGCCGGGTGACCGACGTGCGAACCCTCGACCCGGCTGCCCTGGAAGCGGCTCGTGTGGTGGCGCTGTTCACGATCGGGGAGACACCGTGGTCGGCGGCCCAGCAGCACACCCTGATCGACGGCACCCGCCGCGGGCGACTCTCGGTGCTGGCGGTGCATTCGGCCACCGACTCCTGCTACGGGTGGGAGGACTACGGGCGGCTGGTCGGCGCCCGCTTCGACGGCCACCCCTGGACGCAGTGGTGCACCCTGGATGTCATCGAGCCCACCCATCCTGCCGTCGCCCATCTCGGCCCGAGCTGGCACTGGCGCGACGAGGTGTACACCTTTCGGGATCTCCGCCCCGACGCCCGGGTCCTGCTGGCCGCCCGGCCGGAGCAACTCGGCTCCTCCGACGGCGGCTCCCGAGGCGACCCCGGCTCCAGCTATCCCCTGTCATGGTGCTTCACCGAGGGGTCGGGTCGGATCTTCTCCACGTCCCTGGGCCACTTCCCTCAGGCCTGGGAGAGCCAGGACTATCTCCGTCATCTGGCCGGGGGGCTCGAGTGGTTGACGGCGGTGGACCGGGAGACGTGAGCTGGCGTCGGCCTTCCTTCGTCGCTGAAGGGGCCTGTTCAGAACGGGCGGCCGTCTGGAAGGGTTGTGCGGGCATTCATGGGTCATCTCGTTCCACCACCACGGCCTCCCAGCCGCGCAGTGGGATGCCGTCCCCGACGTGCTTTCCCTGGCGACGACCATCGGTGCCGACCCGCACGGTGCCAGCGACGCCGCTGACCACCACATCTTCATCGGCCATGTTGAGCGCCACCACCATCCGCTCGCCGCGGCTCCATACCCAGGCCCCTGGGGGAGCATCCAAGGACCGGTAAGGGCCCGTCTGCAACCCGGGGGTGTCCCGCCGCAGGGCGATGACGTCCCGGGCCAGGGTGAGCATGGAGGTGGGGTCGTCCCTCTGGTCGTGGACGTTGGACGCCGAGAGGTCCCCGAAGGGCAGCCACGGTTGCACCTTCGGGTCGGTGAACCCACCGCCCGGCGCATCCCGCCAGGGCATCGGTGTCCGCATGGCTTCGCGGCCGGCGTAGGCCGGCCAGTAGGCAACCCCGAGCGGGTCCCGGAGTTGATGGCGCGGCACGTCGGTGTCCGTGAGTCCGATCTCGTCGCCCTGGTAGAGCACCGGTGTTCCCCGCAGGCAGAGGAGCATGACCAGCGCCACCCTGGCTTTGGCGGGATCGCCGCCGGCCCACCGGGTGGCGAGCCTGGACATGTCGTGGTTCGATCCCGTCCACACCGGCCAGCTCCCGGCGGGGAGGGCCTTCTCGGTGGCCTCGACGATGGTCCGGAGCACATCGGCTTCCAACGGGGCGTTGATAAACGGGAAGTTGAACGCCAGGTGAAGCTCGTCACTCCCCGTCCCGTAGTAGTTCGCCAGCGTGTCGATCTCCGGCACCGGCGTCTCCCCCACCAGCACGGACCCCGGGTACCCGTCGGCTAGCGTCCTCCACCTCCGGATGACCTCGTGCACTTCTGGGCGGTTGCCGTTGTACACGGGGCGCTGCCCGAAGATCCGAACGTCCAGCGGATCGGAGTCGCGGGCCGGCGGGTTGTCCCTCAGGAGTGCGTCTTTGATCATCCCGTTGCACACATCGATGCGGAATCCGGACACCCCCCGAGCCAGCCAATGGACCAGGATGCCGTCGAACTCCTGTCGGACCTCATCGTTCCACCAGTTGAGGTCGGGCTGCTCTTGCAGATGGTTGTGCAGGTAGTACTGGTCAGTGATCGCATCGAGGGTCCATGCCGCCCCGCCGAAGCTCGACACCCAGTTGTTGGGGGCCGATCCGTCGGGCTTCGAGTCGGCCCACACGTACCAGTCGCGACGTGGCGCCGTCCTCGACGAACGAGCATCGAGGAACCACGGGTGGCGCTCGCTGGTGTGACTGGGCACCAGGTCGAGGAGCACCCTGATGTGGCGCTTTCCCGCCTCTGCGATGAGCCGGTCGACATCGTCCTCGGTGCCGATTTCGGGATCGACCCCCAGGTAGTCGGCCACGTCGTAGCCCCAGTCCGCATTGGGGGAGACGTTGATCGGGCTCAGCCAGATGCCGTCGACACCCAGCCACTGCAGATAGTCGAGGTGGTCGATGACCCCCGGGAGGTCGCCGACTCCGTCGCCGTTGGAGTCGGCGAACGAGCGCACATAGATCTGGTAGAGGATCCCTGACTGCCACCACGGGGAGGGCGAGTCTGTGCCCGGTGCACTGGAACCCATCAGCCGGTGGGCAAGGGGGCAAAGGGTTGCACCGTGACCCAACACGTTCCCTGTGGCACGTGATTCTTCGGCAGTTTGCACTGGGCCGACGGGGGCGAATTGATGTGGAGCCTGACCACCTGGTAGTCGGTCGGGCCGTAATGCTTGGTGGGACCGTAGCTGAGGATCGGGGAGAAGGTGCCCGGGAAGCCGGTGACCTTGGACATGGCGGTCACGAACGTACGCCGGTTGAGCGTCGGGCCGGCGGCCTGGGCAGCAGTGGCAAAGAGGCGTACGGCCTGGCACCACGAGATGACGGGACCCTGTTCCTCGATGTAGAAGGACTGGTTGCCGGGAGGGATCTGCGGATAGGCCTTGTGCCACGTGGTGAAGCAGCTGCGCACACCGGGGTCGTAGCCGCCCTGGCTCTGGGGACGATCGTCGTCGATGCCGCCCAGGGTCATGGTCGTCAACCCTTCCTGGCCGTCGAGGGCCTTGGCATAGGGCAAGGGCAACAGCCCGAGGGACCCCTGGATAGTCGCCTCGTAGTCGCTCAGCAACAGCCGTGGGAAGTAGTTCTGAGCGGTCTGGGCCTGAAGCAGCGGGTAGAAGACGTTGAATTGGATCAGTGGGATCACCGTGGTGACACCGTCGGTGCGGAGTTGCTGGATGGCCAGTGGGGCCTCGGCATCCGTGGTGGCCGTGGCGGAGGGATCGGTGGCGATGGTTTCGATGACCGGGGTGATCCCGGCCCGGCGCAGGTCGGGCAGGAGGTAGTCGTTGAGGGCCACCTGGTCCGAGGCCCGGTCGCCCACGACCACTCCGACCTTGCGATTACCACCGAGGAGTTTGGTGCTCAAGCCCCAGTTGACCACCGCTTTGAGGATGACGGCCTGGTCCGGACCGGTCCACCACAAGTACGGCGATCCCAAATTGGTCCAGTTGGTGACCGTCGACCACTGCCCGATGAACGGCGTGTGCCCCTCCTGGGTGATGCACAGCTGGTTGTCGTCCCGCCAGTCACCGAGGCCGTCGACCACCGCGAAGGCGGCCGGGGATCCCTCGGTCCACGTCTTGCACAACGACCGCATGCTCGATGGGCTCAGCGGGTCGAACGTCGTGATGATCGGATTGATCATCCGGCCGTTGATCCCGCCGGCGTCGTTGATCTCCTTGACGTAGAGCCGAATGGCTTTTTCCTGCTCACCGAACTCGATGTCGGAAGCGAACCCCTCCTTGCCGGCCAACGACGACAGGGAGACGATCGGGAAGACAACGTTGATGCTGTCCTTGGTGACCCCTCGTGTCGACGTGCTGGCCTGACTGACGGGGACGGCGGAGGTGGCGGTTCCTCCCGTTGCCGACAGTCCGCCGGTAGGTGCCGCTCCGGTGGAGGAGCTGGGTGGGGCGGTGACCACCCATGCGACCGTCCCGATGAGAACCGTGCCCACGATGGCCAAGGTGCGGATCTGTGTGGAGCGGGGACGCCGGACGAAGTGCCCCCACGACCGGGCCAACCCGGCGACCGGGTTCCAGCGGCTCAGCCCGCTCATGTGCCCCCCTGCCGGCGGCACCGACCATGACGAAGGCGGCGTCGGCCCACCGGTGCGCCGACGCACAGGAGTGCGGTCATCGGTTCTCCTTGATCGTCGGGCCAGCATCGACATATCGGTCGACAGCGCCGAGCCCGCTCCATCTGTGGCTAGTACCGTAACCCCGCCTGCTGCTGCGCACCTGTCGTCGAGCAATCGGGATGGAGAACCGGCCTCCGGTGAGGACCGGTTGGCCGGCCCGGGCGCGGGCGATTCAACCAGCTGCAACCTGGGGTTGTAATGGAGAGAGCCGCCGTCGGCGACGATCTCGGCCATCCTGCAGTGCGGGCCGAGCACTAGCGTGAGCCGGTGGGCATCTCTCCGTTCATCACCGACCTCCGAGACAAGGTTGGTCATCGACTGTTGCTGCTTCCTTCCGTCGCCGTCCTCCCCTGGGGAGAGGACGGTCGTCTACTGCTCGTGCAGCTCGCCGACACCCGACAGTGGGCAACGATCGGTGGTGCCGTCGAGCCTGACGAGTCACCCGAAGATGCGGCCATCCGGGAAACGGCTGAAGAGGCAGGCGTCCGGGTGGAATTGCGAGGCATCAGGGCGGTTCTCGGCGGCCCCCAATTCCGGATCCGCTATCCGAATGGCGATGAGACCGCCTATGTGTCCACGGTGTTCGATGCGGGGGTCACAGCCGGAACGCCCGGCCCTGACCACGACGAGACGATCGGGGTCGGCTGGTTCTCGCCGTCGGAGTTGGCAACCGCAGCGATGAGCTCCTTCACTCGGGCCCTGTTGGTCGGCGCGGATGTGCTGCCTGGCTGACCCGGCGTGTCCGGCAGGGCCCAGTCGCCGCGTCCCCGGACGCCTGGGCGGCGGCGTCTGAACTCTCGCCCGTCACCAGTCCCGCCTCGACGCGGTCCTCTCCACTGACGGGCAGGCTCTGGTCATCATGGCCGTCATCGGTTACGGCGCTCCCTTCCCGCAGTCGGGAACTGGCCGGCCAACCCGGTCAACTCGGCGACACGCTCCACCACGGTGACACCCGGGAGCGAGGCCGGAAGGGTCCGCCCGCCTGCCACCCAGACCGTTGACATTCCGATCCGCCGCGCGCCGAGAACGTCTCGCTCCCAGCTGTCCCCCACCATCACGGCCTCGTTCGGTTCTGCACCCAATCGTCTGAGCACTTCATGGAATGCGGCAGGATTGGGCTTGCCGACACCGACCTCACCCGAGACGACCACGGCGTCGAAACAGCCCGACAACCCGGTGCGATCAAAGTTTCAGGCGCTGGATGTCGGAGGGGCCGTTGGTCAGAAGCCCGAGGCGGCAGCGACCGGCGAGGGAGCGGACCAACTGATCGGCACCTTCGATCAACGGGTGGCCGCGGCGCTGAGCGGAGCGATAGGCCTCGGGCAACGCCACCGACAGCATCGGGTCGTCGATGCCGTGCGCCATCAGCGCCGTGGTCCATACCTCGCGCTGATAGGTCGGGATCCAGGCTCGCAGCTCGTCGACGAGGGGGTCATTGCCTTCGAAGGTGGCCCACAGTCCCTCCCATGAGGCGAAGCCGAGCTCCCGGCAGATGTGGTGGGATGGTCCCGCATACCAGAGCCGTCGAGCCGTTGCCAGGACATGGCCCGCAAATGCTTCGGGCTCCACGCCCGGGACCAGACCCGCCACTTCGGTCAGCGAGGATCTGGCGCTCGCCTCTTCGACGATCAACGTGTCATCCAGATCGAAGACTGCGACCGTGTGCATCTCCGTCACTCAGATCGAGGCTACGCCGAAGCCATCCCCGGCTCGGTTCCGCTCCGCGATCACATGGATCTGCGAGGCCACCCATCGATACGGATCGCGACGGCCGGCCCGCTCCTCGGCGTCGAGGAGCGACGAGAGCACTTCCACTTCTGGGACGCCCGTGTCGGCCGGTATGGCATCGTTGAAGACCCTGACTCCATACCATCGGACAATGCCCAACCCGACGGATGCGAGGCTGCACTCGATGTCTTCGAGACGATCTGCGACGGCCGGAGCGCCGAGCTGGGTACCCAAGCGGTCGATCCAGCGACCCTCAGCCGTGTCGAACCCGTTCACCGCGTCATGATCCCACGGACGCCCTGCCAACGGACCCGAGGAGATGATTCGCCCCTTCACCGGGCTGCCGCCATCCGGCACCGGCCCCCGATCGATGAGAGGCGGGTGGAAACCAGGCTGGGCGTATCGTGGAGCCATGGCCTCGACCGACTTCGAGAT
Source organism: Acidimicrobiales bacterium (assembly GCA_015478655.1). Lineage (GTDB taxonomy): Bacteria > Actinomycetota > Acidimicrobiia > Acidimicrobiales > RAAP-2 > Bog-756. The sequence goes on along the minus strand of JADMIJ010000004.1, from coordinate 13,518 downwards.
CCTGTGCGAAATCGAGCCGGCGACCCGACCGGACCTCACCCATGTTCGCCATCAGATCGGCGTGCTGAGCACCGTTGCCGACGCCTTCTTGATCCCGGACAACCACATCGGTCGGGCCACCGTCTCGAGTATCGCCGTGGCTCACGAAGTGGGGCTCATGGGGGGACGATCCATCGCCTGTATCAACGCCCGCGACCGGAACATCCTCGGTTTTCAGCGAGACCTTCTGACGTCTGCCGCCTACGGGGTCAATGAGTTCCTCTTCGTCTACGGAGATCGCCCCGAGGCGGGTGCTCGCTCGGACGATCTGACGGTCCGAGCGATGCTCGCCGAGGCACGCCGCTTCGGGGGCAGGTCAGATGTCGCTGGACCGCTGCGGCTGGGTGTGGCATCTGGGTCGCGCCCGCTACCACCCTGGAAGCGCGATGCCGATTTCCTCCTCGCTCAGGTCTCCTTCTCGATCGAGTCACTTTTGGAGTGGCGGGCCTCCATCGAGTTCGCCGGACCCGTGTTCGCCGGCGTCATGGTCCTGCCGAGTGCATCCATGGCCAGAAAGCTCTCGACGGACATCCCGGAGCTGGCCATTGCCGAGCCCATCATCAGTCTGCTCGATCGGCATCGTGGCGCCGGAGTGGAGATGGCCGTCGAACTCATCGGCGATCTTCGGGAGTCCCATGCCTTCGACGGTGTGCATTTGATCCCGACCGCCCGCTACCGGGAGGTGTCGGCCAGGCTGGAACAACTCCTCTAGGGCCGAGAGATCGGGGCACGCACGTCCGTCCGAGCCGACGGGGCGGGCATCGGAGGCCTTCCCGGTAGTCTCTGACGGGCTGTGACTGGCGCTTGGGTGGAGTACCACCAGGGAGCGGCCCGGCGGCAGGAGTTGTCCGTCATGAGCCGTGCGCCTGGGCGAAGCCACCGACCCCCAGGAGTGCTCATGCCCGATTCCCCCACTGCCGAGCTCATGGATGGAGTCGCGCTCGCTCGGAGGGTCCTGGCGGAGACCGCGGACCGGGCCGTTGCCTTCGTTGCCTCGGCCGGTCGTCCACCCTGCCTGGCCGCGGTGTTGGTTGGCGACGATCCCGCATCAGTGACGTACGTCAAGATGAAGCGAGCGCGCAGCCGCGCTGCGGGCGTCGAGTCCCGGCTCGTGGCAATTCCCCCGACCGCCCGTACGTCCGAGGTCGTCGATGCCGTCGACGAGCTCTCCGCCGATGCCACCGTCGATGGGATTCTCGTGCAGCATCCCGTCCCCTCCCAAGTCGACGAACGGGCGGTATTCGAGGCGATCGCGCCGGCAAAGGACGTCGACGGGGTCACCGCCCGCTCCTTCGCGGCCATGGCCCTGGCCCTCCCTGGGTTCCCCTCGTGCACTGCGGCGGGGATCATGCGGCTGCTCGATGCGTACGGTGTCGATCTCCCCGGTCGTCATGCCGTGGTCATCGGCCGCAGCCCGATCCTCGGAAAACCGATAGGCATGCTCCTACTGGTTCGCGACGCCACCGTCACCTACTGCCATTCGCATACCCGGGACCTGGCGGCGATCGTCGCCACCGCGGACATCGTGATTGCCGCCGCCGGGAAGCCCAACTTCGTCCGGGGTGCCTGGATCAAGCCCGGAGCGGTTGTCGTCGACGCCGGCTACAACCCCGACAACATCGGCGACGTCGCCTTCGACGAGGTGGCCGCCACCGCCCGTCTGGTCACTCCGGTCCCCGGAGGTGTCGGGCCCATGACGATCGCCCTGCTGATCGAGCACACCGTCACCGCCGCCGAGCAGCGTCACGGGCTCCGGAGCCTTCGTCCGCCGACATGAGGTCGATCACGATCCGTTCCCGACCTGGGTAGAGCGAGGTCCGCCGGAGCGGGGCGGAAGGGCGCGCCGGAGCAGGTTGGAGCACACTGGTCCCGTGCGCCTGTTCGTCGCCGCCGACGTCCCGGTCACCGTCCGGCGCGTTCTTTCAGCACTGCCGCAACCAGCCCGGACGGGCCTCCGATGGACGACACCGGCCCAGTGGCATGTCACCCTGCGGTTTCTGGGCGAAGTCGGCGAACCGGCGGCTGTCGCCGAGGCCCTCTGTCTCATTCCCTCCAGACTGGGAGCCGAAAGGGTGGAGGCCGCCCTCGGGCCGGCATCTGCGTGGTTTGCCAGCAGCCGGGTCCTCCAGATCCCCGTCACCGGAGTGGAGGCGCTGGCCGGGGCAGTGCTCGAGGCCACCTCCAGGTGGGGTCGCTCCCAGGAACCGGCCTTTGCCGGCCACGTCACCCTGGCGCGGTTCCGGGGACCTGGGTCCCAGCCGACCGACCTGGCCGGGATGCCGCTCAGGGCGCGCTTCGACGTGCCAGAAGTCGTTCTCTACCGGTCATCACCGGGGCCCGACGGTTCCATCTACCAGGCTCTGTTCCATGTACCGGTGGCCGTCTCTCCCGAGGACGACGCCTGATCGAAGGGTCGCGAGCGGTCTGCGGGCCGCGGCGCGCCCGGCTACTTGTCGGACCAGTAGACCCCGTCGAGCATCTTGCGCAGGTGGGCATGGTGGAGGATGGCATGGTCTGGGTCATCAGGCATGACGGCCTCACCGAACCGGATCGAGCGCCGCGTGATGCGGAACATGACGATGCCGTGTCGTAGCGCGGCATAGGTAGTGTAGAAATCCAGGTCCCTGGCATGGTAACCCGAGGCTTCCTCGTAGATGGAGGCCACCGTCTGGCGCTGAAGGATGTGCGGCATTCCGGGCATCCCGAGGTCCTCCACCATGTCCTGGAAGAACCGGTGAATGTAGATCATCCACCCGAGATCGATCTCCCGAGGGCCCACCGCGGCCATCTCCCAGTCGAGCACGGCCACCGGTGAGAAGTCCTCGAACATCATGTTGCCGATGCGGGCGTCGCCCCAGCTGAAGACGGCGTCGTCGGCATTGGTTGGCCAGTTCTCCTCCAGCCATTCGAATCCGCGTTCGATGAGAGGCGAGCGGACCCCGTCTTCGGCCACCCAGTCGTAATACGCCCGCTGCGCCCGCACGTGATGGCGCAGATGGCTCTCACCGTCGTCCGGTCCGGCCAGAAACCGAGCAGGTCCTTCGGCTGTCAGCTCGTGCAGCGCAGCCACCACTTCGACCGCCTGACGTTCCAGTCGCCGTTGTTTGGCGAGTGGCGCATCGTAGAACCAGTTGTCCCCGAAGGTGTACGGCAGCACATCCGGGGGGACGATGCCGGTGACCCGTTCCATGACGAAGAACGGCACGCCGATGGCGTCTGTCCCTGCCTCCAGCCACAGCACCTTGGGGATAGGCACGTCGGTGTGGTCAGCCACCATCTGCATGGTTTCGAACTGGCGCTCCATGTCGTACACCGAGAACACCGGGTCGGCCGCCGGGTCAGGGGCGATGCGTGCGACCAGCCCGCGCGGCTCGGGCTCACCTGGCACCGTGAGGTTGAAGAGCACCGTCTCCGACGACATGCCGTTCGACTCGGGCACGATCAGCTCGGAGATCGAAGCCCCGGGGACCCGGGTGCCCAACCAGGCCTCGAGCTGCGCCCGGAGCTGGCCGTAGTCGCGGGTGGAGGTCTGGGGGCGCTCTCCGCTGGGTCCGTCAATCATGGTCATACTGGGTGCACCTCGCTCGGTCGGCTGCGTGTCTGTTGGTAGGTTTGGTCGTCAGGCGAATCGGGGGTGCGCCGGGAGCGCAGGAACTGTCGGATGCCGGCGGCGCTCCAGTTGTCATGGTCCTCACCGAAGGCGCACATCCCGTCGAACGTCCACTCGGTCAGGCAATTCACCGAGTACAGATTGGGGTTGAGAAACAGCCCCAGCCCGTTGAGGCACCGCCCCTCAGCATGCAACGCTCGGCCCGACTCGTCGGTCAGGTCGATGGCGACCGCGGTCGGATAGGCGGTCCGGGCATCCCGGTCGAGCACCTGTCGGCGTCCGGATGCCACCTTCGACCACTCCCCATGGCGGAGCAGATAGCCGTGGATGGCCAGGCTTCCGGTTCCGAAGTCCATGGTGATGACGTGAAACGCGTCCCGGTCGGAGGCGGTGGCATAGCTGTAGCCACCGGTCATGGCCGGCGTGCCGTGAATGCCCGGCCCGAACTGGGACCGCGAGCCCCACGAACGGTCCCGGAAGCCGAAGGCGTCCACCGCGATCTCCTCACCGGCCAAGGAAATCGTGCCCTGGTACCGGCCAGGCTGGTCGAGGTGCGAGTCACCCAGGTAGTTAGGGGGTGCGATGGCGGTGAAGGTGAGCTCCACATGGACAGCACCATCCTCCGTTTCCCCAACGACGGCATCGGGGTCGTCATAGGAGAGTGCGTAGCGCCGGAGAGGCTCGAGGCACCGATAGGCGATGCCGTTGGGAAGCTGGATGTCCGACAGCGGTTGATCGGGGATGGGGAGATGCCAGAAATGCCGGGCGTGCAGGATGTCGGCCGGTGTGTGCCCGGTGTGATCCCAGAAGTAGGCACCGGATGCCAACACGCCCTGGTTGGGTCGAAAGAACGGGTAGAGCTGTCCGGACAGACGGCGTTCCGGAACGGTGAACGTGAACCAGCAGGTCTCCGTCCAGTAGGGGTCGTCGCTGGTCGGCGGGTGGAATTCGTCGTCCCGGTGGTGCTCGGACACTCGTGAACCCCTCCCCAGTCACGACCGGCGATCGGACGATCGACTGGCGACGAAGTTAGCTGAGTCACCGTCAGATGTCAGTACCGGCCCGGGGGCCCAGCCCCTCAACTCCGGCAAGGCCGGCGCCGATACATCGGGCAGATTCGAGCCCATCCGGCGGCCACTCCCTGATCCGGCCCCGGTGCAAGTCCGCACGAGGCCGATCCACACTGCCGATCCGCACTGCCGATCCGCACGGTGCAGATCCGCATGGTGCAGATCCGCACCATGCCGACTCCCGAGCACGCGATGGCTTCCCCAGCTGACGGCGATCAGGGTTGCACGACGGCCCGGACGACGGCGGCCAAGGTGTAGTCGAACAATTCCTCCTCATCGATCGGATGGGAGAGGTGCTCGAGCAGCTCGGGAGCGTCGGGTGCGTCGGCAATCGACCACAGCTCCTCGGGCGTCTCACGTTGGGTCGGCTGTCGCTCGACCTGACGGTCGAGCAGGACGGAGCCGATGACCAGATTGAGCACGGCCTGCACGGCCAAGGCGGCGCTGGCTCCGTCGACACCGGCCGCGGTGAGCTCGCGGACCAGCACACGGCGAGCCGGCTGGAACAGTGCGGCAATTCGACCCTGGCGGTGGACCAGCGCCACCAGGTCGGGTCGTTCGAGGAGGGTCGCTCGCAGCGAGCGGGCCACGGAGCTGATCCTGGTCACGGGATCCCGGCCCCGGACAGAGACGGCACCGAGCTCCCCGATGACCCGCTCGGCGAGGCCGTCGAGCAGGGCATGCTTGTCCCCCACGTGCCAATAGATGGCCGTCGCCGCCACACCCAGTTTCCCGGCCAGCCCGCGAATGGTGAGGCCGTCGATCCCCTCGGTCTCGAGGATCTCCATACCGGCGTCGAGCACCTGGCTTCGGGAGAGTCCCGCACCGGAGCCCCGCCCGGGCGCTGCTTGACCCGCTCCGGTCGTCATGTAACGATGTTACAGGCACGGGCCTCGGGTGCCCGTGGATCCGGTTTCGAAGCGCAAGGGGGAGGCCAAGGGATGTCCGGCACTGGGCACTACACCATCATTTCGGCCGACTGCCATGGTGGTGCCGATCTCGTCGACTACCGCAGCTACCTCCCGAGCAAGCTGCATGCCCAGTTCGACGACTGGGCCACGCACTACCGCATCCCGTTCGACGACCTGATGGGCGACGAGGCCAGCCAGAACTGGGATCACGATCGGCGATTGGCCGACCTCGAGGCGGACGGGATCGTGGCCGAGGTGGTCTTCCCCAACACCATCCCCCCCTTCTACCCCGAGCCCTCCCTCAAAGTGCAGACGCCGGGGGCGAGCGAGGGAGATCTCAAGCTCCGCTGGGAGGGGCTCCGGGCTCACAACCGGTGGCTGGCCGATTTTTGCGCCGCAGCGCCCGGGCGGCGTCTCGGCATCGTCCAGATCATGTTGCACGACGTCCCCGCGGCGGTTGCCGAACTGGAGTGGGCCGCCGAGGCCGGCATGACGGCAGGGGTCCTCCTTCCCGGTGCTCCTCCGGGCTCCGGGCTCGAGCCGCTCTACTCGCGGGTCTACGACCCCCTGTGGCGGGCCTGCGAAACTGCCGGCCTTCCCGTCAACCACCACAGTGGCAGTGCCGTCCCGCCCTTGGGGGACCAGGACATCGAGAAGGTCATGTTCATGCTGGAGGTCACCTGGTGGGCCCACCGTTCTCTCTGGCATCTCATCTTCGCCGGGGTGCTCGAGCGCCATCCCGACCTCCAGTTCGTCTTCACGGAGCAAGGCACGGCTTGGATCCCCGAGACCCTGACCACCCTCGACTTCTTCTTCGACCGGATGGGTACGGCGTCAGGGTCACAAGAGCGCGAATGGGGGGAGGCCATCGTCTCCGAGCTCTCGATGCGACCGAGCGACTACTGGGCGCGACAGTGCCATGTCGGCTCCAGCTTCATGCGGCCGGCGGAGGCGGCCATGCGCCACGCGGTCGGCGTGGACAAGATCATGTGGGGAAGTGACTACCCGCACAAGGAGTCGAGCTACCCGTTCAGCACCGAGGCCCTCCGCCTCTCCTTCGCGGGGATCGACCCCATCGAGGTCCAGCAGATGCTGGGGGGGAACGCCGCCCAGCTCTTCGGATTCGATCTGGACCGTCTGCGCGACGCGGCCCGGCGGGTGGGCCCGAGCCACGAGGAGATCGGTCGACCGCTGGGGGCGGACGAGATACCCAGCGGTGCCGGACGGTGCCCGGCCTTCGCCGGGATCGCCCCCTGAGCAGCCTTTCGCCCGTCAGTTCGATCAACCACAAAGGAGCGTCATGGCCAACGTCAGGTACGGAGCACGATCCGAAGACCAATTGCGCAACCGAGAGGTGGAGGCGACGTCGGTGGACGTCTGGGCCACCACCCTCGTCGCCCGCTACCTCACCGACCCGGAGGTCATCGCCGCCGTCCTGCCGCCCCCCGTCGAACCCGGGGCGGACCCGGTGGTCAAGGTCACCGTGGCCACCGTCGACATCACCGGCTACCCAACGGTCGGGGCGGGAAGCTTCTCGGTGCGGGCCCGCCACGAGGGGACCGAGGGCTTCTACGCCCTCCTCATGCCCATGACGACCGAGCAGTCGGTCATCGGGGGCCGGGAGACATTCGGCGAGCCCAAGAAGCTCGGGGCGGTCGACCTGCTCCGTCACGGTGACCGGGTCACAGGGTCATTCGCCCGTATGGGGACCGAGATCGTCACCATCGACGGGACGGTCGGCCGCCAGCTCGACCTGCCGGACACCGAGACCCGGACCGACTTCTATTTCAAGTTCCTCCCTTCTCCCGACGGCAAGGGGTTCGACAGTGACCCGGCCCTGGTCTACTGCCATCGGACCGAGCAGACCCGGAAGCTCGAGGAGGTCAGCGGCGAAGTCATCCTGCGCGAGTCGCGCTTCGACCCGGTGGCCGATCTCCCGGTGCGCCAGCTGCTCGACATCACGCTGGCCGAGCGCAGCAGCATCCAACGAGGCGAGATCCACGGCACGGTGCCCGGGGAATGGATCCGGCCCTACGTCCATCAGCGCTACGACGACCTCTCGCCGGTGGGCGAGGAGTGATGAAGGACCTGACCGGCCGGGTGGCGGTGGTCACCGGCGGTGCCGGGGGCATCGGTCGAGCCATGGGCGAGCGATTCGCCCGCGAGGGGATGAAGGTGGTCCTGGCCGATGTCGAAGAGGGGGCGCTGGTCACTGCGACCGAGAAGCTTCGGGCCGAAGGAGCGGAGGCCACCGGGGTGGTCTGCGACGTCGCCGACTATGCGTCGGTGGAGGGGCTGCGGGACGCGGCCGTGGAGCGGTACGGCGCCGTCCATCTCCTGTGCAACAACGCCGGCATCGGCGCCGGAGCCGAGGGAGCGCTCTGGGAGCACGAGCTCAACGATTGGCGGTGGGCGTTCAACGTCAACGTCTACGGGGTGATCCACGGCATCAACGCCTTCGTGCCCACCATGATCTCGTCGGGCGCCGAGGGGCACATCGTGAACACCTCGTCGGGCAACGGTGGCGTGTCGCCCCTCCGGGGGACCCCGCAGTACGCGGTGACCAAGGCGGCGGTGGTGACCCTCACCGAGTGCCTCTATGCCCAGCTCCAGGACGCCGGGTCGGCGATCGGGGCGTCGGTGCTCTTCCCCGGTCCCAACATGCTGCGTACCGGGATCTTCAGCTCGTGGCGGGTGCGCCCGCCGGAGCTGGCCAAGGAACGACCGAGGCAGTCTCCCTATCCGACCATCGAGGACATCGAGGCCCAGATGTCGGCGGCGGGCATCGAGGTCAACTACACCGAGCCGGCTGAGGTGGCGGACCAGGTGGTGCGCGGGGTGCGGGCGGGCGACTTCTGGATCTCAGCACCGAGTGCATCGACCGACGCCCAGATCCGCGCCCGGACGGACTCGATGCTCAATCGAACCAATCCCACGTACCTGCGGGAGGTCCCCGGTTGACCGCCCCATCGAGAGAGGCCCCCTCAATGAACAACTACCTGGTGATCTCCGCCGATTGCCACGCCGGATTGCCCAACCGGCAGTACCGCGAGTGGTTGGACCCAGCCTTCCGGAACACCTTCGACGAGTACCAGGCGGCGCGGGCGGCCATGGAGGCCGAGCTGGCCGAGCGCGGGCTCCGCAATGAGGAGTTCGCCGAGGAGTGGGAGCACGAGAACGCCGAGGGCCTGCAGGGCGGTTGGGACGCCCACCGACGCTATCAGGAGCTCGATGCCGACGGTGTGGTCGGCGAAGTCATCTTCCCCGACGCCGACGCCGTGACGGCGGGAGCCTCGGCGCCGTTCGGCGCCGGCCTGGGGGCCACCGCCGACGTTCCCGTCGATCTGTTGATGGCGGGTGCACAGGCGCACAACCGGTGGCTGGCCGAGCTCTGCAGCGACAGCCCGCACCGTCGTGCCGGCGTGGCCATCGTGCCCATCTTCGACGTCGACGCCGCCGTGGCCGAGATCAAGCGGGCCCGGGAGTCGGGCCTGCGCGGCGGGATCCTCATCCCCTCGATGTGGCAGCCGTACGAGCCCTATCACGACGCCAAGTACGACCCCGTCTGGGCCGTGTGCTCGGAGCTCGAGATGCCGGTCCATGTCCACTCGGGTGCCGCGGATCGAGCGTCCTACGGCGAATACGTCGGAATGTACGTCGCCGAGGTCCGGTGGTGGTCGACCCGGCCGCTGTGGTTTCTGCTGTGGTCGGGAACGTTCGAGCGCTTCCCCGAGCTGGCATTCGTCACCACCGAATGCGGCGCCTTTTGGGCACCCGATCTGCTGTGGACCTCGGACATCGTCTACGACCGCGAGCATGCGGCGAAGAAGCTGGGAAAGCAGCTCACCGAGCACCTGTCCATGCGGCCGAGCGAGTACTTCGACCGCAACTGCTTCATCGGGGCATCGAACACCAGGCGGCGCGAGCTGGCCCGCCGGTACGAGATCGGCATCGGCAACCTCATGTGGGGCAACGACTTCCCCCATCCGGAGGGGACCTGGCCCCACACCAAGGAGTGGCTCAAGAACGCCTTCTCCGACATCCCGGTGGACGAGACCCAACGGATTCTCGGATCCAATGCCGCCGAGTGTTACCACTTCGATACCGCGGCCCTCGAACCCCTGGCGGCGAAGTTCGGGCCCACCCCGGCCGAGCTGGGCCAGACCGGCGAGGGCCTCGACAAGTGGGCCGACCTGGCCGCCGCCGGACGACCCTGGCTGACCGGCAAGGAAGCCCTCGAAATGCCGGTGGGCGACTGAGCGGAGGGGCACGGGTCAACCCGGAGACATCCAGCTCCGGGACCCGCCTTCGCATCAGGGACCGCGCAGAGTGTGTCGGCGGCGACGCACAGCGGTCGAGCGAGGCCGTGGCACCGTCAGGAGTGGAGCCGAACCGGGTCAAGGGGATTTGCCCGGGTCGGATCCGACTGCCATGATGACTCCTCGACCGAGGGATGCCGTCCGGCAACGGGCATTCCACAAGGCGGAAACTGGGAGTTCGCAATGCGCCGAGCCAGCCTGGGTGTGATCGCCCTAGCGGTCGCCATCGTCGTGGGCGGACTCGGGTTCGTCACCGCTGGATCGGCATCGGCCGCGGACACGTCGGCCCCGACCGAACCAGGCGCCATCACGGTGTCGAGCGTCACGGCACGCAGTGCCTCGTTGAAGTGGGGCGGATCGTCGGACAACGTCGCCGTCGAGGGCTACCGGGTGTACCGCGGACTTCATGGCGGCCCGTTGTCCTTGATCGCCACAACCGATGCGGTGACCTCCTATAGCGCGGCAAACCTCCGCAGCGGATCCGCGTACCAGTTCGGTGTCGTTGCCATCGATGCCGCCGACAATCTGTCGGTCATGCGCACGACAACGCTGACGACATCGACGAGCTCCGACACGACACGACCTGCGGCGCCGATTAGCAGCAGCGTGGCGTTGAAGGCCTTCTCCTCCGCACGGATCGACGTGGTGTGGGCAAAGTCGACATCGACAGATCTGGCCTACTACGAGGTGGACAGGGACGGCGGAGCCGTCGGCATCGTCGAACTGCCCAATTCCCAGCACTATTCCGACAATGGACTGGCCCCTTCGACGTCCCACACCTACCAGATCGTCGCCGTCGATTCGGCCGGTAACCGCTCTGTTCCCACGGCGGCGAAGTCCATCTCGACCACGGCGGTCGGGGTGGTGAACATCGCCCGCGGCCCCTATCTCTCCCTTGTGACTGCCACGACAGCGATGGTCTCCTGGTGGACCAACATTCCCACATCCGGAGCGGTGGCCGTCGCCGGCCGGAATGTCACCGACCCGGCCGGTACGGTCCAGCACCATGCCGTCCCCATCACGGGCCTGTCGCCCGATCTCTCATACCCCTACACCGTCACCAGCAGCGGAGTATCTGCGGGCGGGACAATTCGCACAGCTGCCAGCCCGGGACAGTCGTTCAGCTTCGCGGCGATAGGCGACTTCGGTGGCCAGAGCTCCGGCGAATCGCAGAACGCCGCCAACATCGGAACTGCGGGAACCCAATTCATCCAGACCCTGGGAGACAACATCTATCCCTCCGCCGGGTTACCCGACCCCAACTTCACGACGACCTATTCAGACTTCGATACCCGCTTCTACAAGCAGTTCGGGCCTGTGGTGAAGTCGCAGTCGTTCTTTCCGGCCAATGGCAACAAGGACTACTACGGCGACGGCGAGTTCTGGGCCAACTTCCCGATGCCAGGTTCCAACCACAGCTGGTACAGCTACAACTGGGGCGACGCCCACATCCTGGTCCTCGACAGTGAGGAACCGTTCGCCGTCGGGACGCCCCAGTACGGCTTCGCACAGGCCGACCTCGCCGCCCACCAAAATGACGGGTGGCGGATTGTGGCGATCCAACGCCCTCCCTACAGCTCCACCAGCGCCAACTCCAGTTCCGTGGCGGTCAGGCAGAACCTCGTCCCACTGTTCCAGACCGAGCATGTCAGCCTGGTCCTTTCGGGCAACAGCCACAACTATGAACGCACCGTTCCCCTGATCGACGGCACTCCCACCCCCGGTGGGATCACCTACGTCGTCTCGGGTGCCGGCGGCAACGGATTCAATGTCTTCTCCGGGACGGCCCCCGCCTTTACGGCCTTCCGCGAGTCAAGTTTCTACGAGTACGCCAAGGTGACCGTCTCACCGACTGCGCTCACCGTGACCGCCATACGGTCCGATACCAACTCCAGCTTCGATTCCACCACCATCGCCCGGTCCAGCACGGACACCACGCCTCCCACCGCGCCGACGGGATTGACGGCAGGCACGACAACGTCGGGCACGGTCCCGTTGACCTGGACGGCGAGCAGCGACAATGTCGGCGTGACCGGCTACAACGTCTACCGAAACGGCACGAAGATTCCGGCGGGCACGGGCATCAACGCGACCAGCTTCACGGACACCGGCCTCACCCCGAATACGCAGTACACCTACACCGTGACCGCCCGCGACGCGGCCGGCAACGAGTCCGCCCAGAGCACCTCCGCCAACGCGACCACCGGATCCGGTGGCGGGACGGTGGTCACCCTCAGTCCGAGCAACGACTCGACCATTGATCCGGCCAACAACAAACCCCCGATCAGCCGGCTCAGCGTCGACGCCAGCAGCCCGGTCAACGACCTGCTGGTGGAGTTCACGACCTCCTGTGCGAACATCACCGCGGCCACCCTCAAACTCACGGTCGGCAGCACCAGCACGAACCCGTCGGTTCACGGCGGAGACTTCTTTGCGACCAAGGCAAACGACCCCTTCGCCAACTGGTCCGAGGGCACCGTGACCTGGAACACCGCCCCAGCCAAAGACGCGACCATCGCACCGGTCAGCCTCGGAGCAGTCGCCGGCAACACCACCTATTCGATCGACGTCCTCAGCCTCGTCCCCTCCGCCGGAGGGACCTTCACCATCCGAGGCTCGAGCACCAGCGGCGATGGGGCCGGCTATCTCTCCAAAGAAGCCAGCAGCACGCTCGGCCCCCACCTGGTGCTCACCTGCGGCTAGAGGAACCGGCTCAGCGCCAAGCGGCCCTCGAAATGCCGGAGGGCGATTGAGCCGAGCGGGGACGCCAGTGAGTAGGGAGCACCGGTGCCGGTTCCCGACCAGAGCCGCCGAATGCTGGGTGAACACCGCCTGGATCAAGTACTACGACGGGGTTGCAGGTACTCGATACCGGGCAATGTGGCGATTCGGAAATAGGCCGGGCGTATGCCGGGCGCAAGCCGTCGTCTGGTTCTGATGGCACTCGGCGGGACGCAACCGTGCGAAGATTCTGTGGTGAGCACAACGAGCTTCCTGGAATGCTACGCGAGCGAACTCACTCAAGGAGCCGACATCCTTGACGACAGGATGGACGAGCTCCGCTTTCCTGGGCGTCAGTTCGCCGACCTTCCTGGAACGTCCAGTGCCGAACTGGCCGACACCGTAGTTCGATTGGAAGAGCACCAACAGGCTTGGTCGTCTCTCACGGATCAAGCTTCGCGGCGTCTCTACGCCCGCCTACTCGCCTTCCGTGCGCTCGGCGCAAAGCACGTCACATTGCCCCTGGATGATCAGAAGTACTGGGACGTCCACCGAACGATTGCCGCCATTTCCCCGCCATCTCCTGTCGATGACGGCTTCGGCTTTACGCTGGGTGTGTACGATCTGGCTTCCTTCGGATTCAATTTCTCGCTTCGGTGTCATGCCCTCAATGTTCTCGACACGTTCGCCTTGCGACAATACGAGCTTGACCGCGCGGAGGCCGCGGTGCGGGCGCGCCCTGGTGAGGTTGTGATCGATGGTGGTGCCGCTTGGGGGGATACGGCGCTTTTTTTGGCTCTACTGACATATCCGTGGGCGCCCTGACCAGCCCCTGAAGCGAGCAACGC